>CAYJAF010000040.1:0-24014 GCA_964368195.1 uncultured Thermodesulfobacteriota bacterium
GCATTCGCCCTGCACCCACAGATGCTTCGCATCTGCCCGATGCCGCTTGGCCCATTGGGCAGGGCGTTCGCCCTGCACCCACAGATGCTTCGCATCTGCCCGATGCCGCTTGGCCCATAGGGCCAAGCTTACTACATCTCAAACAAGCCACTTTCGTCTCCGAGTAGAGGGTTAGAGCGGAGCAAAAATAAATGACTACTACTCGGCAACAAACGCTTCTTGTTCTTGCCAAAATAAGCGAAGCGGCGTCGGAAATAGCCCCTACTCGGAAACTAAGGTCACTTGTTCTCCTCAAAGCAAGCGAAGCGACGTCGGCATTGGCAGGCGGCTCTGCCGCCCGTAGGCGCATTTAAAAATCACTTTTCCTCAGTGTAAAAATACGCTATAATTAAAGAAAAAGTCGTTGGCAGTTTTCTGAAGATAAGGAGCTCACCCATGGAGAAGTGGGCGAGAGATGGTGCCCCGCTTGTCAAGACTAAATTGCGCCCACACTAATCGCGCCTACCATGGTTCCATGTTCGGTGGCATAAAGGAATAAAATGGCACAGAACTCCGCAGCTTCAGAGCCGGAAACTCCCTCTCTTTGGGCGCGTATTAAATCTCTACACCCACGAAACCGTTGGCACGGCACCAATGGCTATCGCGATGTTCTGCGCATTTGCCTGCCGCTTATCGCCTCTAACATCTCAGTTTCGGCCATGCTTTTTACTGACCGTCTGTTTTTGAGCCGCTATTCTCTGGAAGCCATTGCTGCCTCTTTGCCCTCCGGCGTGGCCATGGTGACGATTGCTTCCTTCTTTCAAGGGCTTATTGCCTATGTTAGTGTTTTCACTGCACAATATACCGGGGCCGGGCGACCAATGCGGGCGGCGGCTTCCCTGTGGCAGGGCATCTATCTCTCCTTCATTTTTGGCGCAATGCTGGCCTCGACTTACTTTTTGGCTCCCTTAATTTTTGAAATAGGCGGCCACCCCGAACACGTCCAAAAGTTGGAAGTTGTCTATTATCGCATTTTGGTCTTGCCTGCTTTTCTGAATCTTCTCTATTTTGCCCTGTCATCTTATTTGGCGGGGCTGGGGCACACAAGGGCGGTGATGTGGGGTAATTTATTTGGGGCTTTCATTAATATTCCACTTACTTACGCCTTAGTATTCGGCCTTAACTATGGAGGAATTCAAATCGCCCCCCAATGGGGCATTGTGGGGGCCGGGGTGGCCACGGTTTTTTCTTGGCTGATGATGGTTGTTTTTTTTACGGTACTCATTTTTAATCGTAAAAAAAATAGCCACGTCTTTGCTGAAAGAGCTCTGGATTTTGAATTGATTCGCCGCTTGATTTCTTTCGGTATCCCGGGGGGGATGCAGCGCTTTTTAGAGCTGGCGGGCTTCACTTTTTTTGCCTTTGTTATAGGCTCTTTAGGTGAGTTTTATCTAGCTGCCAACAATATCGTTTTCTCCATTGAAGTCCTGAGCTTCTTTCCTTTAATAGGAGTGGGGGCGGCAATCAGCATTTTAGTGGGGCAATCCATCGGGCGAGAAAACGTCGAAGAAGCAGCTCGAGCTGTAACCAGCGGGCTTGTTATTAGCGGCATTTACATTTCCTTTATCATGGTTTTGTTTTTGGGTTTTCCGGCTCCTTTGTTGAAACTCTTTTTAGCTGAGCACTACGACCCTCAAGAGGCCGCCCAGCTCGTTGAGCTTGGCACCATGCTCCTGCGTTTTGTGGTAATCTATACACTTTTTGATGGATTTTACCTCTGTTATTTCGGTGCCTTAAGTGGAGCAGGAGACGTTTGGGTGCCCATGGGCATTATGGCTGTGGGCGTTTTTGGTTTTCTTTTGTTGCCCGTTTGGCTTCTTTTTACTTTTGATTTCGTCACTGTTCACAGCCTTTGGACTTTTTATGTAATTTATATATTGTCCTTAACCAGCATGGTGACCATGCGTTTTCGCACAGGCAAATGGCGTTCCAAAAAGGTCATTGAATTTACAGAACAAGCTGTGTAACATTATTAATAGTGGATCTCATGGACATTTTGCCTCAACTGACAGATTATGCCTTTGTGCTTCCCCCGGAACTCATTGCCCAAGAGCCGCCCTTAAAACGGGGGGGCTCGCGGCTTATGCTTTTGGATAGGCGCCAGGATTTATTGGCCAAGCACAACTTTGGTGATTTGCCAAAGCTATTGCCCGACAAAGCTTTGCTCATTTTCAACCAAGTGCGGGTTACGCCCTGTCGCCTTTGGGGGAACCGCATAGGAGGGAGCGGAGAGGGAAAGCCGGTGGAGTTTTTTATTCTGGAACCGCCCGAGGCAAAATCTCCCAAAGGGGCCTATGATTTGTGGTGCTTGGTTCGCCCCGGGCGTAAAGTCAAGCCGCCTTTTGAATTTCTTATTGAACGCCCTGACAACCCTGAAAAATTAACTGCCGAAATTTTAGAAATCGACCCCGAAAGTGGTCGCCGTTTGGTGCGCTTTCACTTTAACGATGAGCCGGAAGCTGTTTTAGGTCGCGTTGGTCACCTTCCTCTGCCTGCCTATATCAAACGGTCGGCAAATGTTGACGACGAAGAACGCTACCAGACTGTCTATGCCCAAGAATCCGGTGCGGTGGCGGCCCCCACAGCGGGGCTCCATTTTACACCGGAAATGCTTACCACCTTGACCAGCATGGGGATTGAAACAGCCTTTATCACCTTAAAAGTGGGGGCCGGAACTTTTATGCCCCTCACCGCTGAACAACTGACCAGCGGGCGATTGCATCAAGAACACATCACAGTCCCTCAAGATACTGTTGCGGCCGTAGGGCTGGCTAAAAAAGAAGGGCGCCCGGTGATAGCGGTGGGCACGACCACCGTGCGTTCTTTGGAGTGGGCCGCCCGAGAGGGGGAGTTGAGGGAATATAGCGGCCGGGGCGATCTCTTTATTCGTCCGGGCTATCGGTTTAAAGTTGTTGATGGGCTCCTTACGAATTTTCACTTGCCGGGTTCCAGCTTGTTAATGTTAGTTGCGGCTTTGGCCGGACGAGAAAAAATCATGGCCGCTTATAATGAAGCCGTGAAAGCTCGTTTCCGCTTTTATAGCTATGGCGATGCCATGTTGATTTTGTGAGCTTGAAATTATGAGTGATCGCGAAATAGCTTTTCCCCAATCGCCTCATAAGCAGATAATTCCCGGGCGGGGGATTTTGGCGGCCGCCGGTTTTGATTTGCGTGTTTTGCGTAGATCGGCCCCCACATCTTTGGTGGAAAGTTCTCCGCTTTTTGGTCAAATGACCAAGCTCTATGTGGGCCAAGATTCTTTTTTAGCCGGCCCGGTCTTGGGGGCTCCCATGGCGGTTATGGCTTTGGAAGAATTGGTGAGACGAGGTGCGCAGGAAGTTGTTTTCGTTGGGCTGGCCGGGAGCTTGACCTTAGATTTTCACATAGGTGATTTAATTGCGCCGGACAGAGGACTTTCCACTGAAGGGACGTCTGCCCATTACCCGGCACCGCAAATCCCAGATGTTTCTTTGAGCCAAAGATTTGTCTCGTCCAAAGAGGTGAGGGGAGGGTGCATTTGGTCTACGGACGGCATCTTTCGGGAGACAGAGATTTTAGTTGAAACCCAGCGGCAAAAAGGGGCTATGGTTGTGGATATGGAAAGCACAGCCCTGTGGGCGGCGGCAAATTTCCGCAATACTTCATTGGCTTGTTTGCTCGTTATCTCAGACACAATCATTGGCACCGAACACAAGGTGGGTTTCCACCTGCCCAAGTTTAAAGAAGGCTTAAATCGAGCGGCGGAAATAGCGTGGAAGTCTTTGGGGGAAATGTCGCAATCAGACTGAGCTCGGCCTTTTGGTGCTGAGAAGCTTTCTTCTTTGAAAGCTTGGCTGGTTTGAAAGTATTTGCTCACAAAAGTAAAAAAATCAAAAATCAAAAATTTGTTTTTTTGTCGGAGAAACCCTTGACATTGAGGGAACTTTGGTCTATATTGTAGCAGTTATTGACAGGTGTGCTTATTGTAGTGTTTTCTCGCTGATAAAGGAGGAAACTCTATTTTTATAATTACTACCAGCCTTATAAAAAAGGCGCGTTTTTGGCGGTGAGCTATGGTTTTTGACACCTTACATTTTGCCATTATTTTATTTTTAGTAGTGGGTCTCCTCTTTCCCGTTGCCCCGATTTTAATCAGTTCTGTCATTGCGCCGAAAACTCGCGGCGGTGATTTTCTGATGCCTTATGAATGCGGGATGCCTCCTCACGATCGCGCCTGGGGGCACTTCGGCATGAACTATTATATATACGCCCTCATTTTTATTGCCTTCGATGTGGACGTTCTCTACCTCTTCCCCATTGCTGTCCACTTTAAAGATGCACCCGGTTATTTGGCCTTTATTGAGTTAACCTATTTCCTCTTTTTTGTTCTTTTGGCGATTCTTTACTTTAGAGCCAAGGGTGTTTTTGATTGGCCAAGACGAATTAACGTTCGTGATTTTGATTCCAAAGCCTGATTTGGCATAATTTATAGCAGCCTTAGCCTTTTGATTGCAAGATTTAAGGAAACGCTGATTAATTAGCGTTTCCTTGCAAAGTAAGCAATTTGCTTACTTTGCCGCAAGCCTTAATGAGAGGAAAACCTGATCGTTTTCCGTTCTGAGAGGGCTCATGTGAGGCAGCGTGCCTTGTTGATTGATTCGCTAAGCAGAATAAATCAGCGTTTACTTAAGAAAGTCCAAGTATATTGGCTCCAAAAGGGATAGTCTTATGAGTCTCGATTTGAAACAACAAGGCCTCATCCATCCGGCACAATGCCAAACGGAACCGCCTCTTTTAAACGTTGCCCCCCTCAATTGGGTTTTCGATGTGGGGCGCGCCATGAGTATTTGGCCCATGACCTTTGGTCTGGCTTGCTGCGCTATTGAAATGATGTCGGTGAGTATGGCTCGCTGGGACATGGCTCGCTTCGGGGCTGAAGTTTTCCGCCCTTCGGCGCGGCAGGCTGATTTAATGCTGGTGGCCGGAACAGTGGTGAAAAAATTTGCCCCGGCTGTGCGCAGGTTATACGAGCAAATGCCGGCCCCTAAATACGTTTTGGCCATGGGTAATTGCGCCATTAGCGGTGGGCCTTTCAAATTCGATGGTAACTATAGCGTTTTGGAAGGGGTGGATAAAATCGTGCCGGTTGATGTCTACGTCCCCGGTTGTCCGCCGCGCCCCGAAGCTCTTTTGGAAGGCGTGTTTGCCATTCAAGAAAAACTCGTTGGGCGTCGCTTTTGGCCTGTTCCGGAACCGGTGAAACCGGTGGAGCCGATAGAAGATGCAGTGGAAGTGGCCAAAGAAAATAAAGCCGCCGGCGAAGCGAAAGCAACTGAAGCTAAAGAAGTAAAAGAAGCTGAGGTGAAAGAAGTTGAAGCTAAAACAGCTGAAACTAAAGTAGCTGAGGCTAAAGTAGCTAATTCTGAGGTCGTCTCATGAGCGCCGCAACCCCAACAAAATTAGCTCAAGAAATTTACCAAGCTTGGCCGAGCCAAGGTGCTCAAGTGGTTTCGGAACACGATTTTGCCAAAACCGGCCTTAGCTATTCAGCCTTCTTTGCTCCCAACATGGTCTCAGAGGCTGGGCGCACCCTTTATGAAGCCGGTTATTTTTTAGAAGATGTTTCGGTTATGAAAGTGAAAGAGGGTTTTGTGGCCACTTATCATTACGCAACCGTATATGAACCGGGTATTCGTTTGGCCATTCGCGCCCTTTCTCCCAATGGCGTTTTCACCAGCTTGAATTCGGTATATCAAGGGGCTGAATGGCACGAGAGGGAATCGACCGACTTCTTTGGCGTGCAATTCATCGGGAACCCCAACCCGGTGCCCCTTTTGACCGACCCCGATTCCCCCGATACTTCGCCTTTGATTAAGCCGGATAAAGAACTGGCCACCATGGCGACTTTGAAACTATTTGGAAAAACCACTGTTTGCGACCCCACTTGGGAGACTTTAGTCAACCCTGACGCCCAAAAGGAGCCGGCAGCATGACAAGCATTTTTGCCAACCCCTTTCACTTTGATTCCATGCACGAAAACCCGGCCGATATGCTGGGGGATTTTTATACCAACAACTTCGAAAAGGGTCGAATCTCCAATGATTCCATGATTATCAATCTTGGCCCTCAGCACCCTTCAACTCACGGAGTTTTGCGCATTTTAGCCGAGCTCCACGGTGAGTATGTCTTGCGGTCGGAGCCTGTGTTGGGTTATCTCCACCGGATGCATGACTACATGGGGCAAGTGAAGACCCCGTCGCAATTTTTGCCCAACACCGGGCGGGTGGATTATCTCCACCCCATTGCTTGGAACTGGGCTTACGTTGGGGCCATGGAGCGGCTTGGTGGCGTTGAAGTGCCTGAGCGGGCCGAATATTTACGAGTTTTAGTTTGCGAGCTCAACCGTGTGGCTTCCCACATGCTCTGGCTGGGGGCCTTTGTCTTGGACTTGGGAGCTTTCACGCCCATTTTGTATGCCTTTGAAGAACGTGAAAAAATTAATGATATGCTCCAAATCGTCACCGGTTCACGTCTCACCATGAACTATATGCGCTTTGGCGGAGTTTGTGCCGATATTACCCCTCGTTTTGTTAAATTACTTAATGAGTTTATCCCTTATTTACGGGAACGGCTTAAAGTATATGAAGATTTAGTGGCCGGTAACGTCATTTTCCGCCGCCGCTTAGATGATATTGGTCATATTGATGCCGACACCTGTTTCCGCTATGGGGCCACCGGGCCTGTTTTGCGCGGGGCAGGTATTGCCTATGACGTTCGGCGGGCCGAGCCTTACGGTGTCTACGATCAATTCGATTTCGACATTCCCACCTCTGAAGTTGACGATTGCTTTGGCCGCTATGTTGTTCGTTTCCAAGAAGTCAAAGAAAGCTTGAAAATCATTGAACAATGTTTGGCTAAAATGCCCGAAGGCCCTTATAGACACCCCAAAGCGCCCAAAGCTACTTGGAAGGCTCCGGCCGGGGAAGCTTATTTCGCCGTGGAAGGCGGGCGCGGTAAAATCGGCATTCACGTGGTTTCAGATGGCGGCAAAGCTAACTATCGCGTAAAATTGCGGGCTCCAGGGTTTTCCAACCTCAGCTTGTTTTCGGAAGTTGCCGAAGGGACTTTGCTGGCCGATGCTTTTGCCATTTTAGGTAGTTTGGATTTAGTTATCCCGGAAATTGACAGATAAACTAGCCTCTCGGTCGATTGTTTTCCAAAGCGGTTTGGTAAACAGGCCGAAAAACTGATAGTTTACGTTTTAGTGTCGTAGTTAAAAAATATGCGACAATAATAGCTCGAACAACGGATTTGAGGAAGGTATGGAACTAACTCTCTGGAGCGTTATTAAGGTGTTATTAGCTTTAATTGCCGTGATTTTACTGGCAATTGGCAATAGCGTCATCATGGTCTGGCTAGAGCGGAAAGTCGCCGGGTTTATTCAAAGGCGCCCCGGCCCTTACGAAGTTGGGCCCCACGGCTTGTTGCAAACAATCGCCGACGCCATTAAGCTTTTGGCCAAGCAAATCACCATCCCGGGCTCGTGCGATCGCTTCCTCTTTTTATTGGGGCCCGTTTTGTCCATGGTGCCCATGTTTTTGCTGCTACTTTTCATTCCCTTCGGCCCTTGGCTGACCGGTTTGGAAATTGAGTTGAGTATTCTGCTCATCTTGTCCTTTGCCGGGCTGGAAGGCTTGGCCGTTTTAGTGGGCGGGTGGGGATCTAACAATAAATATAGCATCATCGGGGCTGCTCGTGGCGTGGCTCAATCGGTTTCCTATGAAATCCCCATGATTTTAGCTGTTTTGGCCATCGCCTTCCAAACGGGCTCTCTGAACTTGGTGACCATCACCGAAAGCCAATCCGGTGGTATTTGGAACTGGAATATTTTCAGCCAACCCCTGGCCTTCTTCATCTTCATGGTCTCCTGTTTTGGTGAAACAAACCGCGCCCCCTTTGACCTTCCCGAAGGTGAATCGGAACTGACCGGCGGTTATCACACCGAATATTCCGGCATGGGTTTTGCCCTCTATTTCATGGCTGAATATACCTCCATGATGTTGGTCTCCTTTTTGATGGCCGTCCTCTTTTTGGGCGGTTCCAACGGCCTCTTCTTTGATGGCTTTTGGTGGACTTTCCTCAAAATGGGCGCCTTTATGACCTTCATGCTCTGGGTGCGCTGGACATTCCCCCGCGTGCGTTTCGACCAGCTTTTGAATATTAACTGGAAATGGTTGCTCCCTTTAGGGCTCCTCAACCTGTGGGTGACGGCTCTCGTCATCGTCTTAACAAAGGCTTAAGTTATGATTAAGGCATTTGCTGATAACCTAAAAGGTCTTTATTCTCTTATAGTTGGGCTTCTGGTAACCGCTCGCTATGGCTTGGGCCCCTTTGCCATTATGTTCAAGCTCAAGAAAAAAGACGAAGGCTTTCCGCTACTCACCTGCCACTTCCCCCGGGAAACTATTCCCGATGAGGATTTGGTCACTTTCCGCGGCCCGGTGGAGCTTATCCCCGGTAAAGACGACCCTAGCGCACACAAGTGTATTTCGTGTATGATGTGCGTCAAAGCCTGCCCCAGTAATTGTCTTACGGTGGTGAAAGCCAAAGAAGGCAAAGCCCCGGAAACCTGGCTCAGTGATTTCACCCTCTGTAGCCTCTGCGGCACTTGCGTGGAAGTTTGCCCGGCTAAAGCTTTGCGCTTCTCCCACGATATTTATTGGGTAGCCACTCGTCGAGAAGATATGGTCAATGACCTTTTGGCCAAATTAAAATCTTCAGCCAAAAGCAAGAGGTCTTGATTATGGCAAACTTATTTTTCTTAAATGAAAGCACAACCAATGTGCCGTCTTTTATCCAAACTTGGTCGGAAATGGTTTTGCCGGCCTTAGGCCAAGAGATTTTGGCCCACATCGCCTTTGCCGTTTACGTTCTCTTTCTCCTCGGCGGTGGTTTGGTGGCTGTTTTGGCTCGCACCTTGGTTAGGGCTCTCATCGGCTTAGTAGTCACCTTCTTGGGTGTGGCCGGTATGTATCTACTTATGGCCAGCCCCTTTATGGCCTTTATGCAACTTTTGATTTACATTGGTGCCATTTGTATTTTAATATTCTTCGCTATTATGTTGGTCAATAACACAGCCAGCGGTGAAGAACGCCAAACGCCTTCCCTTTGCCAGCTGGCGAACGGCGCTCTGGCGGCTTTGGCCAGCCTCGTGCTCTTTGGCCCCGTCATTGCCCTCAATGCCGAAAGTCAAGCTGAACTGCCCACGGAAACGCCCTTGGCCAGTTTGGGTGAAGGCTTATTGAGCTATTATGTGGTGCCTTTTGAACTAATCTCCATTGTCTTACTCGTAGCGATGGCCGGTGGTGTTTTCCTGGCCTGGGACAAGCGTTTTAAAGCTAAGGACTAGCATTATGACCAGCCCTCTTTCTCTATTTATGTTGGCGGCCTTACTTCTTTTGGCCATTGGCTTGGTGGGCCTCACAACTCGTCGCACCTTGGTGGGGATGCTCATTTCGGTGGAGCTATTGCTCAACGGAGCCGGTCTCTCGGTGGTGGCGGCTGCCAAATTGACTCCGGCCGACGACACCATTGGACAGTTGGCCACCATATTCATTATGGGCCTGGCGGCCGCCGAAGCAACCTTGGTTTTGGCCATGATGGTTGTTGTCTATCGCCGCTTTGAAACCGTGGCCACCGACGCCCTGACCACTTTGAAGGACGCGCAATCATGACCGATAACTACTTGTTGCTCCTCCCCCTCATCATCACTTTCATTGCGCCGTTCTTAGTGCTTCTGACCGGCAAAAATGAAAACGTGCGCGAAGGAATGTCCTTTGGGGCCGCCATCTTGACCTTTATCTCGGTGGCGACTTTTATCCCCACGGTTTTAGCCGGGGAAATTCCGCGCCTTGACCTCTTTACGATTCTGCCCGGCATCACCGTCAGCTTCGCTCTCGATGGTCTCGGCATAATCTTCGCCCTCATAGCGCCATTTTTGTGGGGTTTTGCCACCAGCTATAATATTGGCTATATGCGAAGCTTGGACGAACACGCCCAAACACGTTACTACTTCTGTTTTGCCGTGGCCATTTTTGGGGCCGTGGGCGTGGCTTTGTCGGCTAACGTCTTCACTTTATATCTCTTTTACGAAATCATCTCGGTTTTCACCTATCCGCTGGTTGCTCACCACGAAGACAACGAAGCCTTTGAAGGGGCCAAAAAATATATGGTTTACCTCATGGGTACTTCCAAGCTCTTTTTGCTCCCGGCCATGGGTTTGACTTACGTCTTAGTTGGCAACCTCGATTTCAACTTGACCGATATTCAAAAGGGCATTTTCACCACCCAAATGTGTGTGGATAACCCCGGACTTGTCCAGCTCACTTACGTGCTATTCATAGCCGGTTTGGCCAAAGCGGCCCTCATGCCCTTCCACAACTGGCTCCCCTCGGCCATGGTGGCGCCGACCCCCGTTTCGGCTTTGCTCCACGCGGTGGCCGTTGTTAAAGCCGGTGTGTTCTCGGTGAGCCGGGTCATTCTCTCAGGTTTCGGCTCGGAATCAATGCACAACTTGGGGCTCAGCCTTCCCACTGCTTATCTGGCGGCTTTCACCATCGTAGTGGCTTCCCTCATCGCCCTGACCAAAGACGACATCAAAGCGCGGCTGGCCTATTCAACCGTTAGCCAGCTTTCCTACGTAATTATCGGCGTGGCCTTGATAGGCACCCTGGCTGGCGGCGCCCCCAACACTGACGCCGTCCAAGGTGGGCTTCTTCACATCGGGAACCACGCCTTCGGTAAAATAACCCTCTTTTTCGGGGCCGGGGCCATTTATGTGGCAACGCACCTTAAATCCATCAGTAAGATGAACGGTCTGGGCCGTCAAATGCCTTGGACTTTCGGAGCCTTCGCCGTGGCCTCCCTCACCATGATAGGTATGCCGCCGGTTGCTGGGTTTGTCTCGAAATGGTATCTCTTGGGTGGAGCCATGGACGCCGGGCAAGTTATTTTGCTCGTGGCGCTCCTGACATCCACCATTCTCAATGCCGGTTACTTTGTGCCCATCTTTTACCGCGCCTTCTTTTTGAAGCCGGAGCCGGGCACCGACTTGAGCCAATATAAAGAAGCTCCCTTAAAAATGGTGATTCCCTTGGTTTTCACCAGCATAGGTTCTGTGCTTTTGGGCTTGTATCCCCAAATTTTCCAAAACTTTATTCAGGTTTTCATAAGGTAATAGTATGAGCGACCATTTTCAAGAACCGCAAAAGCCCCTCACTGAAGCCGAATTGCAAAGCCTTTCCCCCTTGGGGCAGTGTCTGGCCAAAAATGCCCAAAACAAATGCCTCTGGGCCAAAGTTTTCTTTGCTGTTTTGGCTCTTTTGGCGGTGTTGAATATTTTCGTCCCCAATCATCACCCCCACTTTGGTTTAGATGCCTATTGGGGTTTCTGGCCGGTGTTTGGCTTTGTGGTTGGGGTGCTTATGATTTTCTTCGTCAAAAAGGTGGTTCAACCCATCATCGCGCGGTCGGAGGACTATTATGGCGACATTTGATTTCATCCACCCCTCAATAGCTTTTGTGGTGGTAGCTCTCATTTTGCCCTTTTTGCCGCGCAATAATGGGGGGGATTCTCTGGCTCGTATATTAATGGTAATAGCTCCGCTCATTGCCATTTATGCCGCCTTCACCAACACCCCCGGGAACTTTGCCAACGTGACCTATCTCGGCCAAACCCTCACCTTTGGCCGGGTGGATTCCATGAGCACAATTTTCGTGCAAGTCTTTGCCGTCATGGGCTTGGCCGGTATTATTTTCGCCTTCCACCTAACTGACCGCTGGCAACACGTGGCGGCCCTCTTTTATGTGGCAGGTGGACTCGGTTGCGTTTTGGCCGGTGATTTCTTGACTCTCTTCATTTTCTGGGAAATCATGGCCATTGGCTCAACTTTCTTGGTAATGCTTGGGCGCACCAAAGAGCAAGTTAACGCCGCTTTCCGCTATTTTCTCTATCACGTTTTAGGCGGGCTCTTCCTCCTCGGCGGACTTGTCATGCGTTATCAATACACCGGCACCTTTGATTTCACCCCCATTGACTCCGCCGGAGCCACCACGGGTGATTGGTTGATTTTGCTGGGCTTTTGTGTTAACGCAGCAGTTGTTCCTTTGCACGCCTGGCTCCCCGACGCCTACCCCCGGGGCACCGTCACCGGCTCGGTTTTCATGTGCGCCTACACCACTAAAACTGCCGTTTACGTTCTCATGCGCGGTTTTTCCGGCTGGGAGATTTTGGCCGTGGCCGGGGCCGTTATGGCTGTCTACGGCGTCCTTTATGCGTCCATGGAAAATAACGCTCGCCGCATTCTGTCTTATCACATTGTCTCTCAGGTGGGCTACATGGTGGCCGGTATCGGCGTGGGAACCTACATGACCCTCAACGGCGCCGCAGCTCACGCCTACGCCCACATTCTCTATAAAGGTCTCCTTTTTATGTCCACCGGTGCGCTTCTCTACGCCGTGGGCACCGCCAAACTCGACCAGCTCGGTGGTTTGGCCGCCCGCATGCCGGTTTTGATGGTGCTCTATATGGTAGCGGCCCTCTCCATTTCCGGTATGCCGCTCTTTAACGGCTTCATATCCAAAACTATGACCATTGCCGGGGCGGCTGAAGCCCACTTTTACGGCGTTGCCTTGGCCTTGGAAATTGCCGCTGTGGGCACCTTCCTCTCCGTTGGTTTGAAACTGCCTTACTTTGCTTTCTGGGGCGGTAAACAAGTTGATATGACTAGAGAAATTAAGCCGCTTCCGTGGAATATGTATCTCGGGATGGGCATTTTGGCCGTGCTCTGCATAGCCCAAGGCGTCTTCCCCGAAATGCTCTATAAATATTTACCCTACGCCATGACCGAAGCTAACCACAACCTATATCAACCCTGGACAGCTTGGAGCGTTCTCCAAACTTGTATGCTCCTTGGTTTTGCCGGTTTGGCCTTCTATTTCATGCGTCGGGTTATCACGCCCCATGAAGCTCTGAACCTTGATTTCGATTGGTTTTATCGTCTCATTGGGCGAGGAGTCTTGGCTTTCATCTGTAAGCCAGCCGCTTTCATCGATCAAGTTTGGACGAACGTCTATCAATCAATAGGTGTCCGCTTCCTGAAAATATTCGCCTGCTGCACTGTGTTTTTCGATCGCCGCATTATTGACGGTATTCTCGATAACTCAGCTTACGGCGTCCGCGGTGTGGGCCGCCTGGGAGCTCTCTCCCAAAGTGGTCGCCTTCAACAGTATTTGGGCATGACGGTCGTTTTAATCGCGATTGTGCTCGCTTTGGTCTGGTATTGCTAAAACAAAGGGAATATGCCTGTGCAAACTTATCCGGTTCTAACTGTCCTAATCTTCTGGCCTTTGGTGGCGGCGCTCTTCCTTTACTTCGTCAAAGATGACGAAAAAGTGAAAATCCTCACCTTGGTAGCTTCCTTGGTGGAAATCGCCTTGGCTTGGCCCCTTTTGGCCTTTAAGAAAATAGCTGAATATCAATTCACCGAGCTTCACCCTTGGGTGGAAGCCTGGGGCCTCAACTATCATTTGGGCGTTGACGGCATCAGCATCATGATGATTTGGCTCTCCCTTTTCACTTTGCCTGTTTGCGTTCTGTGTTCTTGGACATACATAAGCAGGCGTATTAAAGAGTTCCACGTCTGTATGCTCATGATGACCACCGCTTGCGTGGGCGTCTTCAGTGCTCTCGATTTAGTTCTCTTTTACGTGTTTTGGGAAGCCTTGCTTATCCCTATGTATTTGATGATAGCCATTTGGGGCTCAGACGATAGACGATACGCCTCGGTCAAGTTCTTCATCTATACCTTGGCAGGAAGTACCCTGCTATTGGTGGCCATCGTGGCCTTGCGTGTCGTGGGCGGAACCTTTTCCATTCCCGAACTCTCAAACACGGTGTTCTCATTCCGCTTCCAATACTGGATCTTCTTGGCCATGGGCATCGCCTTTGCCATCAAAGTGCCCATGTTCCCCTTCCACACCTGGTTGCCAGCAGCCCACGTTCAAGCGCCGTCGGCCGGTAGCGTCATCTTGGCGGCCGTCCTTTTAAAGATGGGAACTTACGGTTTTATCCGTTTCTCCATTCCCATTTGCCCGGCGGCCAGCGAATATTTCGCACCGCTCATGATTGGCCTCTCTCTGGCGGCCATCATCTATGGTGGGGCCATCGCTTTGGGCCAGCAAGACATCAAAAAGCTGGTGGCCTATTCCTCGGTTGCTCACATGGGTTTCGTGACTTTGGGTATTTTCCTTTTCAGCGAGCGCGGCTATGAAGGGGCCATTGTGCAAATGCTAAACCACGGCATTATCACCGGTGCCCTCTTTATGCTCATCGGCGCCATCTATGAACGGAGCCACAGTCGCCAGATCGATCACAACCTTGGTTTGGGTAAATACTTGCCTGCCTTCATGTTCTTCTGGGGACTCTTTGCCCTGGCCTCTTTCGGCTTCCCCGGCACCAACGGTTTTGTGGGTGAATTCTTAGTTATTGTTGCGGCTCTGGCCGTGCCCACCACTTTCTTTGGTATCGAAGCCCCCTGGATCGGCTTCCTCACCATCCCCGGGGCCATGTTGGCCGCCGCCTATATGCTCAGGGTTTCTTTGAAAATGGCCTGGGGTAAACCCAGCTCCGCCAAAGACAAGGCTTGGGCCGACCTCAACAAGCGGGAATGGTCTTACCTTGTTTTGCCGGCTGTTTTAGCCATCTACTTGGGCCTGGCCCCCATGGGCGTTATTAACACCATTAACCCAAGCATTCAATATGCCGTGGCAGAGTATGAAGCCCGGAAAGATTTGCGCCCGGAAAGCTCAACGCCTGTGAAAACTGAACAAATAGTAATAGAACAAGGCACGACAATTCAAGAGCCCAACTTAGAGCAGTCTAATTTAGAGGAGTCCAGATCATGAATAACATGGACTTAAACTTTCAATTCGCCCTTATTTTACCGGAGCTCGGCTTCTTTCTCTTGGCCCTCTTTCTCTTTGCCTCCATTATCTTTGGTGGAGGTAAAAACTGTAGCAAAGATTGTAAATGTAGCCAAGCGACTTTGAACTTTTTGCCCTTTTTGGCCCTGGCCATAGTGGCTTTATCGGCCATTGGCTTAAATGCTCGCGGCACCATGTTCTGGGGTTCTTATGAAGTAGATGCCCTGTCGCAGTTCTTTAAACTCTTGGTAGCCATTGGCTTTTTCATCGCCGTTTTAAATGCGCGCCGCCAATCCACTTTGGAAGAAGGCCAACGGACAGATTACTTCCTCTTTTTGTCATTCTCCTCATGGGGCCTCACCATCATGGCTTCGGCCAATGAACTCGTGGCCATTTATCTCGCCATGGAGCTGGCCTCCTATAGCCTTTATATTCTCGTGCCTTTGCGCGCCAAAACCAAAGAAGCGGCTGAAGCCGGTATTAAATATATTCTCTTTGGAGCGGCAGTAACGGCTCTGGCTCTTTACGGCTTATCTTGGATTATCGCCAGCCAACACACCACCTATATTGTCGAACTCGTCAATAAAGATTGGTCTTGGGCCGGAAACCCCATGGCCGTCATGGGTCTTAGCCTCTTTTTAGCCAGCATGTTCTTCAAATTAGCGCTCTTTCCGTTCCATTTCTGGTGCCCCGATGTCTATCAAGGTGCCTCCAACGAAACAGCAGCTTACGTGGCCACCCTTCCTAAACTCGGGGCCATCGTGGTCTTAGTCCGCCTGGGGACTTTGCTTACTCCCGGAGGAGATTTAACCGATATGCTTGCCGTTTTAGCGGCCATTTCCATGACTTTCGGTAATCTCTGCGCCTTGGCCCAAAAAGACCTCAAGCGTATGCTCGGTTTTTCCGCCGTGGCCCACGCCGGTTATATTTTAGTCGGTCTAATCCCCGGCACTCCCCAAGGTTTGGCCGCAGCCTCCTTTTACGCCGTTGCCTACCTCGCCATGAATCTTCTTTGCTTCTGGGTGATTAGTCGCACGGCTCCTGACGGTCGCAACCTGACTTATCGCGATCTCAACGGCCTCTCCAAGCGTTCACCGTGGTTGGCTCTTTCTTTGGCGGCGGCAGCCTTCTCTTTAGTTGGCCTCCCTCCCACCATCGGTTTCATCGGTAAATTGTGGCTCATCACCGCCGCATGGGGCTACGGCTATAACTGGCTCGTCATCGTCCTCTGCGTCAACAGTGCCATTGCCATTTTCTACTACCTCTCTTTGGTGCGCCACGCCTACACCGAAGGAGAAGACGATCCCCTTCGCGGCGCCGCCCCGGATACCAGCTTCTTCAGCTCCGCCGGAGCAACTATCCTGGCCCTGGTCGTCGTAATCCTCGGAGTCCTTCCGGCCCCCGTTTTTGACGTAGCCCTAGAGGCAACTAAAGCTTTGTTGCAATATTAATTTTTTTTGGGGGAAAACTTTTTTGCAAAAAATTTTTCCCCCAAACCCCCTTTCAAAAAACTTTAACGGGCGAGGGCTAAAGGGGTCGGCTCACTTCCTTTTTACTTCGTAAAAAGTCGGAGCCGACCCCTTTAGCCCTCGCCGTAAATGTTGTTTGAATGGTGCTTCGAGAGAGAACTCTTATTTGAAAATATTTTTTCCCAAAATATCTTAAAGATTGTCACATAGCTATAGATTGCGCCATTTGCTTTCTTTTTAGTTCAATTAGTTTTATGGTTAAGGGCGAAGCCGGGGACACTTTCATAAGTTGCGCTTCAATTTTAGCTCCGCCTGTGAGCGATAGCGAACTTTAGGAGCTAAAATGAAGTCAACTTATGAAAGTCGTCCCCGGTGAAGCCCTGCTACCAAATGAATCTCAACAAAAAAAACCCTCTGTCTAACTTTAGGTTAAGCAGAGGGGTTTTCAGTTTGTGGAGGGATTTCTAATTTAATTCGGCCAGTGCTTTTTTGATTTTCACTAGACCGCGTTCAATGTCGGCGTCGTTCACCGCATAGCTGAGGCGCAAGGCCGACTCGTCGCCAAAGCCTGTTCCGGGAACTAAGGCCACCCCAGCTTTGGAAAGGAGGTAGTCCGCTAAGTTGTCGCTGTTGCCAATAACTTCCCCTTTGTATTTTCTTGTAAAATAAGCTGAGAAGTCGCTGAAGACGTAAAAAGCTCCCTGGGGCACTAAGGTTTTCAAATCAGGGATGGAATTTAGCAAAAATAGCATCAATTTTCTCCGCCGGTCAAAGTGTTTGACCATGGCGTCAATGGCATCTTGCGGCCCATTTAAAGCGGCAACACCGGCTTTTTGCGAAACAGAGCAAGGGTTTGAGGTCGTTTGGCTCTGCAAATTAGTAATGCCCTTCGCCACCTTTTCAGGTGCAGCCATAAAGCCAATACGCCAGCCGGTCATGGCGTAAGTTTTGGAAAGACCGTGGGTGATAATCACTTGGTCTTTGAGCTCCGGGGCGACTGATAAAATGTTATTGAATTGAAAATTATCAAAGACCATTTTCTCGTAAATATCGTCGCTCACCACCCAAAGTTTATGCTTGGCAATAAGGGGCACCAGTGATTTCAAATCTTCGGCCGAATAACCCATGCCCGTGGGATTGGAAGGGGAGTTGATGATGATGCCTTTGGTGTTCGGAGTGATGGCTTTTTCCAAATCAGCCGCCGTCAAGCGGTAGCTACCTTCGGCCGTGGTTTTGACTAAAACGGGGGTCGCACCGGTTAAGGTCACCATGGGAGGATAGCTAACCCACGCAGGAGTGGGGATTATAACTTCGTCTCCCGGCTGAAAAAGGGCTAAAAAGACATTAAAAAGGCTGTGCTTGCCTCCGTTTGAGACTACAATTTGGGAAGGAGTGAAGTTAAAGCCGTTATCACGGTGAAACTTTTGGCAAATAGCCTCTTTCAGTTCTAAAATCCCATCTGCTGGAGTGTAGCGGGTGAATCCGTTTTCTATAGCTTTGATGGCTGCTTGGCAAATGTGACTTGGAGTTTCAAAATCGGGCTCCCCCACGCCGAAACTAATGACGTCTTGCCCATTAGCTTTAAGAGCTTTAGCTTTGGCATCTAAAGCCAAAGTGGGGGAGGGGGGAATGAGACCAAGGCGATTTGATAACTGTGGCATAATCTTTCTCTCAAGGTTAATTCTGGTCAATACAGTAGTATTTAAAACGGAAAACCATGGGTTTCCCTCTCAGTTCGGCTTGGGGCAAGTAAGCAATTTGCTTCGGCACAATTGCCTACTTTGTAAGTAAGTGCTAATTAATCAGCGTTTACTTATGTTTCCTGTTGAAATTGCCTTTGGTGCCCCAGGCACTAGGCAAATTTAGCACTTTAATTAAAACTCTTCTATATCATAAGGATACTGGCTTTAGCTTTCATTTTCAAGCTTTTTTCCGGAAATAATCGCCTCTTTTTTTTGGCCCCAAAATTGCTTATTAACAGGGCAGGTCGCAACCGCCAAAAAATTTACTCCAATTGGTTACGACATTTAAATTCCAAGGAGGTGCCTTATGCCCTATATCTATTCCGGAGTCTGTTTAGCCGCCATGTTTGCTTCCATTGTCTATGAACATCGTCGCTTAAAAAAAGAAGAGAATAAGCTGCGGGAAACATTAAAAGACTTGGCAGAGCAAACTCAAGTTGATTTTGGGCAAACAAGGAAATTCGGCGCCAAGCCGGCCCTGCAATTGGCCTCTTGACAAGCCAGCTTCTTTTTGTCAAAATCTAAAGGGAAGGCTTTTGCCCATGAAGAGCTCCTTTCCTTAAGGCAAGGTGATAAATGGACAGTATGCCTTTAACAGCTCCTTCGGCTCTTGAGAGTTTAGACCATTGGTCTTGTCTGCCGTCGGATCTGATAATTTTAGTTTTTGCTTCTAATACTGAAGTTTTAAATGTGGAAGATTTGTTGGAAGAGGCGGAACTCCCGTTTGAGTTGCTACCTGTTCCCAAAGAAGTGAATCCCAATTGTGGCTTGGCCATTGGCTTTAAAGAAGCTGACCGCAAAGAAATTATGGCGGTGTTGACTCTTTATAAGCCTTTGGCCACCTATGTCCGGCGAGGAGATAAATTTTCTTCGTTTGAACCGGTTGCCTCTCAAGGCGAGCCTCAAAGTGTTGGAAAAGCTTTCACCTTGTCATCTTCTTTTGTTGGGCCTGTTTTGCATGGGCCTAATTTGGAAGAGCAAGAGTTGTTTTCTGCTTCTAAAAATAAAGTTTGCAAAGCAAAACCAGAGGTTATTTGGCAAAATGCGAGCTTTAATTCAGAGAGTAAACCAGGCTTCCGTGAGGGTGGACGGTGAAGAAATTGCCGCCATTGAACGAGGTATTTTAATTTTCCTTGGTGTTACCCATGGTGACAGCACCCAAAATGCCGATTGGTTAGCCGATAAAATAGCACATTTACGCATTTTTGCTGATGATAGCGGCAAGCTCAATTTGTCGGTCAAAGATGTCTGCGGTCAAATATTGGTTGTCAGCCAGTTTACCTTATATGCCGATTGCCGTCGCGGGCGACGCCCTGATTTTGGCTTAGCTGCTCCTCCGGGGTTAGCCAATGAGCTCTACGAATATTTCCAGTCGAAGTTGCGTGAGCAAAACCTTTCAGTGGCCAGTGGTTCTTTCGGAGCCCATATGGACGTGCGCCTCCACAACGATGGGCCCGTGACTATTTTATTGGAATCGCCCGACGCTAAAGAAGCCTCCTTTAAAGACATTCCTGCTTCCAAAGCCTCTTCCCAAGAAGCAATATCCAATGTCTAGCACCATTGCCGCCATTTCCACAGCCCCCGGAAGCGGAGCTTTGGCTGTAATTCGTCTCTCCGGGCCGGAAGCTCTTAGTATTTTGAAGCGTATTTTCACTCCTAGCACTAAAGGTGAGTGGCGAGCTCGTTACTTCCGTTTAGGAGAGGTGCGGAAATTTTCCTCCGGTCAAGATTTACCTTCCGAACAGAAAAATTCTCCTTCAATTGATTTAATAGATGAGGCTCTGGCTGTTTATTTTCCGGCTCCCAATTCTTTTACCGGGGAGGAAATAGTCGAAATTCACGGCCATGGTGGCCCGGCGGTGGCGGCTTTGACTTTGACAGCGGCTTTAAATGCCGGGGCCAAGTTGGCCGCGCCCGGGGAATTCACCCAAAGAGCCTTTCAAAACGGACGACTTGATTTAACCCAAGCCGAGGCCGTGGCCGATCTCATTGCCGCCCGCAGTCAAGCTGAGGTGTTTTTGGCAGCTAAGCAGCTCCAGGGGAGTTTGGCCGCTAAAGTTGAAGAAATCCATCGTATTTTCCTTGATGCTTTAGTGAATTTGGAAGGGGCCATTGATTTTAGTGAGGACTTGGAACCCATTGATTTAAATGAGCTAAGTTGTGAGCTCAAAGCCGCCTTGCCCCTTTTGACCAAGCTTTTAGATGATGGCTTGAGTGGTCGAATTTATAAAGATGGTTTGCGCCTG
Organism: uncultured Thermodesulfobacteriota bacterium; assembly: GCA_964368195.1. Classification (GTDB taxonomy): domain Bacteria; phylum Desulfobacterota; class Desulfarculia; order Adiutricales; family Adiutricaceae; genus Adiutrix. The sequence continues at coordinate 20,458 of CAYJAF010000040.1, forward strand.
GCTCTGGCCGGGGCTCCTAACGTGGGGAAATCGAGCCTTTTAAATGCGCTGACGGAAAGCGAGCGTGCTTTGGTCAGTTCTCAACCCGGCACAACACGGGATTACATTGTGGCCGAGGCCATGTGGGAGGGCTTGCGAATTGAGCTCATCGACACTGCCGGGCTCAGTGAGGCCCCGGTGGATGAATTGGACGCTCGCGGCCAAGAGCGCAGTCGTCACCAAGTTGCGGAGGCTGATTTGGTTTTAGGCCTCAAAGACGCTACCCAGCCTAATATTACCTCCAATTTCAACTTTCCGCCGGAGAAAACCTTAATTGTTTGGAATAAAATAGATTTAGCTCCGCCTCCTTTAGAGGCTGAGCTGGCTGTGTCTGCTAAAAGCGGCGAAGGTCTTCTTCAGCTTAAGGCAGCTATTTTGCAGAAAGCCACGGGTCAAGCAGATCTGCGTCCACCGTCGGTGGTGCCTAACTTGCGCCATCAGGAATCTTTGCGCTTGGCTCAAGGCTACCTGCAGGCCACCATCGAGGCCATTGACGAGGGGCTCCCCCCTGATATTTGTGCTTACGAATTGAGAAGTGCTCTCGATTCTCTCGGGCGCATTCGAGGAGAGACTAGCCCTGAAGATTTACTGCGGGAGATATTTAGTCGTTTTTGCTTGGGAAAATAGGGAAATGGAAAATTTACTTTTACACATCTGTTGCGCCCCTTGCGCTAGCTACCCTTTAGAGCGTTTGCGGGCCGATTTTCCCGCCCTTCGCCCTAAACTTTGGTATTACAACCCCAACATTCACCCCAAAGCAGAGTTTCGCCGCCGCCGTGACGGCGTGGCCTATTTGGCCTTGCGCTCTAATTTAGAGGTGGATTTCTCACCTCCCTACAATGCCCCTGATTTTTTAGCCGAAATAGCAAGTGCTTCCACTGCTCCTGAACGTTGTCGGCTTTGCTATGCTTTACGTTTTAAAGCCGCCGCTCAAGAAGCTAAACGCTTGCGTATTCCTTTTTGGTCGACCACTTTGCTCTATAGTCGCCGCCAAAAGCACGAGTTGATTATTGAAGAGGCCCGGGCCGCTTCGGCGAATTTTGGCGTGGAGTTTTATTATGAAGATTGGCGCATTGGTTGGCACCGGGGAGCAGAACTCAGCCGAGAGCTGGAGCTTTACCGTCAAAACTACTGCGGCTGTATTTATAGCGAACTCGAAAGGTGATTGGGAAAATAAGACGCTCTTGCCGTGGGGACGTGATACACGTCGATCTAATTTGTAATATCTCGGGCTCCGTTGGCGCAACTGTTCCGTAATTGACAATAGTAGCCCGCGGGCTCGCTAGCGCTCAAACAGTAGGGCTACTATTGTTCAATTCCTGCACAGTTCTCCTTGGGTCGCCCTTGCGGTTCAAAGTCAAGCAACATTTAGTGTGTTGTATTAGAGACTTACCACGAGAGTGAGCCGAAGGGGGTGCTTCTCCAAAAGATTTCTTAAACTCCGCCTTATGAGCGAAACGAAGGCGTTAGCCGAAGTGGAGCGAAGCCGAAGGAGTTTAAGAAAGCTTTTGGAGAAGCACCCCCAGAGGCGAGCGGCAAAAATTCTTAAATTAGATTGACGTGGGACGTGATATTCGTTTCTTGCTGTTGGGGCGATTATTTGTTATAATATATTTTGAAATATATGATTTGTTAGTTACTTCCGGCTAAGCTTATATTGCGGCGGTTTGTTTAGACAATATAATTTACTTCAATTGGTTTGAAAAAACCTTCGAGGAACCGCTGGTTAATTGTTTCAAAAGTTACGAAAATATCACTTAGGAGAGTGCGAAGATGGCAAAGAAAATTTTGGTCGTTGATGATGAGGCCCATATCCGCTTGCTTTATTCCGAAGAGCTGGCCGAAGATGGCTATGAGGTTGTCACTGCTGAAGACGGCTTTAAGCTTTTAGAACGCATTGAGACGGAAAAACCTTCTTTGGTTATTTTAGATATTAGAATGGTAGATTATAACGGGTTGGATTTATTACAGGATATTAGAAATGCCTATTATGATTTGCCGGTAATTTTATGCTCTGCCTACGACACTTTTAAAGATGACATCAAATCAATAGCAGCTGATCACTATGTTATTAAAAGCTTTGATTTGGCCGAGTTGAAAGCAAAAATCAGCGAGTTGTTAAATTAAATGCAAATAGCGGTGGGAGTTCGCAATTGTGGAATCTTTTGGCGAAAATAACGGGTTAAAACAGCAAAGCCAAATAACTGCCTTTGGTGGGGAAGCCCTGTGTCCAAGAGAGCTGGCCGAAGAGCGAGAGTTTGCCATTTTAGCCCCTTATGCGGCTAAAAGTAAAGACGCCGTCCGTTCTAAAGAAGAGCCTTCTTGTCCTTTCCGCACCAACTTCCAGCGCGATCGCGACCGCATCATTCACTCCAAAGCCTTTCGGCGCTTGGCTTACAAAACCCAAGTCTTTATGAACCCCAACGGAGACCATTACCGCACTCGGCTGACGCACACCCTTGAGGTCAGCCAAGTGGCCCGCTCTTTGGCCCATGCCCTTAATCTGAACGAAGACTTAACGGAAGCCATTGCTTTAGCCCATGATTTGGGGCACACTCCCTTTGGTCATTCCGGTGAGCGTGTGTTAAACAGGTTGCGCCCAAGTGGCTTTACCCATCAGGCTCAAAGCATAAGAGTGGTTGATCGCTTGGAAAAAGACGGCAAAGGGCTCAATTTAACGACGGCCGTGCGCGATGGTATTGTCAAGCACTCCAAAGGTCGGGGGCCGATTTTCATTGAGGGGCCGTCAGCTCCGGCCACCAGCGAGGGCTTTTTAGTTCGTGTTTCCGATATAATTGCCTATTTAGCCCACGATTTAGACGATGCAATCCGGGCCGGGATTTTGGCTCCCCAAGGCATTCCCAAACGCCTGGCCGCCGTTTTCGGGCCGCGCAGTTCAACGCGTATTGGGGTGATGGTGGGTGATTTATTGGCCAATTCCCAAGGCTCAGGCAGTGAATTACAGCTGAAATTTTCCCCGGCCATGGAAGAATCCATTGGGGAATTGCGCACCTTTTTGCACCGAGAAGTCTACCAGCACCCTCAGCTTGTTTCCCACCTTTGGAAAGCCGATAAAATTGTTGAAAGTTTTTATAAATATTTTTTAAAAAACTACGATCAACTGCCTGAGTTTTATCCTCCCGCCGCAGGCGAAACCGAAACCCCGGAGCAAGTGGTTTGCGATTTCATTGCCGGCATGACCGACCGCTACGCCCTCGATTTATTCCAACAACTCTTTTGGCCAGAATAAAAATAATATCACATTATTGAAAGAGAACGAATCTGGTTGTTAATAAGGGCACTTCAATCTAATATAATATTCTCAGCTCCGTTGGCGCAACTTTTCCGTCATTGCCTTACATATTTTTCACTTTATTTTTTACAGCTTCATTAACTATTTTCAGCGGCGATTAATTTAAAAATTTATCTGGGATAAATATTTTAAGAGATTGCCTCCGAACTTCCATTAAAATAACATTTTCGGCGTTGGCTCAAGGAGTCGGCTCCGACTTTTTACG
>CAYJAF010000041.1:0-23152 GCA_964368195.1 uncultured Thermodesulfobacteriota bacterium
TATCAGCCTTACAAGCTGGGAGTCGGGGGTTCAAATCCCTCATCGCCCACCATTATTAAAAAAACCCATTTGGAACATTTTTCCAATTGGGTTTTTTTGAAATAAACAAACTTGTTCACCCAAGCACGTCAATCTAATTTGATAGAACATCGTGAGTAATGCGGCGACCCAAGGAGAACTTTTCAGGAATTGAAGCCATAAGCCCTACTGTTTGAGCGAAGCGAGTTGTAGGGCTTAAAGGCTCAATTACAGAAAAGTTGCTCCGTAGGAGCCGAAAAAATAATAAATTAAATTAACGTGGTTCACCCAAGAATTAAAGCGGTTCCATTTTACTATAAAACACCTCCGCCAAATACAAGCCCCCCGCCGGAGCAGTCAAAGCTTGCGAACGATCTTTCGCCTCAATGATTTTCGCCATATCAACAGCACACAAACGACCACGACCAATTTCAGCTAAAACCCCGGCAATCGCCCGCACCATGTGGCGCAAAAACCCGGAACCCGTAAGGCTAAGACGCATCAAATCAGTCGATACTAAACTCAATTCCGCCTGAGATATACACCGCACAGTGTTCTGAACATCGCTCCCTGCCGATTGAAAGGCGGCGAAATCTTTTTCCCCTAAAAGATGAGGCAGGGCTTCTTTGGCCGCGGCCCAATCCAAGGCCGACCCCACCCACCAAGCCCGCCCGTCAAAAAGAGGGCGCCGCGTGGGGCTCAGCAAGTATTCATATTCATACCTTTTACCACAGGCATTAAAGCGGGCGTGAAACTGGGGCGGCATTTCTTCGGCCGCTAAAATGGCCACCGACGGAGGCAATAAAGTGTTCGTCCCTTTGATAATTTGAGCGGCAGTGCGTCCGCTATCGGTTTGAAACGAAGCCACTTGAGCCCGAGCGTGGACACCTGCGTCAGTCCGCCCGCTGCCGTGGAGAGTGACGGGGTGATTACAAAGTCGACTTAAGGCCTCTTCTAAAACACCCTGCACAGTGGAGCCGCCTCCTTGGGCTTGCCGTTGCCAGCCATTAAAGGCCCGACCGTCATATTCTAAAATCAGCTTGAAATTCTTCATAAGCTCTTTCACCAAATTAAAATATTTGTTATTATATAACTAAAGACATATTGATTATATAATTTTTTCTCTGCTCCAAAAACTAATTTTGGCAAAAGCTTTACAACATATGACAAACATAAATTTCCCACCAAGCCACCCAACAAAGTCAGAGAGATAAAAAAACAATTAATCAGCGTTTCCTTAAAAATTAAAGCTTGACGAGAAACCCAAAAAATAGTTATAAAAATAGCATGCCAATAGACTTTTCAACCTCTCAAACAGGGATAAGCTCGTGGGTAGTGATTTAAGCGACCAAAAGCATATCAGCGGCAACGGCACCATTGATAACAAAACCAACGATGCTTCCGCTATTGACGCAAGCGAACGCCTTGCGCGCTTAGCCCTATACCTTGGGCTGAATTGTAACTCCGCAGCCTTCCATCGAACGATAAGATTCACAGGCACGGCCATCAATGCCTTTAGCGGCTGCCAAAGTGATTTCAACCTCACTTCCGCCCCCTCACTTTCGGCCACCTCGCTGGAAGACGCCCAAAACCAACTTGACAAAGCAAAAGAAAAGGGCTTGAAAATTTTAATTTGGGGTGATAATAATTACCCTTTGCGCCTATTGGAAGTGCCGGAGCCTCCCCCTGTTTTGTGGGTTAGGGGCTCTATTTTACCGGGCGATCAATATGCCATCGGCTTAGTTGGCTCCCGCAAGGCCACGGTGGCGGGCTTGAAAATGTCTTGGAATCTGGCCCATGCCGGGGCCGCCGCCGGGCTCACCATTGTCAGCGGCATGGCCAAAGGCATTGACAAAGCGGCCCACGAAGGAACTTTGGCCGCCGGCGGACGCACTCTTGCTGTTTTAGGTTGCGGTTTAGACCATGTCTACCCCAAAGAGAACGCCCAACTCTACCCGGAACTAGCCGACAAAGGGGCCTTGATCTCCGAATTTCCTCCGGAAGTTCCGCCGGTTCCCGGAAACTTTCCCCGCCGCAACCGCATTATCGCCGGTCTCAGCTTGGCAGTGGTAGTGGTGGAGGCATCCTTGCGGAGCGGCGCTCTCATCACTGCTCGCCTGGCTTTAGATATGAACCGGGAAGTCATGGCCTTCCCCGGCCCACCGGGTTATAAAAACTTTGAAGGCAATAACAAGCTCATCAAAAACGGGGCCGCCTTGGTGGAAAATTTGAATGAAGTTTTAGCTGAAATCAAGCCCCGTCTTTTGGAAGGATTACTGCCGCTGGCCAAGCCGAGCTTTGAGACGCCTCTTTTGGAAGCGCCCCACCTTGAGCAAAACCAAGAGCTTTCGAAACCAAGAGAAGTCAGTAAGCAACCAAAATCAAACCCGGCTAAAAGTTTAAAGAAAACAAAGAAGTTATCCTCGGCCAATCTTGACGCGGTGTCACCTGAGAAGAATTCAGCTCAGCTAGAGCCGGCACCACCTGAAGCCCAGCCGAATCCACCTGAAACAACGCCACCGGAGAGCCAATCAATTCAACCTGAAGAAAACTCCACGACCGGGCGACTTTTGGCCTTGCTCAAAAAAGAAGCGCAAGATGCCGATACCTTGAGCCGCCAATTGTCTTTGGAAGCCAAAGACATCGCCGTTTTATTACTACAGCTGGAAATGGAGGGGCAAATAGACCGTCTCCCTTCCGGGCAATACCAACTAGCTTAAACTTAGTAAACAAAGCCCCCCAGCGCCAAAATGCGTAAACCCCTTGAAAACGATGAGGTTTTCCCCCATATGAGTAAATCGCTTTTAATTGTGGAATCTCCGGCGAAAGCCAAAACCATTGGTAAATATCTAGGGCCCGATTTTGAGGTCAAAGCCAGCGTTGGTCACATTATTGATTTGCCCAAAAGCAAATTGGGAGTTGATGTCATTAACGGCTTTACCCCTGATTACGTGGTTATTGACGGCAAAGAAAAAATCATCAAAGATTTACAAAAGGCAGCCCGCGGTAAAGAAGCTATTTACCTTGGCCCCGACCCCGACCGCGAAGGTGAGGCCATTGCTTGGCACATTGCCCAGGCCTTGGGCGAAAAACACAATTACCAAAGGGTGCTTCTCCACGAGCTGACCCCCAAAGCTATTCGCGAGGCCATCGACCACCCGGTGCCCATTTCCAAGCCCCGTTTTGAATCGCAACAGACAAGGCGCATATTAGACCGCCTCATGGGCTATCTCATCTCGCCATTGTTGTGGGATAAACTTAAGCGAGGCTTATCTGCCGGGCGGGTGCAATCGGTGGCTTTGCGACTCATTGTGGAAAGGGAGCGAGCCATTTTTGCCTTTATCCCGGAAGAGTATTGGACTTTAACTGCCGAGCTAATCAGTGATAATCACCCATTTGCAGCGGCTTTAAACAAAATTCAAGGCAAAAAAGCCGCCCTGAAAAACGAAGCGGACACAAACGCCGTGCTTGCGGCCTTAAAGGGGCAAAACCTAACGGTCGCCGAAGTCGCCACCAAAGAGCGGCGACGCTACCCTCTTCCACCCTTTACCACCAGCACTTTACAGCAAGCGGCCTTTAATCGCTTGAAGATGAGCTCCAAACGCACCATGCGCGTAGCCCAAGACCTCTATGAGGGCTTGGAAGTTTTAGGCGAAGGGCAAGTTGGTCTCATCACTTATATGAGAACAGACTCCGTCAGGGTCAATGCTCAAGCGGCAGCCGAAACGGGCGAGCACATCAAAGCCAACTACGGCCCGGAATACGCCCCGGCCAAACCCAACGCCTATAAAAACAAAAAAGGCGCCCAAGATGCCCACGAAGCCATTCGCCCCACTTCTGTGACCCGCACCCCCGAGGCCCTCAAGGGCCAATTGGCGCCGGAACACTGGAAGCTCTACGATCTCATTTGGCGTCGTTTTGTGGCCAGCCAAATGACTCCGGCCGTTTTAGACCAAACGACAGCCGATTTAGATTACGACATCTACAGTTTCCGTGCCACAGGCTCCATCGTAAAGTTTAAAGGTTTCTTGCGTCTCTATGAATTGGCCCAAGAAGAGGCGAAGGAAATATTACCTCCCCTGACTAAAGGACAAATCATCACCCCTGAAAAACTGGTGCCCAAACAACATTTCACCCAAGCACCACCCCGCTTTACGGAAGCCACTTTAGTAAAGGAGCTGGAACAAAAAGGCATCGGGCGGCCCTCCACTTACGCCGCCATTATTTCAACTCTCAAAGATAAGGAATATGTCGATTCCGGCAAAGGCGCCCTGAAGCCCACGGAAATGGGTTTTGCGGTGGTTGACCTCTTAGTCAAAAGCTTCCCCGACCTCATGGACGTTGATTTCACCGCCGGGTTAGAAGAAAATTTAGACGAAATTGAAGAGGGCCGCACAGAGCATCTGGACGTTTTAGCCCGTCTTTACAACCCCCTGGCCCAAGATTTAGACACCGCCAAAAGCACCATGACCAACTTAAGGCGTGATGGTGAACCAACGGGCGTCACCTGCCCCTCTTGCCAAAAGGAAGATTCCCTCTTTTTAAAATACGGGCGCAACGGCTTTTATTTAGCCTGCCAAAACTGCCAGCATAGCTGCGATTTTGAACGCAATGAGCAAGGCATCCCCCAGCCGGTGGCCCCTCCGCCGGTGGAGGAAGTCGGCGAGTGCGAAAAATGCGGCAAGCCCATGATTGTCAAAAAAGGGCCTTACGGATTTTTTGCCGCCTGCTCGGGCTACCCCGAATGTCGCAACGCTAAGCCTTTGGCCAAGGAGGGCGAAGACGGCACCCCGGAAGCTCCGCCGGAGTTTCCGGCTGAGATGGATCCTATTTGCGAAAAATGCGGCGCACCTCTGGCTGTCAAGAGAAGCAGGCAAGGGTCGTGGTTCATTTCCTGCACGGCTTACCCCAAATGCCGCAACGCCAAACCATTCCCCAGCGGTGTCAACTGCCCCAAAGAAGATTGCGGCGGCCAAATTGTGGAGAAATCGTCTCGGCGCGGGCCCTTCTACGCCTGTAGTAACTATCCCAAATGCCGCTATATTCTAAAAGGTAAGCCTGTTAAAACGCCTTGCCCCGATTGCGGCCAAAACTTTATGGTGACCAATAATTCCAAAGAGCCCGACGCCCCGGAATTAATCTGCGCCAACCCCGCCTGCCCCAGTAACCCAAAGCCAGCTGAAAAGGCGACCAAAGCACCTAGTAAAACAACGACAGGCAAAACAACGAAGGCAGCAGCCCCAAAAGCCAAGAAGGAAGCGGCCGAAGCTCTTGCGCCCAAAACAAGGAAAGCAGCGGCACCAAAAGTTAAGAAAGAAGCCGAGGCCGAAGCTATTGCGCCCAAAACAAAGAAAGCAGCAGCCCCCAAAACCAAAAAGGAAGAAAGTAGTTAATTTGGTGTTCCCGAACACTAGGGCCTATACGTCTAATGTTTCGCCGCTCGCCTTCGGGAATGTTTCTTCAAAAGCTTCCTTATTTTAACTCCTTCGGCTTCGCTCCACTTCGGCTTTAAGCCTTCGTTTCGCTCATTAGGCGGAGTTAAAATTGCGAAATCTTTTGGAGAAACACCCCCTTGGCTTCGCTTACACACATTAAGCTTCGCAGTAATCTAATTTATTGAAAACAACAAATTTAGATTAACGTGGATTTCCCCCAAAAAAAAGCTTGACAATCTACCTCTGTTTTTGTAGTATCTGAAAACGCTCTTGGCTTGACGGTTTGAAAACGATTTTCAATGTGGGGCTGTAGCTCAGCTGGGAGAGCGCATGAATGGCATTCATGAGGTCAGGGGTTCGATCCCCCTCAGCTCCACCAAAAATAACAAAACGAAATCCCCACATACTTAAAGTATGCTTGGGGATTTCGTTTTTTCATAATCTGCCAAAACAAATGAAGGATACCCAATATGCCCATTTACGAGTTTAACTGCCAAGCTTGTGACCACAATTTCGAAGAGCTCGTTTTAAGCTCTCGCGAGGTGGTAGTCTGCCCCAAATGCGCCGGGGATAAATGCGAAAAATTGATGAGTGCCTCCAGCTTTGTCTCCAAAGGTGGAAATGGCCGGGTGGAATCTCGTTCAGCCGGTGCGGGCTCTTCATGTGGCTCTTGCTCTTCTTCCAACTGCGGAACCTGCGGAGGCTAAAATGGCCCATCTCAAAATCGGAGCCCGGGGGAGCCCCCTATCATTGGCCCAAACCGGCCTTGTAGCTCGAGCCATCGAAGAGGCCAACCCCGGTTTGACCACGGAAATCGTGGCCATCACCACCACCGGTGACCGCTTGTCCCAAGCTAAGCTCTCGTTAATTGGCGGCAAAGGGCTTTTTACCAAAGAAATTGAAGAAGCGCTTTTAAGCGGCACAGTTGACCTGGCTATCCACAGCGCTAAAGATTTGCCCAGCGAGCTCCCGGAAGGTTTGACTTTAGGAGCAGTTCCGCAGCGGGCCGACGTTCGCGACGTCCTCATAAGTCGCGAAGGGTGTTCTTTGGCGGAACTACCCAAAGGGGCCAAGGTCGGCACGTCAGGCCTGCGCCGTCAAGCCCAGCTCTTGGCCGCCCGACCCGATTTAAACATCGAGCCCATTCGCGGCAACGTGGCTACCCGCCTCAAAAAACTGGAATCTGAATTCGACGCCACCCTTTTGGCGGCAGCCGGTCTCGCCCGTTTGGGCCTGACTCCGCCGGGCGCTGTTTTTTTAGAAGCAGACGAAATGCTCCCCGCCGTTGGCCAAGGGATTTTAGCCCTGGAACTAAGGGCTGACGATTCTCGCACCAAAGACATTTTAGCTCCCCTCAATGACGAGGCCACGGCTTTTGCTTTGGCCGCCGAACGGGCTTTCCTCAAAGTCTTCGGTAGCGGTTGTCAATTGCCGGTGGCGGCTTTGGCCCTGTGGCAAGGTGGGCTTTTAAAAATGGCCGGGCTCACGGCTTCCCCTGACGGCCGACAAGTGGTTTGCGGTTCATTAAAAACCGAACTGAACACTTTGGCCGAAGCTCAAAGTTCCGGGCAAGCTTTAGGCAATGAGCTTTTGGGCAAAGGCGCCGATAAAATAATGGAGGGATTGGGCTTATGAAAGGTATTGTCTATTTAGTGGGAGCCGGCCCCGGCGACCCCGGACTTCTGACTTTGAGGGCAGCGGAATTATTGAAGCGAGCTGAAATTTTAGTTTACGACTACCTTGCTTCCCCTGAAATCATCAAAATGGTCTCCCCGACCTGCCAAATGCTCTATGTTGGTAAAAAGAGTGGTTGCCACGAAAAAACCCAAAGCGAAATTAATAGCATTTTAGTTAAAGAAGCTAAAAAAGGACGAGTGGTTGTCCGCTTAAAAGGCGGCGACCCTTACATCTTTGGGCGCGGCGGCGAAGAAGCTCAGGAACTCACTCGGGCAGGGCTCAACTTTGAAGTGGTGCCGGGCATCAGTTCCACCGTGGGAGCTGCGGCCTACGCCGGGATTCCCCTCACCCACCGTGATTGCACTTCGGCAGCAGCCTTGGTCACCGGCCACGAACGGCCCGAGAAAAAGTGCTCCAGCCTCAATTGGGAGGCCCTGGCCAAGATGGATACGGTCTCCATGGTCATGGGGCTCCAAAACTTGGCCCACACCTCCCAAAGCCTGATTTCTGCCGGGCGCCCGGCCCAGACTCCGGCCGCCTTAATCCAATGGGGCACCACCACCCGCCAACGCACCCTCGTCAGCACTTTGGGGGAAATCGCCAAAGATGCGGCCGAGGCCAAACTCACCCCGCCGGTTTTATTTGTAGTGGGGGATGTGGTCGCTTTGCGCGACGAACTCAACTGGTTTGAAAAACGGCCCCTTTTCGGGCGCAAAATATTAGTCACCCGTTCACGCAAACAAGCCAGTAAGCTAACGAAAGCCCTCACTGAGTTAGGCGCCGAAGTCTGGGAACGCCCCACCATCGACATTGAATCTCTGGCCGCCGAAGCTGGCTTAAAAGAGGTAATGGGCAATTTACAAAATTATGACTGGCTAGTTTTCACCAGCCCCAACGGCGCCGAAATATTTTGCCGAACTCTTTTTGAATCAGGCCGAGACGCCCGGGCTCTAAGCACATGCAAAATAGCCGTCATTGGCCCGGGCACCGACCAAGCTCTGGCTCCCTACGGCCTTCGAGCCGACCTCACCCCGGGGCAATATGTGGCCGAAAGCCTCCTTGAAGCCCTCTTACGAGAAGGAGTGGAGCGTAAAAACATCTTGCTCCCCCGAGCCCAAGACGGCCGCGACGTGCTCCCCGAGGGCCTGGCCGCCGCCGGAGCCAAGGTCTTAGATCTCCCAATCTATAAAACCATAAATCCCGTTTGGTCTGACCCCCTACCCGGAGTGCCCGACCTGACCACCGTCACCTCCTCTTCCACTGCCGAGGGGCTGGCCCAAATGATACCGCTGGCCGAACGGCTCAAGTACAAGGTGGCCTCCATCGGCCCCATCACCACCAAAACAGCCCGTTCCTTGGGCTTCGAAGTGGTCACCGAAGCCGAAAAATTCACTATAGATGGCTTAGTTGAAGCAGTTTTGAAGAATTTGGGGTGACCCAGGACCCAAGCGAAGCGTTTCCTAAGTAAACGCTGATTAATCAGTGTTTCCTAAAATTGATTTTTGAAAAATCACTTGACAAAAAGATTGTAATCTGCCTATAAATAGAAGATTGTCGTAAGAATTAAAGGGCGAGAGTGGCGGAATTGGTAGACGCACTGGCCTTAGGAGCCAGCGGCCAAAAGCTGTAGGGGTTCGAGTCCCCTCTCTCGCACCACAACTGACAAAGCAAATCGACCCAAGGCAAACCCTTTTTTCAAAGGAACTTGGGATAAAAATCCGCCCTCAGGGAGTATGATAATGAACGTCCAGATTGAACAAGTAAACAGCATCACACGCAAAATCACCGTGGAACTCCCGGAAGAAGCGGCACAAACTGTCCGTAAAAAGCACCTTGACAACTACGCCCGCAAGGCTCGTCTCAAGGGTTTTCGTCCGGGCAAAGCTCCGCGCAGCTTAGTTGCGAAAATTTACGCCGAAGAGTTGAACCGTGAGATGCTGGAAGAGCTGATCTCTGCTAAAATGCCGGAAGTTTTAGAGCAAAACGAGCTAGCTCCCATTGGCATGCCGCAATTGGAAAATGTGGATTACGAAGAAGGCAAGCCCTTCATCTTCACAGTTTTAGTTGAGTTGAAACCGGAATTCACCAGCCCCCAATGGCAAGGTTTGAAACTGGAAAAGCTCTCCACCGAAATCAATTCTGAAGCAGTTGATGCCCGCCTGGAAGATTTACGCCTTAGACTCAGCACGGTTATCAAATCAGATGAAGACCGTCCTTTGGTCATGGGTGACTTAGTGAATATCACCTACACGGCTATTCAAAAAACAGCCACCGGTGAAAAAGAACTCGATTTAAATGGCGGCCCCTTTAATATTGAATTGGGACGTGACGGGCTCATTGAAGGCTTTAGTGAAGGCATGGTTGGGGCTCGCACAGGCGAGACTCGCGAAGTGGAAATCACCATGCCCAAAGAGAGCGGCCACAAAAAATTGGCCGGCAAAAAAGTTATTTTACGCACAACGGTAAACGAAATTCAAAAGCGTGATCTCCCGGCCTTAGATGACGAATTGGCCAAAGACCTCGGTTTGGAAAATGTTAACACCTTAAGTGAATTGAAAGAGCACTTCACCAAAGAGCTTCAACGGGAAAAAGAAGACCAAAATGAGAATTTGCTCCATCGTCAGCTCACTCAAATTTTGGCCAATGCGGTGGAAATTGATGTGCCTTCGGCAATGCTGGAAAGAGAAATCAGCAATAAAATTTCAGCCATGCAACAAAACTTTGCTCGCAACGGCCTGAGCTTTGACCAAATGGGTGTGGATATGAATTTGTTGCGTGAACGCTTCCGCCCCCAAGCTGTGAAGAGCGTGACCGCCGCTTTGGTTTTAGACCAAATTGGCCAAGAGTCAAATGTCAGCATCACCTCAGAGGAGATGGACGCCGAACTGGTGGAAATCAGCCGTGAATATGGGCAATCCCTTGAGACCATCAAAGGTTACTACCAAAGTAACAACCTGATGGATAACTTGCGGGAAGGTTTGAAAATAGCCAAAACTTTGAACATGATCAAAGATGCCGCCGAAGTTGTGGAAGTTGAAAACATCGACACCACAAAATTGGGTTATGAATCTGCTGACATGAAAGAAGATGGCTTTGAAGGTGACGCTGTTGGCGCAGACGGAACCATCTCTGAGGCCGCCATCGTCAACCAAATTGAAGAAAATTTAGCCAATGACGAAGATTTAGCCGATATTGAAAACGGACAAAAGGAAGGCTGAAACTGAAAGCAATAAAAATAGCCATCTACCCGGGCTCTTTTGATCCACTCACCAACGGTCATTTGAGCATCATAGAGCGGGCCTTACCGCTCTATGACCACCTTATTGTGGCAGTGGCGCATAATTCAGCTAAAACAGGACTTTTTTCCACCGACGAACGCCTTGAGATGATAGAGAAATCCTTGAGCGGCTTAAGTGGGAATGTCAAAGTTGAAACCTTCAAGGGTCTTTTAGTTGAATATGCAAAAGCCAAAGGAGCGGTGGCTATTTTGCGCGGGCTGAGAAGTGCGCTGGATTTTGAATATGAACTGCAAATGGCCGTGGTCAATCACCAATTAGAGCCCGAAGTGCAGTCGCTTTTTATGATGCCGGAACCAAAGTGGTCTCATCTTAGCTCCACTTTAGTTAAAGAGGTGGCCTCTTTGGGGGCCGACATAAGTGCCATGGTGCCACCGGCAGTAGCTGACGCTTTAAGACAAAAATTAAAAAATATATATTAAGATTTTTTATTAAGACCAAAAACCAAAAGCCCATATTTTAATGGTTCATTTAACCATTAGGATATGGGCATTAAAGGAAAAATAATATGCAATTGACAAAACGACTCCGGGCCGAAGCCCAATGCCAAATCCGCCCAACCGATGAAAAAAAATTAGGCTTTGGCATTAACTTTTCTGACCACCTGTTCAAAATGGATTACTACCAAGAAGCTTGGCGCGACGCCCGAATTGAACCTTACGGCCCGATGATGATTTCCCCGGCAGCCATGACTTTACACTATGGGCAGGCTATCTTTGAGGGCCTGAAGTGCTATCGCCGTCAAGACGGGAGCCTGGCCCTTTTCCGCCCACATCAAAACTGGGCTCGTTTCAACCGCTCGGCAAATCTTCTCTGCATTCCCCAAATTGATGAAAAACAAGTCCATCAAGGTCTCTTGGAGCTTTTAAAAACCGATGCCCAGTGGGTTCCCCACTCCCCCGGCACCTCCCTTTATATTCGCCCCTTTGTGGTGGCCACCGAGCCTCACTTGGGAGTGCGCCCCAGCAAAGAATATTCCTTTATGATTATCACCAGCCCGGTGGGTGCCTATTATTCCGAAGGGTTTGCGCCGATTAAAATTTATGTTGAGCCGGAATTGAGCCGTTGCGCCCCCGGGGGTTTAGGTGAAGTGAAGGCCGCCGCCAACTATGCCGCCAGCTTATATGCAGCCCAAAAGGCGGCCTCCCAAGGTTACGCTCAACTTCTGTGGCTCGACCCATGCGAACACAAATACATCGACGAAGTTGGCAGCATGAATATGTTCTTCGTCATTGACGATGAAGTTATCACCTCACCCCTTTCTGGCACAATTCTCCCGGGCATCACCCGCGATTCCATCTTGACCATTGCCAAAAGTTGGAATCTGAAAGTTTCCGAAAGAGCTCTTTCTATTGATGAGCTTTTAGAGGCCTCCAAGAAGGGAACTCTCCAGGAAGCCTTTGGCGCTGGCACGGCCGCCGTCATTTCGCCGGTGGGTAGCCTCCATTACAAAGGCCAAGACATCACAGTGAATCAAGGTCAAGTCGGCACTTTAACCCAGCGTTTTTACGATGAAATTGTGGGGATTCAATATGGCACCCGCCCTGACCCCTTCAACTGGACGGAAGTTGTCGCTTAAAGGACTAAAACATTGCCGTCTCCCTTAGAAGATTGAGAAGAAAACGCTGATTAAACATAATTAATCAGCGTTTCTTTAAATATAGTGGCAATCACTCTTCAGCCACCGTGGGGATAATGACATCTGCGGGCAAGAGGTAAGGGCCGACCAGCCGCCGCCAACACTGCCAGGCATATTTACTGCGGCGACCGGGCGTGGATATAATTTGGTCAGCAGCCCAGAAATCAGGGGGGGCTTCGGAATCCTGATCTTCATCTCCCTTTTCCAAGATTTTGTCCAAGACTTCGTCAATGAAGTCAAAATCTTCGCCTCTGACCTCCTCTAACATGAGTTTTTCTTGAGCTGAGGCCAAAACCAAAGCTTCGCGCACTTCCACTTGGCGGAACTCCGCAATTGTCCAGAGAGCTAAATAGAGGTGGTCAGCCAAAAGAGGACGGGAAGAGCTCTGCTCTTGAGGCTCATAGTTGGCAATGGCTTGGGCTAAAGCCGCAGTGCTCTCCTGGGGGCGAAAGTTAGCCTCTCCCCCTAAAAGGGAGCCGGAAGCAGCCGTAGGATCTTGGGCCAGTTGATCTATGATAAGGAAATCTTTTTGCGCATCAGTGAAGTCAGGCAAGCAAATTGCTTTGGCTGTGGGTGGGTGAGTCTCCAAGCCGAGGCGACGAGAAAGATATAGCTCCCAACCGGGCCATGAGATGTAAAAAAAATCCCCGGAACCGGTTTGGGCAGCTGGCCCCCAAGGCCAAAGATGGGGAGCTAAAATCCGCCTTGATGTGTTTTTTGCCAAATCCACCATAAAAACTCCAAACAAATTTTATTACAGAGGGGAAAATATGAACGAAAACAAACCCTTAACTTTTGGTGACAGCGCCATGGACAGGCAAATTTTCAACCAAAATTTATCAGTTCACGCCACATCGGCCTACATTCTCATTGCGGCCTGCCAAACAGAAGGAGGCAAAGCCAAAGCCGACCTCATTCGCCACCGCTGGACAGTGGGGCCGGAACACTTAGAGGAAGCTTTAAATGAACTTAAAAGCCGCAATATTGTGGTGAGTCACCCTGACCCGGAAAATCCCCAAGATCGAATCTATACGGTCAACCCGGCCCATTTATGGCTATCCGGAGAGTAAAAAAAAAGACGCCCAAAGCCACGCACACAATCGGGGCTCGAGCGTCTTTTTAATCTCGACAGCTCTTATTTATTGAATAACCACCAGAAGTGCCGTCTATTTTCAGAAAAAAACAAAAAGCTTACGCAGCTGCTGCGGCTCGAATATCATATTCTTCTTGCAACTGTTCAACTAGTGTTTTAACTGAAACAATGTCTTTAACCTGGCTGACTTTCGAGCCGGCAAAGACAAAACCGCGGTCAAGAATCCCCCTTTGGGCATTGACCAATGCTAAACTGATGCAATAAGGAGCCGTTTTGGGATCACACGTTTTTAAGCAATGGTAAATACAGCTGGGCGGATGCTTCAAGCCCTTTTCCATATCTTCCAAGAACTTAGAACGCAAAGCCCGACCGGGCATACCAACGGGGCTTTTGATGATCATGGAATCTTCTTCCCCGGCATCTAAGAAAGCTTTTTTGAAAGCCAAAGAGGCATCACATTCCCAAGTGGCCACAAAGCGGGTGCCCATTTGGACTCCGGCGGCACCTTTGGCCATGATGTCGTAAATGTCTCCCCCGGTGAAAATGCCGCCGCCGGCAATAACCGGAATAGCTCGCCCACATTTATCTTCAAAGGGCTTAACGGCCTCCACCACTTGCGGCAACAAAAATTCCAACTGATATTCCGGTGAGTTTAAATCTTCGTATTTAAAACCCAAATGCCCCCCGGCTTGCGGCCCTTCCACCACCACTAAATCGGGAACTTTGGAATAATTCGCCAGCCATTTTTTGGCAACTAAACTAGCAGCCCGCGCCGAAGAGACAATGGGAGCCAGTTTTGTATGAATTTCGTCTTGGGCCTTTTCAGCTGCTTCTCGCCAATAAAGGGGTAAATCCAAAGGCAAGCCCGCCCCGGAAAAAATAATATCTATTTTTTCGGCCAAAGCTGTGCGCACTAAGGCCGCAAAGTTAGTGATAACAACCATTAAGTTGAGACCCAAAAGCCCTTCGCCACCTTGGCTTTTAGCCCGGGCTTCCTGAATTAAAGCGGCCAAAGCCCGACTGTCGCAGCCTTCAGGGTCTCTGGCAATATTTTTATCGTTAAAACCGGGCAAAGCCCCGGAAATAACGCCGATACCGCCTTCATTGATCACGGCAGCCGCAAGGTTACTGAGGGAGACTCCAATGCCCATGCCGCCTTGGATAATAGGCACGGGAATCGTTTTGTCGCCAATCTTCAAGGGAGGAAACATATAAACCTTTCTAGCAGTATTTTAACAATCTTTATAATTATAACAGAAAGCCCCCTTAGGGCCTAATGTTTTTTTTACACGGAAATCATTTTAAAAAATTTCCCTTCAAACCGCCCTTCAAAAAACTTTTAAGAGCCTCTGATTTTGCTCTTTTACCCGGCAAAATGGGCAACTTTATAACCTTTTTTAGCAGCAACAATTAGCTTGGCTTAAGGGCTTGAAATCCTGCAAATAAAAGATTCTTTTCCTCAGAGACAATAGCCGTTGTCCCACCTTTTTCAGCGGCAAGTTCACCTGCTTGAACAAGCGCACTCAAATCATCTTGACCTAAATTATTTTGCGCTTGAGCCAAAAGCTCAGCCGGAGCCCCACACCCCGCCCAAGGTAAAGCCACAGCCAAACCATAAAAAAAGGATTGACCGACGAGAAAATCTGTTTGGCTGAGCTCTTTTATAAGCTCCAATAACCAGCGGCGACTGGCAGTTGCGTCGGCATCGGGTAAGATAAAAGCCACTTCTCCGCTATCCAAACGTGCGGCCAAATCAATTGAACGCAAAGATTTTTGTGCCAATTGACCGAAAGCCGCCCAGGCCTCAGAGCTTAGAAGAGGCAATTCTAAAAGCACCAAGCTCAAAGGGCGCTCCCAGCGATCGACCCTGGCCAATTCTTGACTTAAAGCCGAAAGGAAATGGCCTTGGTGAAAGAGTCCGCTCTCTCTTTCCACGCAACAATCTGATAATTGGCTCGCAGTTTTCAAGTTTTTTCCCTAACTTACGCTTTAAAAATTATTTGGCAAAAAGGCAATTAACGGTTCGTTCTGAAAGAAGCTCTGATTAATTAGAATTTTTGTTCTCTGGCGAGGAAGACGAACTTTGGGAAAGGATTGTAGTATATGACATACACAAGATTTTCCCAAGGTGAGTCTGACAAAGCCAGAGGGCAAAAAGGCAATTAATCAGTGCTTCTTATAGCATATCCAAAATACCCTGATGAATCCGTTTCAAAGTAATGACCTTATCAACACAACCTGTTTTAATGGCTTCTTTAGGCATGCCAAAAACAACGCACGAAGCTTCATCTTGAGCAATTGTCTTGGCTCCGGCCTCTTTCATTGTTTTAATGCCTTCGGCACCATCTGCCCCCATGCCCGTTAAGACAACGCCCACAGCATTGGCTCCGGCATATTTGGCCACGGAGTTAAACAAGACGTCCACCGCCGGACGTTGGTGGTGAACCATGGGGCCGGTTTTGACCTCAACATAATATCTGGCCCCGCTCCGCCTAAGGAGCATATGGAAATTCCCCGGAGCCAAAAGACATACACCCGGCACCACGGAATCGTTATTTTCAGCTTCTTTAACCCGGAATTGGCAATGGGTGTTGAGACGCTCGGCAAAGGTGCGGGTGAAGTTAGCCGGCATGTGTTGGGCAATCACAATGCCCGGGCTGTTGGGCGGCATTTGGGAAAGCACTTGAGTCAAAGCCTCGGTGCCGCCGGTCGATGAACCTATGGCAATGATTTTATTGGTAGTTTGAGTGATGGAGGCAGCTCGGCGGGCCGGTTCGGCAGATTTAACAACCGGTTGACGCTTAAAAAAACGCGCTTTAGAGGCGGCCCTAATTTTGTCAGCCAGCTGAGCACCCATTTCGCCCACCGAAAAAGAGCCGCCCGGTTTAGCCAAAACTTCAACAGCACCGTTTTCCAAAGCTTCCATGGCCATGGTGCTGCCTTTTTGGGTCAGGCTGCTGACCACTATGACCGGCATGGGCCGATTGGCCATAATTTTCTTAAGGAAAGTGATGCCGTCCATGCGAGGCATTTCAATATCCAAAGTGATGACGTCGGGGTTCAGCTCTAAGATTTTATCGCGAGCCACATAAGGATCGGGGGCAGTGGCCACGACTTTAATATCTGACGTTTTAGAAAGCTCTTCGGTAAATATTTTCCGCACGATTGAGGAATCGTCAACAACCAAAACTTTAATCACAAGCACACACTCCATAAATGAAGGATAAAAAACTTCTATTCCTTAATATACACGCAAGGGGCCGCCCGCTTAAAGGGATGGGACAAGCCCGAAAGGCTTTCTGAATGGCCGATAAAGAGATAGCCACCAGGAGCCAAGACGTGGTAAAACCTTTCAATCAATTCACCAATTGTTTTTTTATCGAAATAAATAACAACGTTACGGCAAAAAATGAGATCTAACGGCCCCTTAAAGGGCAAAGGATCCATCAAATTAAAACGCTTGAAAACAACTAGACGCGCAAGGTCGCTATTCACTTTATAAAGAGCATCTTGGCGTGTAAAATATTTTTGCAAAATAGCCGGAGGTATATTTTTTACCCGCTCAGGGCCGTAAAGCCCATCTTTGGCCATGCGCAGAACCTTGGTCGAAAGGTCTGTGGCCAGAATTTTAAAATCATTTCCTTGGGCAAAGTAAGGGTTAGATTCACTGGCAACCATGCCAATGGTATAGGGCTCCTCCCCAGACGAGCAAGCCGCGCTCCAGATGCGTAAGCGGCGGCTACCGGTTTTTCGCAGCTTGGCCTCTAACTCAGGGAGCATCTTTTGCGCCATGAATTTAAAGTGCTGAGGTTCCCGAAAGAAGCTGGTCAAGTTTGTGGCCAACGCATCAAGAAGAAAAATCAGTTCTTGCCCGGTGCGGTCACTCATAACGAAATCAAAATAAGCTTTATAACTTGGCATATTCAAGGCATTTACACGTTTAGCTAAACGAGTGCGCACCAATTCTTTTTTGCCGTCTAAAAGGTTGATTCCGGCTGTTTTATGAACGAAAACAGCTATTTCTTTATATTCTTTATCGCCCAACTTCAAATCATAAGTTTGGGAAGCCTCAGGTGCTGGCATATCTAAAAACCTCTTGTTAAAACATAACACATAATTAGGCGCTTGGCTAAAGCTTTTTGCGCCTGTAAATTCAAGACTTTAAACTCAGAAGATCCTAAAGTCAGAAGCTCAAGAACGTCAGCCACCGAAGGTTAATTCTTCGTCGGTGAGGATGAGATCAATATCTAAAACAATGACAACTCGATCGCGAACTTTAGCCAAACCCAAAATATATTCGCTCTTCAAACGAGTGCCGAAGTTGGGGGCCGGCTCAATTGTGCTTTGGGGAATAGCAATGACCTCAGAGACAGTATCCACCACAATGCCCATTTGCACGCTTCCACAAGTGGCCCGAAATTCAATAACAATAATGCTGGTGCGTTCATCGGGCTCAACTTCCGGCAAGCCAAACTTAAGCCGCAAATCAATCACCGGCACAACTTTGCCCCGCAAATTTATAAGCCCCTTCATAAAAGTTGGCGTTTGCGGAACGGCCGTTATATCCATCATACCATTGATTTCTTTTATTTTCAGAATATCAACGCCATAGAGCTCATTATCCAGCTCAAACTGGAGACATTTCATTTCGTGATCACGTTCAGAGCCCGGCAAAATGTTGGCATTGTCTTCAGACATCTCATCTCCTGGCGGCGACTTTTTTATCGCCATAAACATATTTTAACTATCAACCATCAAAGAGGCGCACAAAAATCTGAAAAAGGAATCAGCATAGCCCAGAGACCGACTCAGGGAAACGCTGATTTATTAGCGTTTCCTTGCCAAGTAGGCAAATTTGCCTACTTGGCCGCCGCCGAAATAAGAGGAAAACCCATGGTTTTCCGTCCCGAAGGGCTTATGTAAGGCGTGCGTGCCTTGCTGATTAATTTTGCAAGCAGAATTAATCAGCGTTTCCTCAGATCCCCCAACTACCGGAGCCCTCTTCCATACCCCAATCGTCGTCGTCATCTAATTCATTTCCGCCGCCGCCGGAAGTGGCAAAACTGCCGCCGCCACCGGAAGTGGAGTTTGAAAGTTCAAACAATCCGCCCACATCTAAAATCAAGCCGACGCGCCCATCACCCAAGATTGTGCCGCCGGCCAAAGCACGCACGTGCTTTAAGCTCTCGCCCAAAGATTTAATGACGACTTCTTGCTTGCCTAAAACTTCATCAACTAAAAGGCAGCGCGATTCGCCTTCATTTTCCAAGACCACGACTAAGGCATCTTCAGGATTTCTCAAAGCTCCGTGGGCATCCACAAGGCTATCGAGACGCATGAGAGGCAAGAGGTGTTCCCGCACTTTGACCATTTCGCCGGAGTTTTTAACGGTGAAGTAATCACACATTTGTGGACGGAAAGATTCGCTGATTGAGATTGTCGGCAGGATATAGCGATTCTCACCAACTCGAACAATCATACCGTCAATGATAGCCAGAGTCAACGGCAAGCGAATGGTCATGGTTGAGCCCTGCCCGAAAACGGAGGTAAAATCCACTTTACCCCGCATTTTTTCCACTGACTTTTTCACTACATCCATACCCACCCCGCGGCCGGACACGTCAGAAATTTGCGCTGCCGTGGAGAACCCGGGCTGAAAAACGAGAGCGTGGATAGCAGAATCCGACAAGTGCTCACCCGGCGAGACCAGGCCCTGCTCAATAGCTTTATTGAGCACCTTTTCAGTGTCAAGGCCGCGGCCATCATCAGAGAGCTCAATAACCACATTGCCGCCCTGATGATAAGCTTTGAGCCGCACAACCCCTTGCAGAGATTTACCGGCCTCTTTACGTTCAGAGGGCATTTCCATGCCGTGATCTAAAGCATTGCGAACCAAGTGAACCAAGGGATCATAAATTGATTCCACCATGTTACGGTCTATTTCGGTGTCATTACCCACAGTTTCAAAGCGCACATCTTTTTCAAATTTGTGGGCCAAATCGCGCACAAGGCGGTTCATTTTTTGGAAAGTTTGCCTAATTTGAACCATGCGCAGACTCATGGCATTTCGTTGCAACTCTGAGGTGATGCGAGAAACTTGGGCAAGATCTTTATTTATTTTTTGTTCTTTGAGGCTGGCAATATGTTCGTTTGAGCTCACCAAAGATTGAGCAATAACCAATTCGCCAACTAAATCAATCAACCCGTCAAGTTTCATAGTTTCAACTTTAACGGTTTGTGCCCCCACCAATGGCGCAGCAGCAGTTGGCCGCGCCATGAGCTCGGCTTGTTTTTGTTCCCGCAAAGCACTGGCCAGCTTGGCCGGTTCGCCAATTTTTTGCTTGACCAAAAACTCTCCCAAAGGAACTTCCCTTTGGGTTTCCTGCTCTTTTACGGCCTGCTCCAATTGATCGATGTCAAGCTTACCCAAAGTGATTAAAATTTCACCCAAACGCTTTTCCGGGTGCTTTTTTTGCTCGCTTAAAGCATCTTGCAAATCTTGAGCGGTGATGAGTTCTTGCTCCACCAAAAGATCGCCAAATGGCGCCTGCCGGGCTTTTTGTTGAGCCACAATGAGCTCACCTAAATCATCTTCAGTGATCAAACCCTTGGCCACCAAAATCTCACCAATACGCTTTGGTTTACCTTGTCCTTGGAAAGCTGAGTCTTGTTCTTCTTCAGCTTTAGTCGGCATAATGCCTTGCAGAGCTAACCAAAGCTCTTCGAAAAATGAATCTAAATCTTCTTTATCATAAGCCCCGTCTGCGATTTCCCAACTTTGCCCATCTTCAACTACAATAAGGCCTTTAAAGCCGCAGAGCAAATAATCGCAAACACGCAATAAAATATCTGTCACTTCCGGCGCATAAGCAACTTGGTCGGCCAAAACATATTCAATTAAATTAATAGCCCCGGAAGAGAGCCGGGCCAAGGGCTCAAGCTGCAACAAGCTGGCGGTGGTCAAAAAGTCACGGTAATGGCTGGTTAATTCGCCCAAAGCCACAACGGGGTCAGACTTTTGCTCCCCTGCAACCAAAAGAACCTGCAACTCTTCAACGGCAGCAGTGAACTCAAGAATAAAGGGCTCAACAGCTATTTGAGCAGTGGGAGCACACCAAGGGTTACAATCGGTACAAAAAGTGGATTCCACCTCAATTCCGTCCGTTGAAGTCTCACCCGAAAAAGCCTCACCACCCGAAAGGTCGCTCTCTGAGGCATAATTTTCCCCTTCCGGAGATTCCTCGGGCAAATCTTTTAGTTCCGCCTCAGATTGTTCCTCCGGTAGCTCAACCGGGCTCGACCCGAAATCAGAGGCGGCGCTCTCTTCAACTAGAGACGAAACGGAGGCCTCATCGGCAACTAATCCACTTTCAGTGACAAGCTTTTGCCAAGAAGCCTCCCAAGCTGAAATATCACTTTTGAAAGCAACACCGGCCGGCAAGCTTCGGGCTAAATCTTGCAAAATTGAAAGGCCTTCCCCCACGGAGATGAAGGCTTTATCTGATTCAACTATTTGGCCTCGAATCAATTTCTCTAAAAGCGTAACCAATGAAGCGATGACAATTTGTGGCTCTTTGGCCTCTAAAGGTGCAAAATGCGGCTCTAAGGCCTCGATTTTACCCAACAGCTCACTTACTTCCACCAAGTTTTGATCTGAAATCATCATCAAATCCAAACCAATGGAATCCAACAATTTTTCAACTTGTTCCAAGTTAAAGGCCATGGTTACCTTTCAAAAAAGTTAGCAATCGCGCTAAAGACAAAGTAATTATAGTGCACAAATGTTAAAATCAACTTGCGGGGGCCAATAAAATATGTTGCCAGCGCGCCACACGTTCTCTCTCCCTTAAGAGTAAGGCAAAGAGCTCTTCGCACTGCTCCTGATTGCGAGGAAAATAGTCGGTGAGGCCTTCGGCCAAAGCACTTATAAAATCCAGGCGATTGGGCTTGGCTACCCAAGCTATTACTCGGGCCAAAGGGCATCGCTTTAAAATTTCACGATACAAGCCCTGGCGCAACAAAAGGTTTGATTCCGCCAGCACAAATTGAGCACTTACATTTTGCAAATCAGCTAACAAAGCTGCCCGATGCTCAAATATCACCACTTCAAACCCGGCTTGATTTAGTTTTTCGGCAAAAGGCTCTAAGAGCTCCAGGTCACGGCCGATAATAACAACCCTCATACGCCCCCTTTAATACTTTTCAAATACTCTTGAAAATCTTTTTTTTAGACTACCACGTCAAGCAGCATTTGTAAACACTTATCAAAGGTCAAGGCAGTGGTAAATCTTTTGAAAGAAAAGATTTTTTCCTTATTTAAAAATTTTTATGCTGAAAATAATTTTCAAAACCAAAATACAGATAGGCAAAGAGCTATAAACTATTGTATAATAACTTCTTTATGGGCTTGAATACCTGTTTGCTTAAACAGGAAATTCTTGCCAATTAAAGGGAGCTTAGGTAAACTCTGATTGATCAGTGCTTCTTTTGCGACTTTAAGGAAACGCTAATTAATCAGCGTTTCCTTAAACAAAAGCGTAAACTACGCTTTTATCTTATCAACCCCAAGATGGAGATAAATATCCATGAGATTATTAAATTTACTGGCCTTAACTCTTATTTTGTTATTTAGCTGGAATGCCGATCTTCTCGCCCAAGAAGCAGAACAGCGTCACCCCAGTTATAGCATGACCGGCCGCGACGCCGTCCCGGCCGAATCTCCCCTCAACCCCAATTTCTTAGTGGCCGAGGAAGCCCGCCTGTCTGAGGGCGGCTTTTGGCGGAGTGCTTATATTAACGAAGCTCTAGTGGGAGTCGCTGTGGCGGATATTGACCGAAATGGCCAAAACGAAGTCATCTACGCCACCAACCGAAATGTTTATGTCGTTCGAATTGATAGCACCATGGGCGAGCAAATGATTCAATTGGCCTCTTTCAGTTCCGCTCGCAACCACCGTATTTTATCTCTTGATGTTCTGGATTTAAACGGCGATGGAAACCCGGAAATCATTTGCTCGGCCATTGACGAAACTAACGGACGCAACCAATCGGCCGGCTTCATCCTCAACTACACCGGTGGGCAAAGTCTCAATGCGTTAGCCACGAAAATACCTTGGTTCATGCGGGTAGTCAGCGATGGCGGCAATCGTTTCTTAGCCGGTCAAAGAGCTTCCACCAAATCCACGGCAATTTTTGAAGGCCCCATTCGTCGCCTTGCCTTCAGTGGCTCCGGCGTCTCCAGCAAGGGCTCTGTGACCATGCCTGATTCCCACATCAATGTTTTTGGCTTCACCATTGGCCGCTTAGGGCTTCAAAACCAACAGATGGTAACAGCCATTAAATATCCCAGTGAACACATTTTCCTGTTTGACGGGCAAGTTCGCGCCTGGGAAAGTAAGGAAGAATACGGCGGCACTTTAATTGATCTTCGTCCGCCGAACACCGAAGATTCCGATGTTAACCGCCGCATCTTTTTGCCTTCACGGCTTCTTATTGCCGACATTGACCGTGACGGCCAAAACGAGCTCATTGTCGCCAAAAACGACCGCGGTGGCATCTCTTTTATGAGTAACCAACGGGCCTTTAATTCCGGGGCAATTCAAGCCTTTAAATACAACAACATGTCTCTGACTCCATTTTTCAGAACAAGAAGCCTCCCCGGAGCCGGAGTTGATTACCAACTGGCAGATTTCAACAACAACGGCACCCAAGATCTCATTGTGGCCGTTGTTTTGGAACAAGCTGAAGGTATGATGGAAAACAGCCGCTCTGTTCTTTTAGCTTACGAACTGCAATAAGTCCAAACTTTCTAGCAAAAGGCCAGGTAGTCTTTCTTTACGACTACCTGGCCTTTGAATTTTATGGAAATTAATTTTTCAAGAGTTTAAGTATTTTCAACCAGGGCCTACGCATCTTAATTTTCATCGCTCACCTTGGGGGAGCTTCTCCAAAAGCTTCCTTATTTTAATTCCTTCGGCTTCGCTCCACTTCGGCT
>CAYJAF010000042.1:0-23009 GCA_964368195.1 uncultured Thermodesulfobacteriota bacterium
CCGAATTTGTGGAAACCGAAAACGTCATCTCCATTGGCGTCTCTCTGAAAAACAACGGCGAATTCTCGGAAGACGGACGTCAGGCCACCTATACTCAATGCTTTTCCATTGGGGAAGACCAACCGGCTCCGTTTATTTTGAACATTGAATACCAGGCTGTCTTCGTCCTCAGTCCCCCGGCTCTGCCCCTTGAACAGCATCACTATGTGCGCAGCGTCTTTCCTCAAATCGTCTTCCCGGCCCTCAAAGAATATGTGGCCGAATTGACTAAACGAGCCGGGTTCAGCCCTCTTCTCCTTAACCAAAGCATCTTCTCCGACGAGCGCGGCTTCGAGGCCCTCCCGGAACTAACCGACGGCCAACCAAAGCGCCTTCACTAGCAGGGCCTTCGCCCTGCACCCTGAAATGCTTCGCATTTCCTCCGATGTCGCTTGGCCCGGTGGGCCAAGCTCACAACGAAGCAAACAAGTCGCCTTCGTTTCCGAGAAGTTACTTTGGGCAGGGCAAGATGGGTGAGTTTAGTTACTGCTCGGAAACAAACGTTACTTGCTCTATATCTAAAGTAAGCGAAGCGACGTCGGCGTAGGCTGTCGGCCCTGCCGACCGATGTCGGCATGGTGCTATTATCGTAATGAAACTTTTATATCAAATACTCATAAACACCATAGGCCCCTTGGCCGTTTTAGTGGCCTGGCTAAAGGGTCGTTTCGGCGGCCAATGGCTGGAACGTCTCGGCTTAGCCAGCTACCCTCCTTTGGTAGCGACTCGCAAACGCTATTGCCTCCATGGAGCCTCGGTGGGTGAAGCCCGAAGCCTGGCCAATATCATCACTTCCCTTTTGGAATTGGAAGCTCAAGCTGAAGTTTTTTTATTCATTGGAACTCCGGCCGGTTTAGCCGTTGCCAAAGATATTTTCGCCCACGAATCAAGGGTCAAAGTTATGGCTCCGCCCTTGGATTTTTGGGGAGCACCAAAGCGTGTCTTTACCAAAATGAACCCTGCCGCCTTTCTTATTTTAGAGACGGAATTGTGGCCAAACTTACTTCTTGCCGCCCAAAAAAAACAAATCCCCACCATGTTAGCCGCCGGAAGCATTAGCGAGCGCTCCTTTAATAGGTATTTGCGCATTAGAGATTTCATGGCTGAAATCTTGAATTCCTTCAAATGTATTGCCCCTATTTCCTCAGCAGATAGCGAACGCTTTCAAGCGCTTGGAGCTTCGCCGAAACGTTTGGAAATCATGGGTAACCCTAAGTTTGACCTTTTGCTAAAAAATACAGAAAGCCCTGATTTCACTGAGCAGAAAGCGCTTTGGAGCCTTCGCCTGTGGGCTGATTCAACACCATACAAGCCCTTAATTGTAGCGGCTTCCACCCATCAAGGTGAAGATGAAATAATCATCAAAGCTTTTAAAGAGTTGAGAAAAAAACACCAAGCCCATCTCCTTTTGGCTCCTCGGCATTTAAAACGCACCGGACAAGTGGCCACTTTAGCCCAAACAGAGGGTTTGTCCACAGTCATTTCCCACGGCGAGGCCGGTGAAAGAGGCTTGGCCACCAACTACGATGTTATTGTGTTGAACGCTTTGGGCCATTTACAGCCTCTTTATGCCATCAGTTCTGTTTCGTTGGTTGGGGGGAGTTTTTTGCCCCACCTTCAGGGACACAACCCCTTGGAGCCAGCAGCTGTTGGTCGTGCCCCCCTATTCGGCCCCTTTATGAGTAGCTTCCAAGATGAAGCCACCGGGCTCTTGGCCGCTGGGGGAGCCTTTGCCAGCTCGGCTGAAACCCTAAGTAACGACCTGATTTCTTCTTTCAGCTCTTCTCCAGCTCAAGACTTAAACGATAATGGCAATGACCAAGCTCAAAGTCCCGGCTCAAAAGCGCGCGCCTACCTCTTATCTCGGCCTCAAGTGGCCCCGGCTTTAGCGCGAAAACTTTGCCAAATTGCCAAAGATTAATCTTGCCTGTATTTTAAGCTCGCAGTATAAACTTTTTTAAAAAACCTGCAAAGCCACGGGAGTGCGTTCGGGAATGCGGTTGTAAGTAAAGTTTGGGTAACCGAGCATCAGTCCGGCGTGAATGATTTTATCTTCCGGGAGCTCCAAAGAGGGCACGGCATTTTGTTTGCTGGCTGAAATTACAAAGCCCGTCCAGCAGGAACCCACCCCGCGAGCATGAAGAGCCAATTCCAAGTAAGAGAGGGCGGCTGAGGCATCTTGGGCACCCCAGGGCCATGATTTTGGTGTTATGGCGAAAATTGCCTGTTTTGCTCCCCGCAAAATGGGGTCACCGCCGTTTTCGTAAGAGTTCACTAAATGCATAAGGCGTTTATCATTGGTCGCGCGCATCCACTCTATTGTTTCGGCCACAATTGCTTTTATTTTTGACAAGTCTTCAACTAAAATCCAGCTGACAAGTTGCTGATTACTGGCGGTGGGCGCATAGTTGGCGTGTTCCAAGGCTGCTTCTAAAACATCTCGCTCTACTTTTTTTTCAGCATAAGCACGAATTGAACGTCGTCCGCGAAAGAGAGCGATTTGCTGGTTTTCAGGAAATTTGACTTGCTCCACCGGGAGTAAATCCGCCGGATTTTTATCATCTAAACCGATTGCCTCGCTTGGACAGGCCGCCACACAGTGACCACAGCGGACGCAAGGTTTAAACATGGGGCACTGGGCTTTGGTGCCCTCTTCCCAAACAAAAAGTTTAAGTGGACAAACAGCGTCGCAGTTCCCACAGGAAATGCAACTATTTTCGTTAATTGTGATAGACATATGAGCTCCTGTTTGAAGTTGTGGGAAAATAGTTTAGGGTGATTTTAAAATGCGTAAAAAAACGAGCCCGAAGCTTTCGCTTGGGCTCGTTTTCACTAAAAGTGAATAGTATTCAACTAGTGCTTACCATTCGGGGGTGAAATATTTGCTGGCCAGGGGCATCACGTCGAAGTTGTAACCTTTGGCCGGTTTTTTATACATATCATACATTTTTTCCCATTTTTGACCTTTGGCATAAAGGTAGGCAGGATAGTTCATACCTTTGGAGTATTTTTTGCCCATGGTCATTTCGCCGGGGGCGTCAGCAAAAGAAACAGCAGAAAAACCAACGGTCAAAACAGCGGCCATAGCCAAGGTGCCGGCCAATTTACAAACTTTTTTCAACATCTTAATCTCCTTAAATTATTAAGAATTGTGGTTAAAGAAGTTCATTGAAATGAACCCCTTGCTAAAATCAATTTTCCATAGCTTTATGATAAGCTAAAACCTTAAACAAAACAAGAAAAAAATCACAACTTTGAGCAAATTTAAGGAAATAGCTTTTCCTTAAGGACTCAATTTGCCTTGCTAATCGCAATCAAGGCGCTTGGCTAGCCCGGCTTGGTAAATTTCTCTCCGTCGCTTTAAAACTTCTTCTACTTTAGTGCGCCTCTCCGGGCTCAAATCGAGCTTCAATAGCTTGCTTAAAGATTGGCATCGCCAGCGGTCTAAGGAATGAGCGGCCGATAGCTGGTCCGTCCGTCCGCCGCGGCGAATCACTAAATATTCATCAATGAGCCCTGCGGGGTATTTGGATAAAATTCGCAGCCATAGATCATAATCTTCGGCAGCCGGCAAGCTTTCATCAAAGAGCCCAATTTCGTCTAAAAGAGAGCGGCGGAGCATGACGGCCGAAGGGCTGATGAGGCACAATTCCAAAGATTCGAGGAAAATGTCACCTCCCCTTTTTTGATGGTGCCGACGAGGATTGACTCGTTTTCCGCCACGGAACCAATACTCCTGACTTTGCACAAGAACAGCAGTGGGGTTTTTGTGAAAATAGTTCACTTGAGCATCTGTTTTGCCGGCCAACCATTCATCATCACTATCCAAAAAAGCGATCAATTCCCCCTGTGAATTGGTAATGCCGCAATTGCGAGCTGCACTCACCCCTTTGTTTTCCTGGTGGATATATTTTATTTTGCCGCTTTCGATTAAATGCGCCAAAAGGGAGGCTGTTTCATCGGTGGAGCCATCGTCAACGACAATTAACTCTTGTGGTCGGTATTCTTGAGCTAAAACAGAATTGACAGCGGTGAGCAAGCACCATGCGCGATTGTAGGTGGGGATTATGACGGAAACAAGGGGTGTTGGCTTTTGGGTTGGCATTTATTCCGTGGAAGATGCGGTGTTATTGTCTTTAGTTAAGAAGATTTTCACGATAGAAAATTCATCGGCCAAATCCCAAGATGAAAGCGATTCTAAGGTCTTACGAGCAATGAGTTCTGAGGGGAAAGGGCCAAGGTAGAGGCGATTACTATAAGTTAAGGGGCCGGTTTCGCTCAGCTCAGCCCGGGCTGTGCGAGCAAAAGCGTAAATGCCTTTTTGGTGAGGGATGGCTAAATCTTTATAAATTTCGTCATCGGCTAATAAATAGGCCAGCTCCACCAAAACCGGAAAAGCTGGGGTCTCTTCTATTGGCAAGGGTGAATCAGGGCCCGGGAATTCGGCAAAAAGCTCGATTTGCGCAGTGAAATCTTTAGAGGGCCGGGAGCGTTCCAGAGCTTTTTGCGCCTCTTTCTCACTTGGAAAGGGGCCAAGATAGAGTCGGCTCCAGGTGCCTGTTTTGTCCAAAGCCACCACCCGGGCAAATGCTTCTTCATTTGCCCCCGCAAAGCTTGCTAACTGCGCACGAATATTATCTTCCTCAACAATAGGCGGCTCGAAAGTCACGACCCACTGTTTCACTTCCGGCTCTTCTTCTGGTGGAGAGTCGGGTGAAGATAAGCCAAGAAAAATCAGGCCAATTATTGCGCTGAACAAAAGGACTTTGGAAAAAGCCATCAAATGATTTCAGCTTCATTGGGCAAGGGGAGCTCTTGAACTTGATCACATTTGTGAATTTCCACTTGCTCAACTTTGCGGTTATCAGCCGCTGTTATGCGGAAAACCAAATTTTCCCAAGTGATTTCATCTGCCACTTGGGGCACGTGCCCAACTTGGTGAATGAGGAAGCCTCCTAAGGTGTCGTAATCACCTTCCGGTAAATCCACCCCCAAATGAGTGGCCAAATCATCGATAGAAGCTTGGCCGGTGGCCGTGGTCACCCCGGGAGAAAGATCGGTGAAGGGAGCTTCATCTTCATCATATTCATCGTTAATATCGCCGACGATTTCTTCGATGATGTCCTCTAAGGTGACAAGCCCGGCTGTGCCGCCATATTCGTCCAGCACAATGGCCAGGTGAATTTTTTGGTGACGCAACTCGCTTAAAAGCTCGCCAATTTTCTTATTACCGGGAACTAAAATAACGGGCCTGATGATGCTGGCCGGAAGTGGGGCGTCCAGGGGTTCTCCCCAGAATTGCAACAAATCTTTCCCCACAATGACGCCCAGAATGTGGTCTAAATCGCCTTCGTAAACCGGCAGGCGAGAATAGCCTTCTTCCAGTAACACTTTATTGACTTCACCTAACGAGCTACTTTTATCTACCCCGATCATGTCAATACGCGGGGTCATAATTTGGCGAGCAACCGTATCATTAAAGTCAATCAAGCTCTGAATCATTTCGCCGGTTGAATGGCCAATGGCCCCACTTTCGGCTCCGTGGTCAAGTAGACTTGCGATTTTATCGCCAAAATCAGCAGAGCTAACTTCGTCTTGGCGAAAAATTTGAAAAAAACGGGCTAAGAAACTTTGACGGGGCGAACTGCCTTCTTCCAAGACCATACCTCCTTAGTTAAAAGGTTAGATTGATAGTGACAATATTCTGCGTGGAAAAGTCACTTTGGGTTGCAAAAAAAAATCAACTTTTCAAACAGACATTAAATGATAACAAAAATTTCCGTCCAATTCAAGGGGGCCGGGCTATTTATTGGTGGCGACTTGGCCTTTGAGTAAATATTTTTCCCAATCTGTAGATGGCCGGAGCTCTGTGGGGAGCACTTCCTCGCCTCCCTTTACTAGTTGCTGCCGTACCAAAGCCTCTTGTCCCATCTCGCCTCCGTGGTCACCGTAAGCAGCAGCTAAGCCACGGGCCATTTCCAAGACAAAAGAGCCGGGTTCATGGCTTAAGCGGGGCACTAAAACAGTTGGGCCCGGACGCCCTTCCAGATGTAAGAGATAATCCCCGGGTTCAGCTAAAGTGGCGAGGGTGTGGTTGTCGGCCTGATTGCGTCCCACAACTAACCACTGGCCATCTTCTCCGGCAAAGAGGCGACCGCGCTTGATGAGCTCAGCTAAACGCACAGGCGGCCAAGGGGCTGCCGTGTGCCCTTGACTTTCGGAAAGCAACCATTTTAGGCGGTTACTATAGGCCGGGTCGGTCAAAAGGCAGCCTCCGGCCGGAGGTGGCGCTTTATAGCCATATTGACGGGCTAAATCAAGCTGGGCTCTGCGCCCTCGCCCAGATAAGCCCAACAAACCCTGGCGGTCTATCCAGCCCTTTTCTTCGGCCAAAGTGGCTCCTAAAATTTTGGCCGACAAAGGGCGCAAAATCAACTCACAATGGCCTGAATCTTCAGCCACAACTTTTAAAGCTCGAGGGTTTTGGCTCATTGGGCGTTGGCCCACCACTTCCCCGGAAAAGAGAAAGCCATCTCGGCCGCTTTCGATTAAAAGCTTGCCGGCTTTTTGGAACATGAGGGCATGACAATCAATGCAAGGGTTGAGGTTGCGCCCTAGCCCGTGAGGTGGATTTTTGATCAGCGGTAAGAGCTCGTCATAAATATCCATCTCCACTAAGGGGAGACCCAATTGCTTAGCACCTTCGCGGGCTTTTTCCGGCGGGAAAAAGGGGCTGGTGAAGGTGACTAAAGTCGGGGTTAGACCTTGATCTAAAAGCAGGCGGACGGCCAATAAGCTATCCAGACCACCGGAAAATATACCAATTGCAACACAAGGAGTTTTCATAAAACCAATCTGAACTGAAATTAGTTTAAAAAATTAGCTGTCTATACGTTAAGTTTTCAAACTAGGTCGTAATCATCGTCTGAGTCTAAACCGGAGGTCAAATAGCCACTGTCTACTAAGGCGGCGGTGAGTTCTGCTCGGCCCAAACCGGTCAAGGAAGAATAGGCCAAGGGCTTGGCTGAAAACTGTTCACTTTCCGGGTCTATTTGGTTCTGAATCATTTTACTCACCAGAGCCAAACGCTTACCGCGGGCACCGGGCGCCAATTTGTCGGCCTTGGTGACCACCACCCAAGATGGGATGTTTAAACCTGACAGCCACCTTAAAAGGCCGAACTCATCCTCAGATGGGTCGCGGCGTAAATCCATGAGTAATAAAGCCGCCTTAAGGGGACGCCCGCATTCCAAATAGTCGGAGACTAAGCTCCGCCAGGCCGCCACCATCGCTTTTGGGGCGGCGGCGTAGCCATAGCCTGGTAAATCTGCCAACATGAATGGTTGAAGATCTTTACGCCATTGAACGTGAAAAAAATTTACCAAGCGAGTGCGTCCCGGAGTCGCCCCTACCCGAGCCAACCCGCGGCGGCCCAACCAGGAATTTAACAAAGATGATTTCCCGGCATTGGAACGCCCCAAAAGGACAATCTCGGGCCAAACAGGCTCAGGGAACTGGCTTTTTTGAGCTGCTGAGATAAGGAAATCAGCAACTAAAGCAGGTGGTTGTTCGCGGCGTTTTTCTTGACCGCCAAAAGGCACCGTCACAGGTGGAGACCTCCTAGAGTTTCCGAAAGCAGTTTAAGGAAGCGCTGATTTATTCTGCTTGCAGAATAAATCAGCAAGGCACGCCGCTTCATTTCGGCGGCGGCAAAGTAGGCAAGTTTGCCTACTTTGTAAGGAAACGCTAATAAATCAGCGTTTCCTTAAATTAAAAGGGGGAGAACTAATCTCCCCCCGGCTGAAAAATTTTCAGTGTATCCTCTACATTGCCGTCGGCGTCATGGTGAGGGCGGCGGCTCTGTTTTGGGCATCAAAGGCCATTTGAGTGCCCGGGGCTAAGGTCACAACCTGAGTAAATGCCTGAACAGCCTCTTGCGGACGGTTGAGGCGAGTATAAGTCTCGCCCAAAGCAAAGAGAGTTTCCGGGTCATTGGGGCTCAGCTGCAGAGCTTGCTGCAACGGAGCTAAGGCTTCGACATATTGCCCTTTGGCCACATAGACCCTACCCTTCAATTGGTGCGCTTTGGCGTAATCGGGAGCCAATTCCAAAACTTGATTTAAAGCGGCCAAAGATTCATCAAAGCGGCCCATTTCCATATAGGTAAGGCCGATGTTACTCAAGGGCAACTGCTTTTTAGTATAGCTGGCATCTTTGAGGCAGAGATTAAATTCGGCCAAAGCCCGTTCATAATCTCTTTGGGCCAAATAAACTAAGCCGAGGTTATTGTGGACATCGGTGCGTTTACCATCAAACTTCAAAGCTTTTTGGAAACTTTCAATGGCCAAGTTATACTCACCCAAACCATAGTAAGTCAGGCCCAAATAGTTCTCCACATCGGCGCTTTTAGCATCGAGTTCCCGTGCCTTTAAGAGCTCGGGGAGAGCTTTGGCGTAATCGCCCTGCATGAGAGCGGCCACTCCCAAATCGACTTGAGCTTTTAATTCCTCACTTTTCGGAGCTTTTGAGGCTGAAGAGCTCGAGGAGCTGGAAAAGGTTTCGCTAAACCAAGAGAGGCAACCGCTTAACGAAAGCCCAAAAAAAACAATGAAACTCAAAGTTAACGCACGTTTCATAATGTCAACACCACCTTAGAAAAAGTCGCTCAAGACGAAACTAAATAACTTTATTTAAAGGATATTCAATAATACCCTCAGCACCGCCGGCCATAAGCTTGGGGATAAGCTCGCGAACCATTTGATCTGAAACAACGGTTTCCACGCTCAGCCAATCGGTTTGGTAAAGATGGGCCACCGTGGGAGCATTGAGGCTTGGCAGGAGCTCAATGACTCTGGCGGCGTCTTGTTCCCGAACGTTAAGTTTCAGGCCAACCAGACCGTAAGCTTTGAGGGCCCCTTTGAGGAGCAGAGATATTTGTTGTATTTTCCGGCGTTTAAACTCATCTTCCCAAGCTTGGGCATTGGCGATTAATTGGGTATTGGTGGTGAGCACCTCATCTATGATTCTCAAGCCGTGGGCCCGAATGGTGTCGCCCGTTTCGGTGACCTCCACCACGGCGTCGGCTAAACCGGCCACGACTTTCGCCTCAGTTGCGCCCCAAGAAAAAACAACTTCCACGTTGATTTTGCGCTCGGCAAACCAGCTTTTCGTCACTTCAACCAATTCGGTGGCCACTCTTTTGCCAGCCAAGTCTTCGGGTTTTTGGTAAGAGCTACTGCCGCCCACGGCCAAAACCCAGCGAGCCGGGCGGAAACTGGCTTTGGAATAGACAAGGTCGTCCACCACAACCACTTGGCTTTTGTGCTCCAAGCACCAATCTTTGCCGGTGAGCCCGACATCTAAAGTTCCGTCAGCCACATAGTGGGCCATTTCACGAGCTTTGATGAGGCTACAGGTGATTTCGGGATCGTCAATTTTCGGGAAATAGTGGCGCGAGCTGGTGTTTATGTGCCACCCGGCTTTGGCAAAGAGTTCTAAGGTTGTTTTTTCCAAAGATCCCTTGGGCAGTCCCAAAGATAGTTTCTGAGTCATTTGGGTCACCTGTTTTCTTCAGCTTGTAATTTAAATTGTTTATCATCGGTTAGAGCGTAATGGAAACAGCTCCGCAAGCCGGTATGACAAGAGACGCCGCCCACTTGTTCAATTTTTACTACGATGGCGTCTTGGTCGCAATCAAGGAACATGGCCCGAACTTTTTGCACTCGTCCGGAGCGGCCGCCACCTTTGTGCCACAACTCTTTGCGAGAGCGAGACCAATAGTGAACTTCGCCTGTTTCCAGCGTTTTTGCAAACGATTCGCTATTCATATAAGCCAACATCAAAATCTCACCCGTTTCGGCATCTTGGGCAACGCAAGGGATCAAGCCGCCGCCTTTTTCGAAATCGGGAGTCACGATGGATGGGAGTTCACCTTTTTTTTCCGCCATCTTTTCCTCTTCATCTTAAAAGTCTTTTTTTGTGGAAATCTTTTTGTAGAAATCGTTTTTGATTAATATTTTAACGAATTAAGCATAATTAAACTTAGTATATCGTAAGTCAAACTAAAAAGCAAGCCCAAGAGAAGAGAAGCTTTAGGGAAATGTTACGTAAATCAAAGATGTTAGCTAGATATAGTGTTGCTTTCCTCCCCTTCCCCAATATAAAGTAAATCTGCCAAAGTCAAAAGGCAAGTCAGTATTTCCTTCAGGATAAATTGTCGCAATCAAATGATTTACAAGTAAAGGCTGCCATAAACTAGCGAAACCGAAGGAAGCAAAATAAGGAAGCTTTTGGAGAAGCCCCCCTTCGGTGAGCGACGTAAATTAAAATGTGTAAGCCCTGGTATTTCTCTAAAAAACTAAAGGCACAAAGTGAAATTTTTCCACGTCAACCAAGCCCTTTTCGGTCAGCTTCAGTTTAGGAATGACAGATAAGCTCATGAAGGCCAAAGCCATGAAGGCTTCGTGGGATTTTTTCAGCCCCAAGTTTCCCGTTAAATAGCGAAGTTCAGCCATTTTAGCGGCGATTTCCGTCATGGGGCGATCAGATAAAATCCCTCCCAAAGGCAAGGGCAAATTCCCCAGCACTTGGCCTTTATCCACCACGACCAAACCGCCACCTATCCGCTTAATTTCTTCGGTGGCCAAGAGTAAGTCTTCATCATTTACACCGGCCACGACTAAATTATGGGAATCGTGAGCCACCGTGGAGGCCAGAGCGCCGCTTTTGAGCCCCAAGCCTTTGAGGAAACCCACAGACATCTCGCCGCTTCCTCGGTAGCGTTCCAAAACGGCCACTTTCACCAAATCTGCGGCCGGGTCGGCTATGAATTCACCTTTCACTGGCTCGGGGGTAAGAACCAGATGTTCAGTTACGGCCTCCCCGGGGATAAGCCCAATAACTCTCAAGTTGCGTCCGTTGGCTTTCACGCGGAAAGATTCCAACTTAACCGGAGCCAAGTTCAAACCAACACGCACGGTAGATTCATCGGCCGGACATTCCGCCTCCCACAAACTGCGCCCATATTCCCCCACCAGTCGCCCGCCTTGCCACACTTTGCTGGGCTCAAAGTCAATTAAATTGGGAAAGAGCACCATATCGGCTCGATAGCCGGGAGCGATGGCCCCATATCCTTTTAAAGCAAAGTGCAACGGCGTGTTAATGGTGGCCAAGCGCAAAGCTAAGTTCGGCTCCATTTTCCCTTGGTTGACGGCCAAGTGAAGCAGGTAGTTTATGTGTCCTTGGGTGAAGAGGTCTTCGGGGTTGCGGTCGTCGGTACACATCTGGCAAAAGGGAGCTGTCCACTCATTGACTGCTGGCAGCAAATTCAATAGGTTGCGAGCTATGGAGCCTTGACGCAACATAATTGAAATGCCCATGCCCAAACGCTCGGTGGCCTCGCTGGCGGTGATGCATTCGTGGTCGCTATTGATGCCGCAGGAGGCGTAGGCAGCTAAACTCGCTCCGCTCAAACCGGGGGAGTGACCATCGAGGAAACGCCCTTGGGCCATTTGGATTTTAGCTAATACTTCCGGGTCTTTGTGAATAACCCCGGGGAAATTCATCATCTCCCCCAAGCCCAAAACCCTTGGGTGGGCCAAAAAGGGAGCTAAATCTTCCGCCGTCAAAATGGCCCCGCCGCCCTCCAGAGGGCTGGCCGGAACGCAAGACGGCAACATCATAAATACATTGACCGGAGCATCTTCCGTGGCTTCTAAAAAATAAGTGAGCCCGGCCAACCCGGCAGCATTGGCTATTTCGTGGGCATCGGCAATGATGGTTGTTGTGCCAAGAGCGGAGATCGTCTTACAAAACTCCAAGGGAGCCGCCATGCTGCTTTCAATGTGGACGTGCCCATCACATAAACCGGGAGTTAAAAAGGCCCCATCGGCCTCGAACTCTTCAACTCCTTCGTAATCCCCTTCACTACTCACCGCCGCCACATAGCCATGGTCAACAAGCACTTGCCCCACACTAAAACTTGCGGTGAAGCTATTGTAGATTTGAGCGTTTTTAATGACCAAATCAGCTTTTTCCCGCCCCATGGCCACATCAATTAGTCTGGCAATATTTTTCATCAAAAGCACCTTTTTTTGGTGAATAATCAGTTGCTTAAAAAATTTTTTTACAAGGGCCTTACTCGTCTTAATTTTTGCCGCTCGCCTTAAGGATGCTTCCCCCAAAGTCTCCTTTTCGGGTTACTATCGTATAGGCATAATTGGACGAAGCCGGAGACACTTTCAGAAGTTGACCGCAAATTTTACCCCGCCTGTGAGCGAAAGCGAACTCTAGGGGTAAAATTAAGGCAACTTCTGAAAGTCGTCTCCGGGCTGAGCCATGCAAAATACATTATATAACATTAACAATATTATACTTATTCATCTTCCAGCCAAAGAGAACGCAGTAAAGTAATTTCCTCTCCATAACCGGGGAGCTCATTGGGAGTCTCTAAATAAAAGGGAAGTTGCCGCAAAGCCGGGTGATTGATGATGGCCGTGATGGCGGCTAAACCAATTTGCCCTTGGCCGATTTTGGCGTGGCGATCTTTATGGGCTCCGCTGGGGTTGAGACTATCGTTTAAGTGGATGGCTCGTAAATACTTAAGGCCAATGATGCGGTCGAACTCAGTTAAAACACCGTCTAAATCATTGACAATATCATAACCGGCCTCGTGGACATGGCAAGTATCCAAACAGACGCCGTAAAGCTCCGGCCGCTTCACTCCGG
Source organism: uncultured Thermodesulfobacteriota bacterium (assembly GCA_964368195.1). Classification (GTDB taxonomy): domain Bacteria; phylum Desulfobacterota; class Desulfarculia; order Adiutricales; family Adiutricaceae; genus Adiutrix. The sequence continues at coordinate 12,766 of CAYJAF010000042.1, forward strand.
CTAAAATCGCCGCAATCTCCTCAAAGCGGCCACCAATTTCGCTGCCCTTCCCGGCCATGGTCTCCAAAAGCACCATTGTTTTTTGCTCAGGTTTCACAACTTCATTGAGTGCTTTTAAGATGAGCTCTAACCCTACATCTACCCCTTGCCCCACGTGGCTACCGGGGTGAAGGTTGTAGAAATTGCCGGGGAGACTTTCCAAGCGCTTTAAGTCATCGGCTAAAACTTCTCGGGCGAATTCTAAAATGCGCTCTTCTTTGGCCGCCGGATTTAAAGTGTAAGGGGCGTGGGCCATGAGGGGAGCAAATTTATGCTCAGCCAGAAGTGCAGACAAAGCCTCAATATCTTTAGGGTTTTGGTCTTTAGCGCGGCCGCCTCGCGGGTTGCGCGTGAAAAACTGAAAAGTGTTGGCCCCAATGGACAAAGCATCTTTCCCCATGGCCAAATAGCCCTTAGTGGACGATAAATGACACCCGATAAACAAAATGAACTCCTTATTAGTCGCCGCTGCAAAACGCCCCAAAGAGAGTTTTTCAGCATCGACTTATTAGACCATCGGCCAGCTACCCTCCAAAGTCAGGAGGTATTTTTTGTGATCCAAACCAGAGGCATAACCACCCAAAGAACCGCCGGCTCCCACCACCCGATGGCAGGGGATTATGATGCTGATGGGGTTGTGATGGTTGGCCTGCCCCACGGCTCGAGCGGCTTTGGGGTTGCCGATTTTTTGAGCTTGCTGGCCGTAAGTGCGGAGTTCGCCAAAAGGAATTTCCAATAATGCCTGCCAACAAGTCCGGCGGAAATCGGTGCCTTCCGGAGCTAACTTGAAATCAAAAACGCTACGATGCCCATCGAAATATTCTTTTAGTTGTGAAGCCACCTCTTTTAAGAAGTCCGTCTCCTGCCAAACGGCACCCACAACTTGACTTGTTCCAAAAGAGGCGTGGGTCAGGGCTTCGTTTTTTTCCACTAAAAAAATGGAACCCAAAGGGCTGGTATATGAAAAGGCAATGTTTTTGGACATTTGTTCACGTTCTCCTTTAGTAATATTTAAAGAAAATAGTGCTCAGTCAATATAAGATAAAGGAAAGCTGCTGAGACGCAAAGCAAAGGGGCTTTGCGATCGCTTGAAGCCTTGTTTTTTCAAAGTGCTTAAAACCCAAGATACGGTGAGTGGCGAATGGCCGCCCTCTTTGGCCACTTCCGAGCCGGAGGCCCCCCCTTCTAAATAACGGGCCAAAATATCGTCTAAATCAGCGTAAGGCGGAAGAGTGTCTTCGTCTTTTTGGTCGGCTCGCAACTCAGCCGAGGGTGGACGAGTGATGATCCGTTCCGGAATGCGTTCGCCATCACGGTTTAACCAGCGGGCCAATTCAAAGACTTTTGTCTTGTATAAATCGCCCAAAGGAGCAATGGAGCCGCAGGTGTCGCCATAGAGGGTGCAGTAACCCATGGCCGACTCACTTTTGTTGCCGGTGGCTAATAAAAGGCGCCCTTCACGGTTGGCCAGATACATTAAAGTAAGACCACGCAGGCGAGCCTGGACGTTTTCGTCGGCCAACTGACCCTCTTTTTCCGAGGCCGGGGGCAAATCGAGAAAATTTTCAACAAATGATTGGCGCATTTTTTCAATGGGCGCCGTGAGAAAACCAATTCCCAAATTGGTGGCTAATTGGTTGGCTAAACTCAAGCTCTCCGGCGCATTAAAATCAGTGGGCATAGCCACCCCCAGGACTTTATCCGGGCCGAGGGCGTCGGCGGCCAAAGTGGCCACTAAAGCTGAATCCATGCCGCCGGAAAGGCCCAAGACCACCTTTTCTCCCCCATTGTCTTTAATGAAATCACGCAAACCCGTTTGCATGGCTTGGTATAAGACGGCTAAATCGTCTCGAGGAGAGACGGGCATGGGGGCCAAAGATTGGGAATTGGTATCAAAGGTGATGACCGCAGAGCTAAAGCCATCGGCCCAAGCTTTGAGTTTCCCTTGGGGATCGCAGACATAAGTGGCCCCTTCGTAAACAATAGGGCCTTCTCCCCCAACTCGGCTAACGTTTAAGCGCCAAGCTTTGCCCGGGTTCATGCTGGGAGCTTGGAAAGCTTCTCCGTAGTAAGGAGCCTCTTTGAAAGTTATAATAATATCCAGTTTGTTAGCTGAGCTGTCAAGAGAAGAGCCAAAACCGATTGTCAAACCGTTAACATGGAAAAATTCGCCGCATTCAGGAGAAACTTCGCGCAAAAGCGCCCGCCCACCTTGCACGATGAAAGTTTCCTCATGGGCGTTTCCTTGGTCGTCAAAAACAAAGTGGGAAGAGGCAATGGCCGCCGCCGGATATTTGGCACTGACGGCTAAAAAATCTTGAAAGGTTTGGTCAAGTTTCTTATTAATGCTGGGGCGCGCCAAAACATTTGGCCCTAAGTTTCCGCTTAAAGTCAAAGAAGGGAAGATGAAGAGTTCGCAAGAAGTTAAATCTTGCCGGGCCAGAGTTTGCTTAACTCTTTCCAAGTTATCGGATGGACGATCTTTTAAGATGTGTCCTTGAATGAGAGCTATTTTCATTTTTCTTCCTCTAAAGGTGGTTGGCAATTAAAATCGCGATCGAGATTGGCCAAAAAGGAGAGCTTTTCGGCGATTTTAGTTTCCAAGCCTCGATTGGTCGGTTGATACCACAGGGGTTCAGGCATACCATCGGGCATATATGTTTCACCAGCGGCATAGGCGTGGGGCTCATCGTGGGCATAGCGATATTCTCGCCCGTAACCCAGCTCTTTCATTAACCTGGTGGGAGCATTGCGCAAGTGAATGGGTACCGGGCGACTTTTGTCGCCCTTGACAAAGCGCATGGCCTCATTATATGCCACGTAGGCGGCGTTACTTTTGGCCGCCACCGCTAAATAAACGACAGCTTGGGCCAGAGGCATCTCCCCTTCGGGGGAGCCAAGGCGTTCGTAGGTTTCGGCGGCCGCCTGACAAATATCAACAGCCCGCGGGTCAGCCAGGCCAATATCTTCCCAAGCCATGCGGATTATGCGGCGAGCCAAATAACGAGGGTCTGCCCCACCGTCTATCATGCGGCAAAACCAATAGAGAGCGGCGTTGGGGTGAGAGCCACGCACCGATTTATGAAGAGCCGATATTTGGTCGTAGAAGTTGTCACCCCCGTGGTCAAAGCGGCGAAAGTTATGGGGCAAAATCTTTTGTAGAAAATCAGGGGAAATCTCTTTTTGCCGGTAAGCTTTGGCGGCCGTGCGGGTTTGTTCTAAAAAATTTAAAAAGCGTCGGGCGTCGCCATCGGCCCAATCCACCAATAAATCCAAGGTGGGCTCTTCTAAAGTGAGTTCCCCCAAGGCTCCCAAGGCCACGGCCCGGGCAAAAAGTTGGCGCAGTTCGTCGTTGGTCAGTGATTGCAAAACGTAAACTTGCACCCGCGATAAAAGAGCTGAGTTAACTTCGAAGGAGGGGTTTTCGGTGGTGGCTCCAATTAAGGTAACCAGGCCCGATTCAGCGTAAGGCAGGAGCCCGTCTTGCTGAGCTTTGTTAAAGCGGTGGATCTCATCAATAAAAAGAATGGTGCTTTTGCCCCAAGCCAAATTTCGCTCAGCCATTTCCATGGCTGCCCGAATATCTTTAATGCCGGAAAAAACAGCGGAAAGGGAAATGAACTCCCGCCCACCAACGTGGGCAGTCAAGCGCGCCAAAGTGGTCTTCCCCACCCCCGGAGGGCCCCATAAAATCATGGAGTGAAGTTCGCCCGCCTCAAAGGCCAGGCGCAAAGGTTTGTCAGGCCCTAAAAGGTGTGTTTGCCCCACCACTTCAGCTAGAGTGCGGGGCCTTAAGGCTTCTGCCAAAGGAGGGTCTGGCTTTGTGGCAAAGAGGTCGTTCATAGATAATGCAAGAGGTAAAGCTCACTCATTGAGTGGCGGCCGGAGTGCTATATCTGGCCTGAACTCGCTCCATTACTCTGGTGAGCTCGTTTTGGTAGCGGCGCATGAGGTCTAACTCTGATGCTGTGGGCCGCATGAAATCGGCTAAATTGCGATTGCGGGGATCGCTCGGAGTCATCAGAAGCGACATACCCACAGCCATTTTAGTGGTGACGTAGGCGAAACGAGCCGGAGACCAAGCCCCGATGCCGTTTAAAACGCTGGGCAAGAGCTCGTAATCGTGGCGCAAGCGGTAAATTGCATCAGCGTTGGCCAAGTAGATACGAATGTCGTCGTCAGTTAAGGTGAGCTCTTGAGACATGAGCTTGTTAAGCTGCATTTGAATGCGCTCTTCAGAACTCTGGGCCGCTAGAGGAAGGGCACTTAAGACAAATATAGTTGCCAGTAAATTTAAGGCCAATTTAGTTATGCGCATGAAACACCTTCGCAAAAATAAAGGGAGTAAGCGAAACTCTAAGATCTGTTCCTTAAGGATTCGCTAATTAGTCAGCGGATCCTGAAGAGAATTGCGCGCCTCAGACCTGCGGGCCGCCTCTTGAGCCAGAAGTAAAGACCGCAAGTTGCGATTAACCAAGCTCAACTCTTCAGAGCTGGGACGCAAATAAAGAGGCACCTTCCCCTCTTCCAATTGAGCCGGGCTCAAAAATCCATTTACCATCGCTTGGGCCAAAGCCACCTTTGAAGTGATGATGGCCAAACGTTCCCGATTGGTGCCGACCTCGCGCATTAGAAGTATTATCTCATTAGGATCTTCAACTAAAGGAAGGCGCGGCACCAAGTAGGTATAAATATCCAAATCTCTTTGGCTCAGTGGTTCATACAAAGTGGCCCGTTGACCGCAGAGGTCGCTGTGCCACCCTAAGGCTACTAGCAAACAGAGCCCCTGAGCGAGTTTCCGCCAAATCACTTTTGGGCCGAAGCAGCCATTTGTTGATACAAGCCCATTAGAGCAACTTTATTAGTTTCCAATAAAGCGGCATCAGCGTCAGTGGGTTGTAAAAACTCAGGCACATTTTTTTGGGGGTCAAGTTGTTCCAAAGGAACACCCATAACTTTGGTCAGAAAACCTAAGGTAGTTTTGACCGTTACGAAAATAGCCCGTGAGCGAGTGATGCCTGCGGCCGTAAAAATTTCTTCTTCTTTAGTGGGATCTTCTAAAATTTTAGGCATGGTTGCCAAAAAAAGATCGAGGTCAGCTTGAGTTAAAGCCGGCTCTTTTTTTAAAGATTCCAAGAGTTCAGGCGGAACATCTAAAGGGTTTTGAGCAGAGACGACGACCACAGGGGTTGCAGCGAAAAATAAAAGCAAAGCAAACAAACTTAAAGCGTAACGCATAAGGTATCCTTTTTTATTGAATTTGCGATGTTAAATTAAAGCTTAAATTAAACGCTGATTTATTCTGCTAGCAGAATAAATCACCAAAGACACGCCGCCTCTCATGAACCCTTCGGGGCGGAAAACCATGAGTTTTCCTCTCATTAAGGGCGGTGGCGAAGTTGACAAATTGCCAACTTCGCAAGGAAACGCTAATTAAACAGCGTTTCCTTAAGCTTTTATTTTTGTGCAGCCATGGATTTTTGCATGGCTATCATCGCTTGGTTAAGTGGTTCCAGGTTCTTCTTTATCAGAACAACATCAGCCTCGGTGGGGCGTAAAATCTCAGGTATTTTTTCTAGGCCCACCTTTTCAGGAGTCACACCGGAGGCCAAAGCCAAGCCGTAAGAAATTTTACTTAAAATCATAGTGCCCCTGGCTTCAGATATTCCGGCTTTTTGGTAAACTTCTTGCATGGCTTTGGGGTTCAGTAAAAGATTCCCCACGCTCGGCATAACACTTATGGCCAAATCAATATCGTTTTGATTTAAAGGGGGTTCGGCGGCAATGAGCTTTAAAATATTAGCGCCAGAAACCGACGATTGAGCAATTGCCCCATCTATAATGATGAAACTCATCATAAGCCCTAAAAGGCTGGCGGTAATTTTCTTCATATGGAATCCTTTAAAGGGCTAGGTTTTAGCTGGAAACCCGGGGGGTGTGCTTTCTTTTCAGACTCTTTGGGAAAGGCTTGGCTTTTAGCAAATTATAAATGGCTAAACCCAAAGGGCAACGAGTTCATAAGCTGTAAATGAATTATTATAGCAAAGATTCTTTTAAGAAGCAAATACACGGGAAGAGTGAGAGGGCTTATGCATCTAATTTGCTCAAAATATCAGGTTTTTACGAAAAAACTTTTCGCAAATAAGCCGGTATTTTTAACGACTTATTTGCTACAAAGTTTTCTTTCGCCGCCCTTTTGTTTTGAAATCTCCAGGCAATAGAATTTAAAACGGATACAGCATCAACTAATTATGCGACTTGAGTGCGTATAAATTAGACGCATAAACCCAAAGGTCTTCAAAAGAAGGGAGGAAAAATCAATTTTTAAAACGAGAGAGCCAGGAAAATTCCTTTGATGTTACGACGTCTTCCAAGCGTTTAAGCTTTTTTTCAACCTCTCCGGCCCGACGATTTAGACGAGCAAAGGCCGATTGAGGATCGAGCTGGGTGTAGAGCCAAATTTCTTTTTCTGCCGGGCTTTGAAGCTTACTTTGAGGAGCCGGGCTCATTAAAAGAGCGGCCAAAAGATAGAGAATAACGCAAGGCCAAAAAAGAATGAAGAGTGAAAAAATGAGCAAAATCGCTCGCACTAACCACACCGACCAGTCGTAGTGGTCGGCCAGGCCCTTGGCTACTCCCAAAAAAAAGCCATCGCTAGCGCGGAAGGGGCCATCTGTTTTGAGGCGGGCCAAGAAGCCTCGTTCCATTTTATATTTTTTCATTACCCGAGCCTCCTTCATCTAAGGATTTGGATGCATTGGATTTTTGCTCAAAATTTGAAGTGGAGGCCAGAATAATATCCTCCAAAGCCAAAAGGCGCTTTTCAAAGCCATCTAAGGTGCGTTCAAGGCTGCGGGCCGCTTCTAAAAGTTCGCTATCGCGGCTATCGCCACCGCGGAAAGCTTTGACCAACAAGACGGCCAAGCCCAAAGCTAGTAATAACAACGGTAAAGTGAGAACGAATAATATAGATGCAATAGTCATGGTTTAGTCTCCAGGTTTTAAGGCCCCGCTGAGTAATGGGCGTTTCCCCGCGAAGTTGGTAATTTGCCATAAGCAAACCTTTTACTTCGCTACGGCCGTTATGGAAGGAAAATAAAGTTTTACCGTCCTACCTCAGGGCTTGAGAAAGGCGGCGTGCCTTCGGTGATTTATCCTGATTAGGAATAAATCAGCTTCTCCTTAATCGGCTGCTTATTTTGCGGCTCAAAATGTCAATTGCCAAAGCCCAAACGAAACTGGTGAAAAGTTGAATGAGTTTCCCTTTCATATTCAGTTATTCAGCCGTTCTTTAAGGGCGCGGAGTTCTTCTTCCAAGCTGTCGTCAAGTTCGGCAAAAGCCTTTTCGCGAGATTCACTTTCCGGGCGACGACGACCTTCAAATTCGATGGCAGCCTCAGCTTCCAACTTATCGAGACGATTGTCGAGACGCTCCAATTTAAGTTGAGATTCAGTGAGATCGTAGCGCTTGATTTGATCGCTCACCGCAAGGCTTTTTTGGGCCCGCTGGGTGCGGTGGCTTAGTAGCTGTTGACGTTCGCGAGCTTGAGCGAGTTTACCTTCCAGTTGCTCAATTTCCGTGCGATATTTTTCCACTACTAAAGCCAGCTCAGCTGTTTGTTTTTCAGATTCAGCTAGAACTTTATCTTGTTGATTTTTTTCTAAAAGGGCTTCGCGAGCTAAATCGTCTCTTCCTTTGGCCACGGCAGTTTCAGCTCGCTTCTGCCATAAGAGGGCCGCCTCTTTAACTTCCGGCAAGCGGCGATTCAAACGGGCTTGATCAGCCATAGCTTGTGCGCAAGCTACTTTAATTTCAACTAAAGTATCTTCCATCTCAACAATTATCAATTTAATCATTTTAGCCGGATTTTCAGCTTTGTCCAGCATGGAATTCAAATTAGAACTAATGATGTCGGCAAAACGGGAAAAAATAGAGGGCATTTTAATCTCCTTTGGGCAGTAGTTATATTAGGCTGCCTTTTTAAGCTAAATAGAGCAAAAGATAGGCCAAGAAGTTAAGATTGAATTGATTTGGAGTAAGTAATTTATAATATTAAATTTTTGTTAAAAGCAAATCTGAATTGGACTAAGGCGTCAAAAAGGGAAGAAGTTAAATTGTTATATAATAGTGTATTTGACTAATTAGTAGTTCTATATCTCTTTTGACATTAGCCGCTCTTTCACTTAAAATATAAAAAATCTTCCTATCGTAGTCGAAAGTTAGAAAGCTAAATCATGACCGATGAAAAAAAACCCCCACCATTAATAGAGGCTCCCAAATTCCAAAGCGTTCACAAAGTTTTGGGCAAAGGGGAAAATCGCCTCTTGGCCCAAGCCTCAGCCGTGGGCCTAACCTTTGTGGTGGCCATTATTTTGGGCATGGGTTTGGGCTGGTGGCTGGACAGAGAATTTGGGACAGCACCAATTTGCCTTTTAGCCGGTTTGTTTTTAGGAATTGGCGCCGGGTTTAAAAATCTTTTTGCCATGGCCGCAAATTTGGAAAAATTAGAAAAAGACCGCCCCAAGCCCTTTAAATGGCAAGACCCCAGGGCTCTTCGCAAAGCTCAAAAAGAAAAACTCGCAAAAGATAGCAAGCAAAATAATGAGAACCTTTAACCGTCGCCGCCGAGCTCCCCGCAAAATAGAAGACTTAAGCCTGCCTGACTTTTTAGTGGCTCTGAGCCGTTTAGTCTGGATTTCGCGCATCTATAGCCTTGTTTGGCTGGGAGTTGCCTACGCTCTTGGGGGGAAATCTTGGCTACTTGGAGCTTTCTTAGGCGGTTTAGCTGTTGAAATAAACCTACAATTTCTCACCCGCACTTTAATCAAAGCCCCCACCTGGCAAGGGACTTCCCTGCGCCCTACTCTTTTGCGCTTTTACTTGCTATTCGGAGCTACCTTACTTCTTTGCTTCTTGGTAATCCACAATGCCTGGGGAAACCCCCTTGCTTTTTTGGTTGGTCTCCTTTCTTTTTTGACAGCCCTAATGCTCGCCATTGTCTCAATGGTGCTCGTGCCGTTGGTTCCTAAAAATAATGAAGCAAGCTCACCCACAGAAGGTGAGAATTTTAACGAAAAATGACAAGCCCTCCTTTAATTATTATCACCGGCCCCACGGGGGCAGGAAAAAGTGACCTTGCCCTTGAGTTGGCCGCCACAATGGGCGGTCAAATAATCAATGCCGATAGCCTCGCTCTTTACCGCGGCTTTAACGTGGGCACTGCCAAACCTTCCCCATCTGATTTAGCTAAGGTTCCTCACCATTTAATCGATGTTTTAAACCCGGATGAAGATTTTGATGCTGCTACTTTTTTGCGGGCGGCTCGGCCCATAGTGGAAAACTTGGCTGCCCAAAAAATTCCGGCCTTTGCTGTGGGGGGCACCGGTTTTTATTTGCGCAGTTTAACTAAAGGACTCTTCAACGGCCCCGGTCGTGACGATGAATTTCGCAGTCAGTTGGCTTTGGAAGCCCCCACCGCCGCTGAACTCCACGCGCGTTTAGCTTCCCAAGATCCGGCGGCGGCTGAGCGAATTGCTCCCACTGACAAAGTCCGTCTGGAGCGAGCCTTGGAAGTATGGCATCTAAGCGGGCGTTCCATTATTAAATGGCAAGAAGAACACGCCCTCAGTGAACGCCCCTTTCGCACCATAAGCTTTGTCATTGATCGCCCTTTGGCGGAAATGGAAATCCGTTTAAAGAAACGCACCCAAGCCATGTTTGAAGCGGGGTTGGTAGCCGAGGTGGAAGAGCTTTTGGCCGCCGGTTGGCCCCGCAAGGCTAAGCCCTTTGGTTCCATTGGTTACCGGGAGGTGCTTTCTCATTTGGGCGGCGAATTGACCTTAGAAGAAACCATTGAAAAGACTTTCATCTCCACCCGCCGCTATGCCAAACGACAACGCACCTGGTTTCGGGGGCAAATGCCCGAGGCCCTCCCCTTTTATCCTTGGCAACAAGCTGAAATCCTAGAACTTTGTCTTAAATTTATGTAGCCGGGCGGCAGGGCCGCCTGCCAACTCCGACGTCGCTTCGCTTGCCTTGAGAAGAACAAGTGACATTGGTTTCCGGGTAGTAACTAAACTCACCCATCTTGCCCCGCCCAAAGCTTCTACTCGGAAAGAGAGTAACTTATTAGCCAGCATAGTAAGCTTGGCCAAAGGACAAGCGACATCGGGCAGATGCGAAGCATCTGTGGGTGCAGGGCGAA
>CAYJAF010000043.1:0-22247 GCA_964368195.1 uncultured Thermodesulfobacteriota bacterium
TTTGAAAGGGGGTTTGGGGGAAAACTTTTTTTCAAAAAAGTTTTCCCCCAAAAAAATTATAAACGGCAAACAAAGGGCGAGTCAGGGTTTGTATATTCAGCACGCAGGCGTTTTAAGAGCTCACGGCTAATGGGGCCTTGGCGTCCCTCCCCGATGGTTATGTCGTCCCAAGTGCTGACGGAGAGGCAATCTAAGGTGGTGGAGTGAACCATCATTTCTGAGGCGTTGCGCACCTGTTCTTTAGTAATGTCTTGGTGACGTGCGGCGCGAAGAATACCTTCGTCGACCATGTCTTGGGCTATGGCCATCACTCGGCTTAAGGTGGAGCCGCGGAGAATTGTGCTCAAATCGGGGGCTAAGAGCTCCAAATCTTTGGTCACAATGCTGATATTTTCGGTAGAGCCTTCGGTCATGATCCCTTTGGCATCAAAGCAGACGGCGTAATCGGCCCCGGCATCTAGAGCTGATTTTTTAACCAAAACATTTTGGATATAAGAAGTTGTCTTCATGGTGGCAACAAGGGGATTTTTAGCCGCAACAGGAGACGTTACAGCCCTGACGCCCTTTTCAAATTTCTCAGCCGGGTAAACCGGCAGACGCAAAGCGGTGAGAATTAAGAGGCCCTCCGAACATTCGTAAGGGTTACTGGTGAAGCCCCCTGAGCCGCGGGAAACGGTCAAACGAATGAAGACGTCACTTTCACCGGTGGCCGCAATTAAATCACGCAAAATATCTTTAATGCGAGCAAAATCAGACGGAAGTTTAATATCTAACGATTTAACGGTTTTAACCAGTTTATCCAAATGATCATCAAGGCAGTAAACAAGGCCGCCCACGCACTTGAAAGCCTCAAATACGGCATCCCCGCGATGAACCATGTGGTCGTCAACCGGAACACTCCACAGGGCCGGGTCGGTGACTATGCCCTGCCATTGGCTGGAATACATGGCTAAGTAACTATTATGAAATGGTTTTTGCCATTTAGTGAGGGCTTGAAAATATTGTTCTGGCGTCAAAATGGGAGTGGACATGAAAAATCCTTAGTATAATTTAGGAAACGCTAATAAATCAGCGCTTCCTTTAATAAACGCTGGTTTATTCTTAATCAGAATAAATCAGCTAACGCTCGCCGCCTCACATGAGCCCTTACGGGACGGAAAACCATGGGTTTTCCTCTCATTAAGGGCTGCGGCGAAGTTGGCAAATTGCCAACTTCGCAAAGGAAACGCTAATAAATCAGCGTTTCCTTTAACTTTTAAGGCTGGCCAAGGCTTTGGCGTAATCTGCCGAACCATAAAGATAAGAGCCGCTTACCAAAATATCACACCCGGCTTCAAAAAGCTGGCGGGCGTTGGTGTTGTCGACTCCGCCGTCAAGCTCAATGAGAATGGGGCGGTCTGTTTTTTGGCGTAAAAACTTTCGCAGCTGAACTACTTTAGCCAAAGATTCCGGAATAAAACTCTGACCGCCAAAACCGGGGTTTACACTCATGATTAGCACTATATCCAAATAGTTAACCATGGGCTCTAAGACCTCCACCGGAGTGGAAGGAGTGAGGGCCACCCCACTTTTGGCCCCGGCTTGGCCAATATCGGCCAAGACTCGGTGAACATGGGGGGTCGCCTCCCAGTGAAAAGTGATGATGTCGGCCCCGGCTTTGGCAAATTGGGGGCCGTAAGTGCCGGGGTCATCAATCATCAAATGGACGTCCAAAGGTATGGAGGCCACTTTCTTGGCCGCCGCCACCAACATGGGGCCAAAAGTAAGGTTGGGCACGAAGTGTCCATCCATGACGTCCAAGTGGTGGTAATCAGCCCCGGCCTTTTCCATAGCTCGGAGCTCTTGGGCCAAGCAAGTCAAATCAGCAGATAAAATTGAAGGAGCAATTTTTTTCATGTTTTATTGAAAATCTCCAATATCAGCCGGAGTCACCACCGTTATGCCGCGGGGAGTGACGTGGAAACGGGTGGCGTCCTCTTTGGGATTATAGCCAATTTCAGTGCCGGCCGGAATGCGGCAACCATCGGCAATAATTGCTTTTTTTATTTTGCAGAAACGGCCGATGTCCACATTTTCCATCACCACCGATTCATCAACTTCAGCCCCGCGGTGAACAGAGACGTTATATGATAAAATGCTATTACGCACTGTGCCCCCACCAATAACCGAACCGTGGGCCACCAGGGAATTGAGAGTTTCCCCTTGCAATTGGCTACCGTCTTCCTGTTGAACGGATAAGGTCTTCACCGGCGGAAACTGCCTTTGCAAAGTGCGCATGGGCCAACGAACCCCGTAGAGATTAAAGAAGGGATTGAGGCCGCAGAGATCCATATTGGCATTCCAAAAAGCATCCAAGCTCCCCACATCGCGCCAGTAGCCGGAATCAGGGGCAACTTCCATGGGCAGCTCCGCCCGACTACCACCTTCGTCTGTAAAAAAGACCACTTCTTCAATGCGGTTTTCCCGACGGTAAGGGTAGGCCATGACACTATGCGAGTTGAGAATGCTGGGGAGGATGTCTTTTCCGAAATCGGGCTTATCATCGCGCTTTAACAAATCTAAAAGCACTTCGGCTTTGAAGATGTAAATGCCCATGGAAACAAGGCTGTGCTCAGGGTCACCAGGAATGGGAGCCGGGTTAGCCGGTTTTTCCTGAAAGCCGGTGACTTTGAAATGGCCGTCTACCTGCAAAACGCCATATTCCGAGGCTTGGTCGCGAGCTGTTTCAATGACGGCAATGGTGACGTCGGCATTTTTCTCCACGTGATAATCTTTAAAGAGGGCGTAATTCATTTTGCAGACGTGGTCGCCGGAGAGAATTAAGAGATGGCTGGGGTTTTCCCGCTCTATCATTTCTAAATTCTGACGAATGGAATCGGCCGTGCCTTGATACCAATTGTTACCCCTCATCATTTGCGGAGGAACAATGCGTAAAAAATGCCCCAAATCATTACTAAAAATATTCCAACCGGTTTCAAGATGCTGAATTAAAGTTTGGCTTTTATATTGGGGCAAAACCAAGATCTTATAAACTTCAGAATTAATGCAGTTGGAAAGAGTGAGGTCAGCCAACAAGTAAATTCCACCAAAGGGTATGGCAGGTTTAGAGCGGGTGGCTGTGAGAGGCATCAACCTCTCGCCTTTGCCGCCGGCCATAATGAGAGCCATCACATTTTTCATCGCGGATACCTCCAGAAAATAATTGGGCTTTTAGATAGTGTCACGTTTGCGTTTGTCTCTTTAGTTGTGCCCTCTTTTTATGCCCACCCGTCTTCTAAGCAAGGGCGAAGCCGGGGACACTTTCATAAGTTGAGCTTCAATTTTAGCTCCGCCTGTGAGCGCAAGCGAACTTTAGGAGCTAAAATGAAGTCAACTTATGAAAGTCGTCTCCGGCGAAGCCCCACTGTTAGGTGACAGGGCTAAACAAATAGGGCACTGAAATTACAATACCAGCCCCATTTCAAAATTATAACAATAGTAAGCAAAAGTCACAAGCCAGATTTTAGCCTCACCAAACACGTCCCCAAAGCCAAAAGGCCAAAAGCCCGGTAAAAAAACCTATAATGAAAGCTAAACCGTGCTTCTGCCAAAGGTTTGAAAATTTATTTACGTTTTTAGCAAGAGTTTTACCGGAAGGGTGCCAAGTTACAACTTGCGCCGTGATATTGTCGGCCCCTCCATTTTTCAAGGCCGCTTCAATTAAACTTCGGGCTTTAACTTGGGGATCGGCCGCCCCGGCCAAAACAGCGTAAATTTCCGATTCCCGCACTAAAGCCGGGAGCCCGGCCGTGGCTAAAAGAAAGGTATCGTCAGGCGAACAGAGGTGGCTGTTTATCTTGAGTTGCGCCGGCGTCAGGCCTGAACCCAAAGGAGCATTGATGCTATCATGGCTCTGCCCCACTGTGAGAGCCGAACCGGCCAAGCTGACCAAACCTTGAGCCGTGGCTAAATAGAGACGGCTGGCCCCCACCTGTAGATACCAAGCTTCACCGCCGTCTAAAAGTAAAGCCACCAGCGAAGGCCCCAAACCGCCCAACTCCGGGAATTTGGCCATGGAATCTTCCACGGCCATTTCAGCGGCCAAAAGGGCGTCGCGCAACAAAAACTCCGGTGAGCCTTGGTTTTCGTTCAAATAATCGGTGAAAGCTTTCAAGGCCACCTCTGAGGCCACTTTGGCCCCGGCTTGGCCCTTTTGCCCACCAGCTATGACAAAAAGCTCACCCACCGCAGTGGAAAAATGGCCGAATTCATCTTCATTCACCAAACGCTCATAGCCAACGTGAGCTTCTTGCCCCATAAGAAAATCAGGTGTTTTAGGTGATTTCATTCGTCATCTCCCCCAAAAATAAAACAACATCAACTAAGAAGTTTTACTCCATCCAATTAAAAAAACAATTTAACAGGGGAATACAAAACCAACTTGGCAAAACATACTTGCATTTACACCTCAACAGTGATAAAATCAAAGTTAAGTTGGTCAACAGTCAGCTTATATCCCCTGAGAGCCCTCTTTAACTTGGAAGTCCCAGGGAATCCCGCCCCCTATCCTGCCAAGCCCCTGCCAACTAATCTTCACCCTAACCTCTTTCAGCCGCGCAATGCGGCTACTTTTTTTGAATATTCTGCGAGGAAAATCTTAAATAAACGGAACATTGTCAACCAATTCAGTGGCCAGCAAAAAAATATCGGCCACTTCCCGCAATGGCAATGGCTCACTTTCAAAAGTCATAGAACCGATGCGCTTAAGGTTTGGTATTTTCTCTAACTGATCGGCAGTGCTGGCGGTGGTGACAGTGAGCCCCAACACCGTGGGCTGAGCCACAACAAAAGGCTTGGCCTTAAAATTTGTGAGGGCCTTTTGGGCGCCTTGAAAAATGAGCTTGCGGCTGACTTTGGGGTGGCGGTTGCGGGCGGCGTAGGCCCCCATGCCCTCTTTAACGACCACGGTCGTCACTCCCGAAAGGAGCTCTTGAGCTTCTTGAGCGGTGGTGAGATCGCCGGTGACCAAGGCCACCGGAACCCCGTAGAGCCCGGCCAAGCTGGAGTTGAAACCAAGTTCCCCCACTTCGATTCCGTTTAAAGTCATCTGGCGCAAACGGCTGTGGAAGTTGTGAGCAATGACGGCGTTAGCTGTGCCCGGTTTTGCGTGGTAACCAACTAAGAAGCTTGCGTCGAAACCGGCATCAACACCGGCCATCATAGCGTGAGGCCGGGTTGTACCCATGATTAAATCGGCGCGCTCGTCGAGCTCTTCAGGTAAAATATTGAGACCTTTGTGGTGGGAATCGGCAACCAGGATTTCCGTGGCACCGGCGGCAAAGGCCCCTTCAATGGCGGCGTTAACTTCAGCCGTCATAAGGCGGCGGGCTTGGTGGTAATCAAGGCCGGTGGTGGTTGTGTGCTCCGGGCGCACAACGCAAGCCACACCTTCTAAATCGCAAGAAATATATATTTTCATTTTTCCCTCATTACTATCTAGGAAACGCTAATTAATTAGAATTTTTATTCTCTGACGAAGAAGATTAATTTCATGAAGACCTTGTAGTATTGACATACACAAGGGTTTCATAAAAAGAGCCTGACAAAGTCAGAGGGCAAAAAGGCAATTAATCTGACTAGGAAGCGCTGATTAATTAGAATTTTTGTTCTCTGACGAGGAAGGCGAATTTTATGAAGACCTTGTAGTATTGACATACACAAGGGTTTCATAAAAAGAGCCTGACAAAGTCAGAGGGCAAAAAGGCAATTAATCAGTGTTTCCTCAATCTTTTGCCCGCCGAATAGAGGCCCCCAAACTCACAAGCTTTTCATCTAAACGGTCATAACCGCGATCTAAATGGTAAACCCGAGAAATTTCGCTTTCACCTCTGGCCGCCAAAGCCGCTAAAATCAAGCTAGCCGAAGCTCTTAAATCAGTCGCCATCATGGGGGCACCGGAAAGGCGGTGGATTCCTTTAACAATAGCTGTGTGGCCGTCTAAGGTAATGTCGGCCCCCAGACGTTTGAGCTCGCTGACGTGCATGAAACGATTTTCAAAGATGGTCTCGGCAATAACCGAGACCGCATCACCAATGGTCATCAAGGCCATGAATTGGGCTTGCATATCGGTGGGAAAACCGGGGTAAACTTGAGTGGTCATGTTCACGGATTTAATTGACCCGGTGGATTCCACTAAAAGATCATCACCTTGCTCGGTCAACTTAACGCCGGCTTCCCGAATTTTATCGTAGACAGCTCCCAGTGAAGAATGTGGAGAGCCCTTTAGCAAAACCTTTCCACCGGCCAAAGCCACCGCCACAATAAAAGTGCCGGCTTCAATACGGTCGGCCATGACGCTATAGGTGCCGCCAGTCAGCTCGCTCACCCCATCAATAACCAATTCCGACGTGCCCAAGCCACTGATTTTGGCTCCCATTTGTAAAAGAGCCAAGCCGGTGTCAATAACTTCCGGCTCGCGGGCGGCATTTGTAATGGTGGTCTGCCCCTTGGCTAAGGTGGCGGCCATCATCAAGTTTTCAGTGCCCGTAACGGTGACGGTTTCAAAGTGGATGTGGGCACCGGACAGGCCACCTTCCGGAGCACGCGCCAAGACGTAACCGCCATCTAAATCAATAATAGCCCCCATGGCCTCCAAAGCCTTAAGGTGCAAATCAATAGGCCGAGCACCAATGGCGCAACCACCGGGGAGAGACACCCGAGCCTTCCCCCAGCGAGCCAACAAGGGCCCCAAAACCAATGCCGAAGCCCGCATGGTCTTGACGAGTTCGTAAGGCGCCTCTTCGGTGTGGAGCCCCGTCATATCCAAATGAGCCCGACCGCTGGCCTCATCATAAGAAACTTGGCCGCCCATATGAACCAATAAGGCGGCCATTGTTTCTAAATCTTTCAATTTCGGGACATTTGCCAAAGTTAGCGGCCCACTTAAAATAGCTGTGGCCATAAGGGGTAAGGCGGCATTTTTCGCCCCGCTGATCTTGGTTTCCCCAAAGAGAGGACGGCCGCCTTCAATTAATATTTTATCCATAAAGGTCTCGTTTGGTTTTAGTAGACGCTAATTAACATAAGGAAATGCTGATTAATTCTATAAGCAGAATAAATCAGCGTTTCCATAAGTTTCCTTAAATAGTTATTCCGTCCGAGAGTGCTCAAGATAAGCGTAGGCTGAATGGTTGTGGATTGATTCAAAATTTTCAGCCGCAATGGAAAACCAATTGAAAGTGTCGTCGGCCAAAAGCTTCACAGCCACTTCACGCACAACGTCCTCTACAAACATGGGGTTTTCGTAAGCCATTTCAGTGACGTATTTTTCATCAGGACGCTTTAAAAGGGAAAAGACTTCAGACGAGCACGAGCTCTCCACTAAACGAATCAAATCCTCTATCCAAAAGAATTTGTTATACCGCACAACCACCGTCACCATACCGCGCTGGTTATGGGCGCCGCTATGGCTTATCTCTTTGGAACAAGGACATAAAGTGGTAATAGGCACCTTGACGCCAACCGTGAGGTCAGGCTTGACCGAGCCTTGCTTGCCAAAAAGAGTGCAGGTGTAATCCATCAAACTGAGTGCCCCGGAAACAGGAGCTTTTTTTTCAATGAAATAGGGGAAAGACAATTCGATGTGAGCAGTTTCCGCATCCAAACGCGACCTCATATCAGAGAGAATATTAGGAACAATAGGAGGCGAAATGGCATGACGATGGATGGATAAAACTTCCAGAAAACGAGACATATGGGTGCCTTTATATTGATGGGGCAAATCCACATACATATTTACCGAAGCCACAGTGTGTTGAGCTTCGCGTGCTTTGTCTCGCACTGTTATGGGGTAACGAATGTCTTTCACACCAACTTTATCAATGTTGATGCGTCGGTTGTCTGGTCTGTTTTGAACGTCTTCCATTACCGGAAGAGTAAAGGGGGAGGGTTTCTCTTGGCTCATTAGCTCGCCCACCTTAAATAATTAAATTAGTAAATCTTATGTTGCCAAAAAAGGCTTCTAATTCTAAGGCTTATAGTCTAAAGGCTTCTAGCTTAAATAGTTCTAGTCCTTTGTGCCCCGCACCTTCAATTTAAACTCATCGTAAATATCTGGACATCATACACTTAAGAAGCGTGCTTGTCAAACTTTGGTCTTGGCTTTTTTTATTGCTTAATAACTTGACCTAAGCTTTGAGGCTTGCTAACATCATTGAATACACTAGTAAAGATCAGGAGAACAAATGTATAAATTTTGGGCTATTTTCTCACTACTTCTCTTTCCCCCAGCACTAATGGCCGCAAACATTTCAAGCGATGCCGAAAAACTCTCTCTTAATTCTGAGACAATCGTTCAAAAACTTGAGATGTGGGATTCTAAAAAAGGGCTACCCTTGCAAGCTGAGGCTAGTAATTTTAATCTTAGCAGCCTTAAAATCATAGCCTTAAGTGAGGTTCTTAAAAACAAGCAAAATAAATCAGAGATGAAGATTCAACTCCACTACCCCCAAGGGACAAGCAGCCCAAAAGTTGATGCCCTAATCAAGCACGCTGCCGAAAAAGCCTTTGAAAGCTATCGAGATGAAGCCCAAAAGTTTGTGGCGGAAAAGAAAAATGTCTCCGGTTGGAAATCCCAAACATTTTATCTCACCCAACCATACGAGCGCTACCTTTCGCAAATAATCTATGAAGTAGAAAATCCTAACAGCACCAAAATCGCCCTGCCCGGCCAATATACTGTCACAACCTATGATTTATTACAAAACCGCCAAATGTTTTTAAGTGAAGTTTTTCGTAAATCCAACGAGGGGCTCAAGGCCTCTGGTTTTTACGCTAACTTTCTTAACGTGGAAATGGATCGCCTCTGCTTGGAACACGGTTACGAATGCCAACCGAGCGCTTTTAAAGCCAACGATGTTCGCGGCCGGGCCAATATTGCGTTAACTCCGGCGGGCATAGCGGTTTTCTATGGCCCTTGCCAACTTGGTGAAACGTGCCAAGACCGCAGCCACTATTTAGACGTGCCCAAAGAAGACTTGGTTTCTTGGGGGGTGCGTGATGTTTTTTGGATTGCTCGCTGAAATTTAGCGATGCTTCCCTTGCCTTGCTGATTTATTCTGCGGGCAGAATAAATCAGCGTTTCCCTTAAAACAAGTCAACTAAGTCACTCAATGTCGAGCGAACCTGCCACGCACCGGCTGCAAAGAGTTCTTCCCGAGAAGTGCCCCCGGCCAAAATACCTACCCCACGCAACCTGGCACGGCAAGCTGCAAGCATGTCAACTTTTGAATCGCCCACAAAAAGAACTTGGCATGAAGTTAACTGTAATTGTTCCATGGCCAAAAGAAGAGAATCGGGGGCCGGTTTGGGGTGGGCTACGTCCAGGGCTCCCACGGCGGTGTCAAAATATTTGGCCAGATCAGTTGCGGCCAAAGCCTCCCAGGCTCTGTCGCGGTTTGTGGCCACGCCAAGGCGGAAGCCATTTTTTTTCAACTTGGTCAAAACTGGGATAACATCTGGATACAACTTGATATTTTCCCGCTCAGATGCTGAGACGGCCGTTAGGAAATATTCATTCCACGCCTCGTCATAACGCCCCCACAAACCTTGCCAAAAATCTCGTGCCGGCAGAGAAATTACCCGCCGCAAATCATCTTCCGTAACCGACGGCAAAGAAAAATGCTCACTCATTTTCTTAAGCCCGGCCATAATGGAGCAGATGGAATCAACTAAAGTCAGGTCAAAGTCAAAAATCACGCCTTTTTTCATGGCAACCTTCCACTATTTGAGCAAAGTTGAAAAATTATCATTTACTATATTTTTGCAAAACATTCAAAACTTCAGTCAACGGCAACCCCACCACGCAAGTGTGAGAGCCGCGAATCTCTTCCACTAAAAATCCGCCCCATCCCTGAAGCCCATAAGCCCCGGCTTTGTCACGCCCTTCCCCAGTAGCCACATAGCGAGCGATTGTCCCGGCCGTCAACTTTCGGAAAGTCACTTCCGCCACCACCCTACCTTGCTCTAAAACTTCCGAGCCTCGAGCCAAACAAAAGGCCGTCACCACTTGATGGGTGCGTCCGCTCAAAGTTTCAAGGTGGCGCACAGCTTCGTTATCATCTTGAGGCTTTTCAAAAATGCACTCGCCCAAAACAACAATGGTGTCAGCCCCCAAGGACAAACGCCCCTCTTCAGCCGGGGTCAGAGCCTTTTCCGTGGCCAAACGAAGGGCGTGATCGTAGGGGTTCATGCCGAAAAGGCGTGTTTCGTCAATAGCCGCCGGGCGACATTCAAACTCCACTCCGGCCAGACGCAAAAGGTCAGCGCGGCGAGGCGAGGCTGAGGCCAAAATCAATTTCGCAGTCATATTCACCAAAGATCTGGGAGATTTTTTCGAGATATTTTTTCTGAAATGGAGCTGATTCGGAATTTAATTTAACAAAAAAAATGGCTTATAGCAACTCAAAAAGCCGCCGAGTGTTGGCCGCCGTCTGGGCTGCTAAATCAGCTAAAAGCTCTCCCCGCAACTCAGCTAAAGCCAAAAGCGTCCAGACTAAATAACTGGGTTCGTTACGTTGGCCGCGGTAAGGCACGGGCGTTAAATAGGGAGCATCGGTTTCCACTAAAAGACGATCAGCCGGTATTTTCCGAGCGGCCTCACGCAATTCATGGGCTTGAGGATAAGTGACGACACCCGGCAAAGAAAGATGAAGCCCCAAATCCAAATAGGCCTCGGCCTCGGCCCAATCTCTGGTGAAACAATGAATGACGCCTCCCTTCGGGCATTTGGGCATATACTTACGCAAAAGGGCATAGGTGTCTTGGAAGGCGTCACGGCTGTGAATGACCAAGGGCAAGGCGAGATCGGTGGCGGCTTCCAACATGGCTTCAAAGAGTTTTAGCTGGTTTTCTTTACTGGAATGCATGAGGGCGTAATCAAGGCCAAACTCACCCCAACCTCGCACTTGGCTATTTTGGGCTAGCTTCACTAATTTACTTAGAGTTTGGGGGCCTGTGACTACGTATTCATCAGCTGCATACTCATCCGCTTCATGGGGATGCCAACCAACCACTGGGCGCAAATGGGGGTGAGTTTCATGTTGAGCCAAAACCTCGGAAGCGTTTTCTAGCCCCAAACCGATATTGAGAACATCCGTCACGCCAATAGCCCGGGCCCGCTCTAAAACGAGCGGCAAATCTTCTTTGTAAGCACGAGAAGATAAATGACAGTGACTATCAATAATGGTGAGGGGCTTTTCCACTAAAAGGTTGCGTTGCCGCAGGGCAGCCAAAATATCAGCTGTGATTTGCTCCGGGGCGGCGTTGGCGTCCAGACGAATGATTCGGCTGTCGGTCTGAGCATCAAAACGAGCTTTCACCTTTGTTAAAAAGGATGCGTTTTCATAAGTTTCCTCCAATTGCCCAGGGCGGGAACTCTTGAGGCGCGCCAAAGCATCAGCCACCGAAAGCTCTAAAATCACAATCAAATCAGGCCAAGGGAAAGGGGCATTCTGTTTCAAGATGTGCTTTTCCGCCAAACCAAGGGAAGACTGATAAGCCACATTGGAAAGGATATAGCGGTCAGCAATCACCGGGCGCCCCCCCAAAAGAGCCGGAGCGAAACGCTCCACATCTTCAGCCCGATCACGCACAAAGAGCTCCAACTCTTCTTGAGGCGTAATTCCTTTGCGCCCCTTTTGAGCTAACTCTCTGATTTCACGCCCGAAAGGGCCATCGGTGGGCTCTTTGGTCATCAGCGGGTCAAAGCCAAGCTCTCTTAAAGCGGCCGCCAACTTCTGCCCTTGGGTACTTTTCCCGGCCCCATCCAAGCCTTCCAAAGTGATGAAAAAACCCCGGGAAAAGCCCGGGGCTTTTTGAGCCAATTCCTTTTTATAATTCATTATAATACCAACTTCCTACAATTTGCCTTCCCTTAACAGTTATAATCTGTTATTATAATCTAATTGTAATTATCTTACAATAACTTTTGCCCCTTGGAGGATCCATGCTCAAAAAAATAAAGTTAACCCATTTAGTGGCCATTTTGGCAATGCTTCTTTTAGCCTCTTGTGCGGCCTCTATCTTAACGGGTAAAATCAACCACTTAGTTAACTTTAGTGATTCTAGTCTAAACCACGGGCAAGGGGCGGTGCTCATGCACGCCACCAACCAAGGTGGACTTATTGCCACCCGCTGGTTCCGCATTGACAACCCTGAGCGCAAATACAGCTTCACTGTCTACCGCACCGACCGCCATCGTGCCATTGACAGCATGAACCTCTATGACGTGGTGACAGTTGAGCCGGGCACTTACGTGTTATATTCTGTTTTCAGCAATTGTGAATCGGGTATGCGTCCCGGCTCCACCGAGTGGGACGAACCCATGCGTGAAAACGTGGCCACTTCTTTGGGCATGGTCTCTTGGCTCCGCAGCTTTAAGCCGGGTAGCTCCCTCACTTCCGGAGTCGGCATTTGGGGCGGAAATGGTGGTATGAACGATTCGATTCGCGGCTCAGACATGGCAGCAGCAGGCGTTGGCCCCGGCACACCGGTAGCCATTTGTAACTTACGTAGCCCGGGGATGTCCCACGGTCAACCGGCTTTGGCAACCATAACAGTAAACCCCGGAGAATTGGTTTACGCCGGCGAAATCAACATCAATTACGCCACCACCAACACCTGCGAAACCATTGGCAATTGGCTCACCGACAACGAAGCGCGTCAATACTGCGGGGCCGACCGTGTGACTTTACGCATTCGAGACGAATTCCAGAGCAAAGCCCTACCCTTCATAGAAAAATATTTAGGGGCTGAGGCCGCCAGCAAAGCGGTGGTGCGTTTGGCGGAACCCGGGGTTTTAGTTTCCACCCAATAATAAATGGGCCAACCTGTGTCCTGTTTTTATGCCCAGGGTTACTTCTAACCAGAGGCTTTGAATAATACAGATTTAAAAGGTTACAGAATGTTGAAAATACTCGCCGTCATATTGGGAATAACTTTGGCTTGGGGCCCTGTCTCTTTAGCCCAAGCCCAAGGAGAACAAAACACCCCTGAGGCGCAAAAGGACGCCCTTCATCTGAACACCATTGGGGCTTTCAGTGCCGGGTTTGTGTTGCAATCTTACGGTTATATTGGCGTGTTAGCCGATGCTTTGAGCAAAGGTGTCTACAGCCCTGATTTAGTGCGATCTATGCTGGCTGAAACCACTAGCTATTTGCGTAACGTAAACACCCAGCTGAAGAAATACCAAGGAAACTCGCTTGTTGCTTCCGGAGACCAAAAATTCATCACCACCATGATGGGAATCATCGAGCAGCTTATTTTAGAATCAGAGGCCCTTTCTTCTTTTGCTCGCACCAAATCCCCGGAAGATTTAAAACGCTATGAAGCGGCCCGCAAAAAAGCTCTGGAAAACATTGAAAAAGCTTTCGGAGTGTGAACCATTTGATTTACAAGCTTACTTGAAATAATTTACAATGCCTTTACGCAATTATAAAAAACCCGAAGCCAAAATTTTGTGCTTCGGGTTTTTTGTTACTGAATTTTAAGTTTACTTGGGTACAATATTTTAAGAGATTCCCCTTGAGTCAACTACCGTAAAAGTTTTTTGAAGGGGGGTCTGGGGGGAAACTCTTTTTCAAAAAAGTTTCCCCCCCAGAAAAACTTAAAAAGACATAGTATCGTCGATGGCATAGAAACCCGGGGCTCGACCGGCCAGCCAAATGCCGGCGCGAACAGAGCCTTGGGCGAAAGTGTCGCGAGTGTGGGCGCGGTGGGTTAGCTCCAGGCGCTCGCCGGGGCCACAGAAGTAAACGGTGTGGTCACCCACAATATCTCCGCCGCGCAAAGCCAAGACGCCAATTTCCTCTTTGGTTCGTTCACCAACCAGCCCTTCACGTCCGCTCACCAAGCGACTTTCCGTCCAACCTTGGCGAGCCTCGGCTAGGGTTTCGTAAATGCGCACCGCCGTGCCGCTGGGAGCATCTTTCTTAAGCTTATGGTGGGCTTCCACCACTTCCAAATCGTAATCGGGCCCGAGCATTTTCACTAAATTGGTGGCAATTTTGTAAAGGGCATTGATGCCGATACTCATATTGGGCGCCCAAAGAACGGGAATGCTCTCGGCGGCTTTTTTGATTTCAGCTTGCTGTTCAGCGGAAAAACCGGTCGTTCCGATGACGGCCCCCAAGCCCAATTCATGCGCTTTAGCTAAATAGGCCAGGCTCGATTCAATGGAAGTGAAATCGATATAGACGTCAGCTCCACCCTCCACTTGACTGAAATCAGTCACCAACGGGAGCTTCACTTCTGCCCGCCCGATGATGGGGCCAACTTCTTGGCCAATGAGTGGGTTTTGGGGGTGCTCTAAGACTCCGACCAAAGAGCACCTTTCAGGCTGACTCAAAACAGCATTAATCACCTGGCGCCCCATGCGGCCCAAGGCTCCGCAAACAATAATCCGTGCGCTCATTTACAAAGCCCCCATGTTTTTAAAATAGGTTTCAGGGCCTCTACCGTGGAATCCAGTGGTTGGCACATGGGGAGGCGCATTTCAGAGGACATGAGCCCGGCCAAGCTCAAAGAAGCTTTCAGTGGCATGGGGCTGGTTTCAATGAAAAGAGCTTTAAAAAGAGGAAGCATTTTATAATAAGCCGCCTTGGTTTCAGCTAAATTACCCTCTTGCCAAGCCCGCCACATGGCGGCCATGGGGCCGGGAATCAAGTTGGAAGCCACGGAAATCACGCCGCCTCCGCCCACAGCCCAAAGGGGCAGAGACAAACCGTCATCGCCACTTGTGACTAAAAAGTCAGGGCCGCAAAGATCAATGGTTTTAACCATTTGGTTCAAATCGCCCGTGGCCTCTTTAATACCCACCACATTGGGGATTTCCCGGGCCATGCGGGCCACAGTTTCCGGAAGGATGTTCACACCACAACGGCCGGGAATGTTATATAAAAGAATGGGCAGCTCGACCTTCTCGGCAATGGCAGCATAGTGACGGAAGATGCCTTCTTGAGTCGGTTTATTATAGTAAGGAGTAACCGAAAGGAGGCCGTCGGCACCATCTTTTTGGGCGCGGATAGCCAGTTCAATGGCCTCGGAAGTGCTGTTAGAGCCGGTTCCGGCCAAAACAGTCACTTGGCCCTTGGCCTCTTCAACGGCAATAGCAATAACGCGGTTGTGCTCTTCGTGATTTAAAGTTGGGCTTTCCCCGGTGGTGCCGCAAGGCAAGATGCCGTTAACTCCCTCTTTAATTTGAAAGTTAATGTGGCGGCGCAAAGCGTCTTCATCTAAGGCCCCGCCATTAAAGGGAGTGGCCAAGGCTGTTATGATGCCTTCAAAATTTTTTTTGCTCATTTACTCACCTCGTTTTTGCAGGTCATTTTAAAAACATATCCGGCTCAACTTCGCCGGCAAAAAGATAACGCACTTTGGCCGTTAAAAAGACTTTTTCCGGTGCCATTAAAGAGCCCTCTAAAGTGACGATGAGATCGTCTCCGCTCTTTGTTTGGCAGGTGATAGTCTCTTCAGTAACCAAACCTTGAGCCGCAGCCAAAAGGGCCGCCACCACCGCACCTGTGCCGGAAGCCAAGACTTCATCTTCCACTCCCCGCTCAAAAGTGCGCACCGAAAGGCGATCGGGGCCTAATACTTTTAAGAAATTGACGTTTGTGCCGTCGGGGGTGAAGGCAGTGTGCCGCCGCACGGCACGGCCTATTTTAACGACATTTAGCTTTTCCAAATCGTCCACCACGGCAACGGCCTGGGGAGTGATGAAATTGAGGCGGTGATAAGTAAGGCTGGTTCCCTCTTGTTCTAAAAGGGCGGCCCCTTCAGAGCGGCCAACTTTGGGGAACAAAACTTTCACCTCTGAGCCATCAACCCAAGCTTCCACCACACCTGCTTTTGATTTAAAAGACATTTCGTCAGGCGCAATGCCACTTTGAGCTGCCAAGTGAGCCGTGCAAAGGGCGGCACTACCGCTGAAATCGCTCTCGGAACCGTCAGCGTTAAAGAATTGCCAAGCAAAATCAACATCATCAGAGCCGGAATTGATGAAGACAACGCCATCAGCTCCCACACCAAATTTTGGCCGGCACATGAATTTGACAGTTTTGGCCATTTCTTTTTCCGAAATTTGATTATCCCAATTGTCAATTATTATAAAGTCATTGCCTTGGTTGGAATATTTGTGAAAAGTAAATTTTTCCATTCTTTATTAATCCTTAATAATAAGTATTTAATTATTTTTACAAAAGTTAGTTTAAAATTTTTCGCCGCGAATTAAATCCTCGTAAGTTTCCCGGTCTCTGATTATTTTATAGTTACTACCCGTCACCAAAACTTCAGCGGCTCGGGGGCGTGCGTTGTAAGTAGAGCTCATGGTGTAGCCGTAAGCTCCGGCACTCATGGCGGCCAGAAGATCGCCACTTTCCACTTTGGCCAAAGAACGTCCTTTAGCCAAAAAGTCACCGGATTCACATACCGGCCCCACCACGTCCACAACAATTTCCGGGGCATCTGTTTCCTTTAAGGGTTTAATGCCGTGGAAAGAGCCATATAGGCTGGGGCGGGCCAAATCGTTCATGGCCGCATCAACCACCACGAATTGGCGATCGCCGTTGCTTTTGTTATATTGCACTTCGGTGAGCAGAACAGCGCTATTGGCAGCAATGTAGCGGCCCGGCTCTAAAACCAAGGTCAAAGGACCTAAAGGTTCCATGATTTTTTTCAAACCGTCGGCATATTCTGCAAGGGAAGGCGGAGTTTCATCGTTATAGCAAACACCCAAGCCGCCACCCATATCAAAATATTGAAGCTTAAACCCTTCAGACAACAAAGTGAGGGCCAAAGCTTGGAGCTTTTCGGCGGCGGCTAAAAAAGGAGCGATGGTGGTCAATTGGGAGCCGATGTGGCAGGCAATACCCTTCACTTCGATGTTTTCCATTTTGGCGGCCCGGCGGTAAAGATCTAAAGCCCGGTCGGCGGCCACGCCAAATTTACTTTCTTTGAGACCCGTGGCGATATAGGGGTGGGTGCCGGGGTCGACGTTGGGGTTGACGCGCACGGCAATGGGAGCTTTTTTGCCCTTTTCGGCGGCCACACTATTTAAGCGTTCCAGCTCGGCTTCCGATTCGATGTTAAACATCATAATTCCGGCGTCAAGTGCTTCGGCCATTTCTTTTTTCGTTTTACCAACCCCGGAAAAAACGATCTTACCGGGATTTATACCTGCTTTTTGCGCTTTAAAAAGTTCGCCGCCGGAAACTATGTCGGCGCCTTGACCACCTTGGGCCACCAAGTTCAGCATTGTCAAATTGGCTGAGCTCTTCACGGCGAAACAAACAATAGCCTTGCCACCAAAAGCTGTGTTAAAGCTCTCGAGCTTTTCGGTGAATACTTTTTGGGAATAAACGAAACAAGGGGTGCCAACTTCTTTGGCAATTTGAGAAAGGGAGACCTCTTCGGCCATCATTTGCTTGTTTTGGTAAGTAAAAGTCATAAATTCACAGCTTTCATATGTTTTAGGTCTAAAAAGAATGGCTCTCCAATGAGTTTCTTTAAAGTAACGTTGGAGAGCCCATTTGTTATTCTTGGGGGCGCGGCAAAGTGGTGTGCGGCGGTTCCAGCCACAACTCCACCGTGGGCGATGCTAAACTCTCGTTAGCCCGGGGGCTTTTATCCACTGATGTAACTCGGTAACGAACCAAAGCTTCGGTCGAAAGATCAATGGGGTCAAAATAGGCGTTCTCTTTCAAGAGCTTGGGGCCTATTTGCTTAAAGTCACTTTCCCCGGGGCCTTGACGATAAACGCGGTAACCGGCCAAATCGGGATCAAAAACCAAGCTCTCCCAAGCCAATTTCACGCCGTTAATATCTTGAGCCACATCTAAATGACCCGGCGGATTGGGCGGAGTGACATCAATCACTCGCACTTTGCGCTCAGCCGACCAAGGCCCAAGGGCATTGGATTCATCTTTGAGGCGCACCATTCGACCGCGGTAAAGATAAGTATTTTCATAATTGACACTGTTATCGCTAAAACGGCCGCTGTTGGGTTCTAACCCCGGGATGCTACTCCAAGAGACGGCGGCATCTTCGTCTGCTCCGGCAGGGAGATGGGCTTTTTGAATATCTACCCGGTAATTAGGCCCGGGAGCTCTCCAGCTAAGTTCCACGGACTTATCACCCATGGAAGCTGAAAATCCGGCCAGCTCCCCGGGGTTAGAAAGAGCCCAGACCGTAGTCACGACCCTGGAGTTGGGATGACCGCCGCCACTTTCGGAAAGAGCTGTGATGCGGAAGTGGTAGACATTGCCCTCTTTAACTTTATAGTTCCAAGTATAAGGGCCCGGGGCCAATTCCATGCCCGGAGGAGGAGTGGCTGCTGGGACAGTATCAATTTTGGTGTATTTATGAGGACAACCGAGGCAGTAGTTATCATCGGCCACGTATTCGGCCATTTCAATGCCAAAGCCGCCTAAAGATTCCAGTTTTCGCCCCACCATATTTTCTTGAGGTGGTTTCCAAGATAAAATGAGCTCGCCTGATTCGGTCAAGGTCTGTTTTAAGCCTATGATTTTAGCCGGTAAAGTGGTGGCTTCCGGGTAGGGAGCAGTTTTCATGCCGCAAGAGGTGACTAAAATCACAACCAGCCCCAAAGCACCAAAGCATTTCACCCAAGGCTTTCCCCAATATTTCCAGAGCTGAAAAATCATCAGAGCCCCTTTTCCGATTCAGCCGCCAAAGCATGCCGGGCGGCCGTAAGTTGACGAGCCACCGACTTAGGAGCCGTGCCGCCGTAAGTGGTTCGCGCATCTAAAAGGGCCGGAAGTTTGAGCGCCGCAAAAACTTCCAGCTGAGCTTTGGGGCAGATTTCAACTAATTCTTCATAGCTCAAATCCACCAAAGCTTTTTGTTGTTTTACGCCATAAGCCACGGCTAAGCCTGCCTGGCGGTGGGCTTCGCGAAAGGGCACCCCTTGGCGCACCAAATGGTCGGCCAAATCAGTGGCCGGGGCGTAAGGATCGTCGGCGGCTTGGGCCAGGCGCTCAAAGTTGAATTTGAGCCCGGCAATCATTTCAGCGGCCACGGGTAAAATTAATTCCAAAGTATCAACCGTGTCAAAAAGCGGCTCTTTATCTTCTTGGAGATCGCGATTATAGCTCAAAGGCAGGCCCTTGACCACCGTCAAGAGCGCCATTAAGTTACCAATCACCCGGCCTGATTTCCCCCGCATGAGCTCAGCCCCATCAGGGTTTTTCTTCTGCGGCATCATGGAACTGCCGGTGGAAAGGCTGTCGGGGAGCTCGGCAAAGGCAAACTCCTGAGAGCACCACAAAATCAAATCTTCAGCCAAGCGAGATAAGTTGGTCATTAAAATGGAGGCCCAAGCTAAAAACTCTAAAATGTGATCCCGAGAAGAGACGGCGTCCAGGCTGTTTTCCACCAAATTGCCAAAGGATAGCTCATCGGCCACTTGCTGGGGGTCAATGGGAAGGCCGGTGCCGGAGAGGGCTCCGCTCCCCAGAGGCATATAGTCCAGCCGCTTGGCCAAATCGCTCAAACGGCCGTGGTCACGGGTGAGCATTTGGTAGTAAGCCAATAAATGGTGGGCCACTAAAACAGGCTGGGCCCTTTGGAGATGGGTATAGCCCGGCATGGGAGCGTCGCCTACTTGGTCGGCCTTTTCCACCAGAGCTTTTCGCAAATCACGCAAAACCCGGCCCAATTGTGCCGCAACATCACGCATATAAAGACGAGTATCCAAGGCCACTTGGTCGTTACGGCTCCGGGCGGTGTGGAGCTTTTCGCCCGCTAAGCCGATGAGGGCCGTGAGGGCTTTCTCCAGATTCATGTGAACATCTTCCAAGCGAGGATCCCACGGAAAATCACCGGCGGCCACTTTCTCTTTCAAGGTCTCCAGGCCGTCTACCATTTGGCGGCTTTCCTCAGGGCTGACGAGGCCAACTTGCCCCAGCATTCGGGCGTGGGCTTGGCTCCCGGCCAAATCATAGGGAGCCAAACGCGAATCAAAATGCACAGAGCAAGAGAGCTTTTCCAAACTCCCGGCTGTTTGGGCGTCAAAACGTCCGCCCCAAAGTTTCTCGGCCACAGAAATTATCCTCTTAAGAGTTTGTTTATGCGCAAACGCAAGCCCATGCAGCGAATGAAACCGGCGGCATCGGATTGGTCATAGACTCCGTCGCTTTCAAAAGTGGCATAGGCGTCATGATACAAAGAGTGCTCCGAGCGGCGGCCCACGCAAATGCAGCTACCTTTATAGAGCTTCATGCGCACGGTGCCGTCCACGCACTCTTGAGTTTTGTCAATCATGGCTTGCAAGGCTTCCCTCTCCGGCGAATACCAAAGGCCATCATAGACCAAGGCGGCATATTGGGGCATGAGGGAATCTTTGAGTTTAATAGCTTCCCGATCTAAAGTGAGCGATTCCATGTTGCGGTGAGCCAAGTGGAGTAAGCTCCCCCCCGGGGTCTCGTAAACGCCACGACACTTCATACCCACCAAACGGCTTTCCACCAAGTCAACTCGGCCATAACCATTGGCTCCGGCCACTTTGTTCAAATGGTCTAACAAAACGCCCGGCGACATCTTTTTACCGTCCACGGCCACGGCATCGCCTTTTTCAAATTCAATTTCCAAGTAAGTCGGCTTGTCGGGGGCAGCTTCCGGGGAACAGGTGAGCAGGTACATATCCTCTTCGGGCTCTTGCCAGGGGTCTTCCAAAAGACCGCCTTCAAAGCTGATGTGCAAAATGTTACGGTCAGTGGAGTAAGGTTTGGCTTTGCTCACAGGGATGGGGATGTTATGTTTGGCGGCAAAATCCATCAAGTCGGTTCGGGAGTTGAGATCCCACTCCCGCCAAGGCGCAATGGTGATGAGGTCTTTATCAAGAGCCATGGTGGTAAGTTCAAAACGAACTTGGTCGTTACCTTTACCCGTAGCGCCGTGAGCAACAGCGTCAGCCCCTTCAGCCCGAGCAATTTCCACCATGTGCTTGGCAATGAGCGGACGAGCCAAAGAGGTGCCGAGGAGGTATTGTCCTTCATACATGGCGTTGGCCCGCACGGCCGGAAAGACAAAGTCTTTAACGAATTCCTCTGTTAAATCACGGATATATAATTTACTAGCCCCGGTTTTAAGAGCTTTTTCCTCAAGGCCGTCAAGTTCGTCCTTTTGACCCACATCCGCTGTGAAACCAATAACTTCTTCCGCACCATATTCTTCTTTCAACCACTTTAAAATAATAGAGGTGTCAAGTCCGCCGGAATAGGCCAAGACTATTTTTTTCGCTTTTTTTTGATTTTTTTGCATGACGAAGCATCCACTTTCTTATAAACTAAACTTTGCCAAGAGCGGTAAGTCGATTAATATTATCCAAACTTATCAATTCTACTAATTTAACAGTCAAAGCCATTTTATTCAAGAATTTTTTTGGGGGTAAATTGATTTCTGTGGGAAGTGATTTCTTATTGTTGATATTTAGTTTGGTCTGGATTATAGTAAATATGTAAAAAATACTATGATAATTAAGACAAACATTTTCTAAAGGCCGACTACTCTTATGACTAATGCCCCTGTTTATTTAATGGACGCCAGTGCTTTTATTCATCGTTCTTTCCATGCTTTACGCAATTTGACCGACAAAAAAGGCCGACCTACCGGCGCTGTTTACGGCTTCACAACAACTCTTTTAAAGCTTTTGAAAGATAAAGACCCCAAGCACATAGCCGTTGTTTTTGATAGCCGCGGCCCCGGGGCCCGTCACAACCTTTACCCCAATTACAAAGCCAACCGCAAAGCCATGGATGAGGATTTAGTCACCCAACAAGAGCCCATTCGGCAAATGGTGAAAGCCTTGGGGCTTTTTATGGTGGAAGAGCCGGGGTTTGAGGCCGACGACCTCATTGCGGCGGCCACGCGTAAATTTGGCAGCCAGACGCAAGAAGTCGTTATTGTCTCGGCCGACAAAGATTTCTATCAGCTTTTAAGCCCGCAAGTTTCCATGTATGATCCCGACCCTAAAAAAGAATCGGCTTTGACTCACGATACTTTTCGCTTGCGTTTCGGTGTGGAGCCGTCGGCTTTTTTAGATATTCAGGCGCTTATGGGCGATTCTTCCGACAACATTCCGGGGGTGCCGAAAGTGGGGGAGAAGACCGCTTTAAAGCTCATCCTCCAATTTGGAACGTTAGACAATCTTTACAATAATTTAGAAGAAGTGCCGGAAAAGTTGCGTTCTAATT
>CAYJAF010000044.1:0-21959 GCA_964368195.1 uncultured Thermodesulfobacteriota bacterium
TCACTTCGGCTGACGCCTTCGTTTCGTTCATTAGGCGGAGTTAAAATTGCAGAATTTTTTGGAGAAGACCCCCCTGGGTGCTCCACTTTACGTTGCATTAGACTTTGGGTGAACTTGAAAATCATCTTTAATTACAACTGTTTCTTTTGGATAAAAGATAATTGTAACAAAATATTAGATGCATCGGCCCTGTTATTTTCGGTGGTGATTGCAAATTTTTTTGGGGGGTGAAAAAACTTTGGGGATATGTTATTATTAAAAAAGTTTTTGGTAACATGAGGCTGGCAAATAGATGAATATTATAATTTTAGGGGCTGCAGGCTTCATAGGGACAAATCTGGCCTTGAAATTGGCAGACGATGAAAATAACAAGATCACCCTTGTTGATAGCAAAAAGGAATATTTTCACCACCTTATTTTAAATGGCTCCTGTTTTATCAAGGAATGCGAGCTTCGGGTAGACAGTGATTTTAACACTTTGCTGAAAGGGCAAGATATTGTTTACCACTTGGTGAGCACAACTGTTCCGGCAACGGCAAATGGGCAAATTCCCGATGAAATTACAGCTAATGTGGTCATGACTGCCCAACTGTTAGAGGCTTGTGTAAAAAATAAAGTTAAAAGAATCATTTTCCTTTCTTCAGGCGGAACTGTTTACGGCCGGGATGGTGTTTGCCCTTTATCTGAAGACGCAAGCTTGCAACCAATATCTTCTTATGGTTTGCAAAAAGTCATGATTGAAAAAATGTTGCAGGTTTATTACGAAGTTCATCAACTGGATTTTCGTATCATCAGAGCTTCCAACCCTTACGGGCCCTATCAAAAGCCAACCGGATTGGTGGGAGCTGTTACAAATTTCACTTACAAAGCTTTGAAAGATGAAGAGATAACGATCTTTGGCGACGGCTCTGTTGTTAGGGATTATATTTTTATTGCAGATGTCATTGAAATGATTGTGAAAATTGCTTCAACTGAAACAAGATATAAGCTTTATAATGTGGGCTCAGGCTCTGGGGTGAGCCTTAACGCTTTGTTGGAAACAGTTGCCAAAATAGTAGGCAAGAGTTTGAAAGTGAAATATTTTAATGAGAGAAAAGTTGATGTGCCGGTAAATTATTTAGACACCACAAGGTTTAACGAAACTTTCGGCCATTTGAATTTAATTTCTTTAGAAGCTGGAATTGAAAAGCTGATTTCTTTTTTAAAGCTTGAATATAAATTGTAATTTTATAAATAACTCCACATTGGCTCTTGGGGGCTGAAGTTTATGGGGGCGTGCGTGGCTTTTAAAAACGAAGCGGCACCAATTGCGGTGGTGATGGGTAAGCATACTGCCGGGGGAATTAAATCGGTAATTATGAATTATTACCGTAATATTAATAGAGAAATTTTACAATTCGATCTCCTTGTCGATGATGATTCTCCACTTAAAGATTATGCCGAAATTAAATCATTAGGCGGTCGGGTTTATGAAATTCCCTCCAGCAAAAACCCGGCTAAAAATGTTATGGCTACTTATAATATATTGAAATATAACAATTATAAGTGCGTTCATGGCTATCTTAACACTTTGAATATTTTGCCCATGTTAGCCGGAAAATTGGCAAAAGTTCCCGTGCGCATAGCTGAAAACTTAAGCACAGCGCATCCCGGGGAAAAAAAAACTATAATAAAAAACATTCTGAAGCCTCTGGCCAAACTTTTCCCCACTCACTTGGCTGCCAATTCTCAATATGCTGCGGCGTGGCTATATGGCACAGAGAAATTGCCTCAGTGCAAAATAATTTATAACGCTTTGAATTTAGATGAGTATACTTATGATGAAGCCTTGCGCCTAAAAATGCGCAAAGAATTAGGCTTGGAAGATAAATTTGTCATCGGGCACATTGGCCGTTATGAATACCAAAAAAATCATAACTTTTTAGTGGATATTTTCCATTCTATATATAAAAAGAATGCCAATGCTCGTCTGCTCTTGGTTGGTTACGGGGGCTTGAAAGAAGATATTTTTCGTAAGATCAATGATTTGAATTTGCAAAATGTTGTGCTTGATCTTGGTTTAACAGAAGATATTTTGCCCCTTTACAACGCTATGGATTCTTTTGTTTTGCCGTCTTTTTACGAAGGCTTGCCCGTTGTGGGAATTGAAGCACAAGCCACGGGCTTGCCTTGTGTGATGTCCACCGAAGTTACATCTGAGACAAAAGTTACTGATTTGGCACGCTTTATTGATTTAAAAAGCCCGGTGGAATTTTGGGCTGATGAAATATTGAAATGTCAAAGTTATAATAGAGTAAATACCCGAAAAGAACTTGCCGAGCATGGATATGATATAAAAATTGAGGCAAAAAAATTGGAAGAATATTATTTGAATTTGCTGAGGTGATATAGCTGCATGGCTTGCTTGCTTTTTTGAGCTAACGGTGTTATTGTGGCGAAATTAGGCTTGACTTTGTGTGGGGCTTATCTTCTAAAGCTGACTGTGTTTATTCGTTTTAAGGAAACGCTGATTTATTAGCGTTTCCTTGCAAAGTAAGCAATTTGCTTACGGCAAAATTGCCTACTTTGCCGTAGCCGAAATGAGAGGAAAACCCGATCGTTTTCCGTCCCGTAAGGGCTCATGAAAGGCAGCGTGCCTTGCTGATTTATTCTGCAAGCAGAATAAATCAGCGTTTCCTTAAAGATAACGAAATTTTCTAACGGAGTTGTGATAATGAAAAAATTATTGTTACTTTCTTTGGCCTTTGTGTTTGTTTGGGCGACCCCTATTTTAGCCCAAGAAAATAAAGAAGATGCCAAAGTTTTACGGGTTGCGGTTAACGCAATTGAACCGCCTATGGAATTTTTTAATGAGAATAATGAGTTAGATGGTTTTAGTGTTGATTATATGAACGCGTTGGGTGAGGAAATTGGCTATAAAATTGAGCCCATCAACACCGGCTGGGATGTTATTTTAACCGGCCTGATCAACAAAGAATATGATGCTATTTTTTCGTCTGCGACCATAACCGAAGAACGGAAGAAAATAGTTGATTTTTCCGATCCTTATTTTACCGTGCGTCAAGCTATTTTAGTTCCCGATAATTCCTCCATTCAAACAGCTGAAGATTTGAAAGGCAAGAAAGTTGGAGCTAAAATCTTTTCCACCGGCTCTTTTGCCGCAGCCAGACTCACCGGCACCGAGGCTGCTACTTATGACATGATGCAATTGGCTGCTGAAGATTTGGCCGCCGGTAAGATTGATGCCATTATTCATGATGATGTTTTGACTGCTCAGCTTTTAAAAAATAACGGTAATTTGAAAATAGCTTTTATTCTTGAAAACCCAGAAGATCAAGAGCTTTACGGCATTGTTGTTCGTAAAGATGACTCTATGACTAAAGAGCTTGTCAACAAAGGTATTGCCGCCATTAAAGCAAAAGGCATTGACCAAAAGATTTATGACAAGTGGTTTCCGAAAAACTAATTTCAGTGTTTCACAAAGCAGTTGTCTTTCGGTTGAAATTGAGCTATATTAATGAAATGTTTCAGGATTACTTTGCTATAGTAATTTCAGTTGAAATTACTATCTTGGTTGCGAGAGCAATCAAGCATCTTGCGACGGCATAAGTGCAATTAATTTGCACGTTTAAATGCCAGAGCAAGTGTGCCTTTAATTAAGTTGACATTAGTAATGTCAACTTAAATACTATATTTGTTGAACCCTCCTTTGCTTTGTGAGGTCTTTTTCCATGAAAAAAGCTAAAATTATTTTCGTCACCGGCGGCGTGCTCTCCTCTTTGGGTAAGGGCTTGGCCGCCGCCTCTATTGGGGCCCTTTTAAAAGCACGGGGGCTAAACGTCTCCATTCAAAAGCTAGACCCTTACCTAAACCTCGACCCCGGCACCATGAGCCCCTATCAGCATGGTGAAGTTTTTGTCACTGACGACGGAGCAGAGACTGATTTGGATTTGGGCCACTACGAACGCTTTTTAGATGTGCCCATGACGAGGCGCAACGCCTACACCGCCGGGCGCATTTACACAAACGTTCTCAATAACGAACGGCAGGGCAAATATTTAGGTGGCACAGTGCAAGTAATCCCCCATGTCACCGATGAAGTCAAAGCTGCCATCATGGGGGCTATCACTCCCGATTTAGATGTGCTGTTGGTGGAAATAGGCGGCACGGTGGGTGACATCGAAGGTCAACCATTTTTGGAAGCCATTCGGCAGATGAAAAATGATTTGGGTAAAAACCGTTGTCTTTACATTCATTTAACTTTAGTGCCTTATTTGAAAACATCTGGCGAACCCAAATCTAAACCAACTCAACATAGCGTCAAAGAGCTTCGTTCCATCGGCATTCAACCGGACATCATCATGTGTCGTTCAGAGTATGAATTAGAGCCGGAGCTGAAAAAGAAAATAGCTCTCTTTTGCGACGTGCCCGGTGATTCTGTTTTTTCTGCCACCGATGTAAATAATATCTATGAAGTGCCTTTGGAATATCACCGTGAAGGCATTGATGACAAAGTGGCCAAGCTCTTGCGTTTTAATAAACACCCTTTGGATATTAGCCCCTGGGAAGAGCTGCGTGAGCGGCTTCATAACTTTAAGCAAGAAGCCACTATTGGTTTGGTGGGTAAATATGTCGCCTTGAGTGAATCATATAAGAGCCTTCATGAAGCTCTCATTCACGGTGGTTTGGCCCAGAAAGCCAAAGTTAACATCATTTACGTGAACGCCGAGGTTTTGAAGCCCAATAATTTGGCTAAACATTTGGGTGATTTAGATGGCATTCTTATTCCCGGTGGTTTTGGTGACCGCGGCATTGAAGGCATGATTTTAGCTGCCCGCTATGCGCGAGAAAATAAGAAACCCTTTTTTGGGATTTGCTTGGGGATGCAATGTTTAGTCATTGAATATTCACGTAATATTGCTAAACTCGCCAAAGCTAACAGTGAGGAATTCGACGCCAAAACAAAGCACAACGTCATCTACTTGATGACAGAGTGGTATAACCACCATGCTGATCGTAACGAAAAGCGTGATGCCCAAAGTAAATTGGGCGGCACCATGCGCCTTGGCTCTTATCCCTGTCGCTTGGTGGAGGGCTCTTTGGCGCACCAAGCTTATCAGAGCGCAGATATTAATGAGCGTCATCGCCATCGTTTTGAATTTAACAATGATTACCGTGATATTTTGGCGCAAAAAGGGTTGAAGTTCAGCGGGCTTTCCCCTGATTCAACTTTGGTGGAAATGGTGGAGCTCGATTCCAAAGAACACCCTTGGTATTTGGGGTGTCAATTTCACCCCGAGTTCAAATCGACTCCCATGAATCCCCACCCTCTCTTTCGGGATTTTCTCAAAGCGGCTTTGCAAGTTAAGGGTTGTAAATAGCACGGGCTTATGCGCCTAAGGAAACGCTGATTTATTCTGCTTGCAGAATAAATCAGCAAGGCACGCCGCCTTTCATTAGCCCTTCAGGACGGAAAACCATAGGTTTTCCTCTAATTTCGGCGGCGGCAACGGAGGCTAATTTGCCTCCGTTGCAAGGAAACGCTAATTGATCAGCGTTTCCCTAAATTTTTATCGCTCGCCTTTGCGGGGTGCTTCTCCAAAAGATTTCTTAAACTCCTTCGGCTTCGCTTCACTTCGGCGGGTGCCTTCGTTTCGCTCGCAAGGCGGAGTTTTGCGAAATATTTTGGAGAAGCACCCCGCTTTGGCTTCGCTTTCTTGCGATAGAGTTCGAAGTTTATTTGTAAATTATGTTTAATTGCAAATTACTGCTTTGGTGCAACTATAAAACTGTTGAAATCAATGGCTTTTACACCTTCCTCTTTCATGCGGCGTTTGAGGCGCAGGCGCAACTCGCGGCCCAGTTCCCACTGTTTACCGATGGTGGTGTTGAGACGCAAAGTGACTTTGATGCCTTGGGGAGTTACGTCATTGATACCCAAGACTTCAATGGGTGCTGTCTGGCTCTTTTGCCAATCGGCATCTTGGCTGAGATCAGCAGCCACTTCTTTGGCCAGCTCGATAATGTGGTCGGGGTCGGAATCGTAAGGGGCTAAGAAGTCAAGTAAAATTTTGGAATAGTCTCTGGTCATGTTCACAATGGTGGTGATGCTGGAATTGGGTAAGACAACTAAGTTCCCGGCCACATCTCTTAAGCGCAAGTTTCGTAAACCAACGCTTGTGACAGTGCCTTC
This sequence comes from uncultured Thermodesulfobacteriota bacterium, assembly GCA_964368195.1. GTDB lineage: Bacteria > Desulfobacterota > Desulfarculia > Adiutricales > Adiutricaceae > Adiutrix. The sequence continues at coordinate 6,194 of CAYJAF010000044.1, forward strand.
GAAGTTATTGCCACTGATATTTAAGCTCACATAGTCATCCACCGAGACGATGTCGGAAACGAGAATGGAGACGCCGTTGATGATGTCCTTCACCAGCGATTGAGCTCCCATGCCCACTCCCAAGCCCAAGATGCCGGCACCGGCTAAAATGGGGCCGATGTTAACGCCTAAACGATCTAAAATAACTACTACAGCGACAAAAATCGCTAATGCGCGCATGGTGGTCAAAATCAAAGGAGTTATGGTGCGCCAGTTGCGGTTCTCCCGAAGCTGTTCCACATTCATCAGCCATTCGGTGGTGAGGTGGCTGAAGCGTAGGAAGAAAACTAAGCTCACAATAATAACAATGATGGTGAAAAGGCGTGCTGAAATATCCCGCACGAGATCGTGCTCAATAAATATGCCAACCGGTATGCCCCAGATGTAAACGATACTGATTAAGAAGCCAAAAATGGCCAAGAAACTTATCAAAGCGTCTAAGTGAGTTAAAAGGCGACGGCTGTGGGGGCTATGTTCGGTGATGAGGCGAGATAACAAGGCGTGGGAAATTTTAATAAAAATTCCAACTAAGGCTAAGACCAAAAGGGTGTAGAAAAAGTCAGTGACCCATTTGTCGGCGGCATCAGGTGGGTTTAGAAGAGAGGTCCAAGGTAGGCTCCAAATAATGCCCAAAATAATGGCTAGCCAATGATGTTGGAAAAACAGTTGGCTGGGGTAATCAAAGCGTGGGGGAGCTTGGTTTATTTGGTCTTCATCTAAGTTCCCATTGCCGGCTGCGGCTGAGAGCTCGGCCTCTTGGGTTGTTGTGATGATTTTTTTTAATCTTATGAAGCGTTTAGTCAAATAAATTAAAAAGGGAATGAGGAGGGCCAAAAGGGTTATGTTGTGAAGTTTTAAGGGCAGGAAAAATTTTATGCTTTCTTTACAGAAGATAAAAAAGACTAAATAAATGGCTACAACATAGCAAGTTTTTAAAATATAACGACAAGTTACAGGGTGAGAATTAGCAATGGCTTGGCCGTTTTCGCCAGGAGTAAAAATGATTTTTGCTAATAACAAAAAGAGAAAAAGGGCGGCCAAACTCATAAAAAGATGTTGTTCCAAAACGCGGATAAAAAGCATTCCGGCATCGAGTTCATCTGTTGGCGAGCTCAGTTCAGTTGAGCTTTCGCTAAAAATTAACAGTGATAATAGCAAAATCAAAGATGGCATGCCGGTTTTGAGAAGATAAACCAGCACAATTTGCCCGCGGTGAAAAAAGTCATAGTGGGGTAGGTGTTCAGGTATTTTCCCCCAGCGGCGTGCGGTGAAGAAAGTGGCTCCCAAGCAGAAGAAGCACCAGAGGGCCGCTTGTGAAAAAGAGGGAAGCCAAAGGTTTTTGGTGGCATTTAAAGAAGTGAATAAAGCTGTGGTTTTTTCCTTCACCCGTTGCCAGCTTTCCTCAATAAAATTTTCCTTAAGGAGCGGAAAGTTCCACAGCATTCCCAAGGTCTCTTTCACAGTGGTTTCAAGCTCACTTGCGGTGCTCTGTTCTGTGGAGGCTTCGGGGGCGGTGCTGGCCGGAGTTTCTTTATTTTCGGGCTCGCTTAAGAGCTGCGGGTTATCTTGCAAAACAGACATCAACTCCAAGAGTTTAATGAGCTCTTGTCTTTGCTTGGGATCTTCTAAAGTTGTGATGAGTGTTTGAATTTGTTTGCTGTCAGGAGCTTGGGGGGCTTGGGATTCTTTGCCGGCCATTGTTGGCAAAAAAGTGGTGGGGCCCACAGCCATAAGGCTTTGGGCTGAAAAGAAAAAGAAGCCCAAAGCCAGTGTTGTTATAAAAAATATTTTATATTTCATGAAATTAGTCATTACTACCTGTCGTGGCAAAAAACAAGCGACTATTAATCCAATGGCGGAATGAGAAACTCCATCAAACCTTTTTGGGCATGAAGGCGGTTTTCAGCTTCATCAAAAATAACAGAAGCCGAGCTGTTCAACACTTCCTCAGTCACCTCTTCGCCAATGTGGGCCGGTAAGCAATGCATGAAAATGGCTTTGGGGTCAGCTTTGGCCATGAGCTCGCTATCAACAATAAAGCCCTTGAAAGCTTTTTCCCTTTCCCTTTGTTCTTCCTCTTGGCCCATGCTGGCCCAGACATCGGTGTTGACGGCCATAACGCCGCGGGCCGCTTCCAAGGGGTCGCGCACCAATTTGACCTTGGGATTGCTGCTAACGGCTCTGGCTAAAATTTTGCTGTCAGGGTCGTAACCTTCGGGGCAGGCCAGTGTCAAGGGAAAGCCCAAAAGGTCGGCGGCGGCCAGCCAGGAGTTAGCCATGTTGTTGCCATCACCTATCCAGGCAAAAGATATATTCTCCACGGGAGTGTTCGGGAATTTTTCCAGAGCCGTGAAGATGTCGGTGAGCACTTGGCAGGGGTGCCCTTCATCGGTCAGCGCATTGATGATGGGAATGGAGCCGTAATGGGCCAGATCTACTAATTGCTGTTCGGCGTAAGTGCGAATGACCACTGCCGCCAAATAGCGGGAAAGCACTTGGGCCGAGTGGCTAATTGGTTCGCCGCGGGAAAATTGGGTTTGGTTTTCGGCCAAAATTACGGCGTGCCCCCCGAGTTCTTTAATGCCGCATTCAAAGCTGATGCGGGTGCGGGTGGAGTTTTTGTTAAAGAGCATAGCCACACTGCGCCCTTTTAGGTGCTGGTGGAGATATTGGCCTTTTTGGCGCTCTGCTTTCAAGGCCGCACTGCGCTCTAAAACGTAGATAATTTCTTCTCTGCTTAAATCTTTGAAAGTGATGAAGTGTCTGGTCATATTTTCTCTTTATTTTTCTATTTTGAGTGTTTCCTTTAAACTTGGGATTAATAAATCAACTTCCGCCGGGGTTGCAATCAAGGGCGGCGCAAAACGCAAGACAGTTCCGGCCGTGGCGTTTATCAAAAAACCACGTTTCAACATCTCTAAAGCAACCGGGCCGGAGGGCTCGGTTAGCTCCATGCCAATTAATAAGCCTTGGCCCCTCACTTCTTTGATTAAATTCGGTAGTTCTTCAGCCAACTCTTGAAGGCGATTTTGGAAATATTGCCCCGTTTGACGCACATTTTCCAAAAAGCTGTCGGCAAAAATGGTCTCCACCATGGCCAGCCCCACGCTCATGGCCAAAGGCGCCCCGCCCACGGTGGTGCCGTGACTGCCGGGGGTGAGGTGGGCGGCAACGTCATCAATAGCTAGCATGGCACCGCTGGCCACGCCGCCGCCGAGTGCTTTGGCTAAAGTCATGATGTGGGGGCGGAAGTCATATTTTTGGAAAGCGAAAGGGAGCCCCGTGCGGCCAATGCCCGTTTGAATTTCATCTAAAATGAGAAGGAGTTCTTTTTCAGCGCAAAGGGCTGCGACTTTCGGCAAGTAGTCCTCCGGCGGCACCACAACCCCGCCTTCACCTTGAACAGGTTCCAGCATTATGGCACAAGTCTCTTCTGTGATAGCGGCTTGGAGGGCGGCAAAATCACCGTAAGGGACGTGAGTGAAGCCGGGCAGTAGCGGTGCGAATCCGGCCTTGACGGAATCTTGACCCGTGGCGCTGATGGTGGCCAGGGTGCGCCCGTGGAAAGACTGGGTGGCGGTGATAATGCCGTAGCGGTTCTCGCCAAAGCGGTCAAGGGAATATTTCCGAGCTAACTTAATGGCCGATTCATTGGCCTCAGCCCCGGAATTACAGAAGAATGCTTTGTCCAGGCCGCTGGCACTCGTCAAAAGCTCGGCCAGTAACACCATGGGTTCGTTGTAGAAATAATTAGAGGTGTGAATGAGTTTGGCGGCCTGTTTTTCGATGGCTTCAAGCACAATTTTAGGGGCATAACCTAAAGCACAAGTGGCAATGCCGGCCAGAAAATCCAAATACTCGCGGCCTTCCATATCCCAAAGTTTCATGCCGCACCCACGGTCTAAAACTAAAGGGTAGCGGTTGACGTTGGTCATCAGGTGTTTTTGGGCTTTGGCCATTACTTCTTGACTGGAAAGGGGCATAGGGTTGAACCTCGCATATAAATTTTGAGAAATAAAAACATTTGTAATTTACTTGAGCGTAAAAAAAACTTCTATAGGAAACGCTGATTAATCAGGATGAGAGCATCTTAATTTGCTGGCTCCTCGGGCTCCGTTGGCGCAACTTTTCTGTAATTGAGCCCTTAAGCCCTACAACTCGCTAAAGCTCAAACAGTAGGGCTTATGGCTTCAATTCCTGAAAAGTTCTCCTCCGTCACCCTTATATCTAACGTGTCAACGAATTTTCCATATAATATCAATCCTTAGCTGTAATTTTTAGGGCAAAATTTCCGTGCCGCAACCATCGTCGGTAAAAATTTCCAACAGTAAAGCGTGAGGGCGGCGACCATCTAAAATATAGGCGCTTTGGCAACCTTTTAAAATGGCGTTACGGCAACAATCCAGTTTAGGAATCATGCCGCCACTTATGGTGCCTTCTTGCCGTAAGCACTCAATTTTGCTTAATTTTAATTGCGGAATCAGCTTCTTTTCACTGTCTAAAACGCCGTCAATATCGGTGAGTAAAATAAGTTTTTCCGCTTTCATTGCCCCGGCAATGGCCCCGGCCACAAGGTCGGCATTAATGTTGTAAGTCTCGCCGCCTCGGCCAACGCCCACCGGCGCAATGACGGGAATTACTTCGCTGGTAGCCAAATAGTCCAGAAATTCGGTGTTGATTAAAGTCGGTTCGCCGACCAGGCCAATGTCAATGATTTCCGGCGGTAAATGTTCGGCCGCTTGACGGGTGAGAGTTTTCCGTTTGGCTTTGATGATTTGGGCATCTTTGCCGGAGAGCCCCAGAGCTTTTCCGCCTACGCTGTTGATTAAGCTAACGATTTCTTTGCTTATTTTGCCCGAAAGCACCATTTCCACCACTTCCATGGTGGCCTGATCGGTGAAGCGTTGCCCTTCCACAAAGTGACTTTTGATTTCAAGGCGATCTAGTAATTTATTTATTTGCGGGCCACCGCCATGGACGACAATTGGCTTAAAACCGATGTATTTTAAAAGGGTTACGTCTTCGGCAAAGTTTTTTTTCAAGGCGTCGTCAACCATGGCGTGACCACCGTATTTAATGACGATAGTCGCGCCTTGGTATTTGCGAATATAGGGCAGAGCCTCGATGAGCACTGCCGCCCTTAGGGAAATGGGTTCAGTCATAAATTGTTGTCTCAAAAGTTTATTGTAGTAATTTCATAATGCCTTTTTAAAGGCAATTAATCAGGGCCTAAGCGTCTAAATTTTAACGTTCGCCTACGGTGGTGCTTCACACACATACGTTAGATTTTAAGGCCAATTTAAAGATTGTGTCAGCCCCGGGTAATTGATCAACGTTACCTAGATAGTGTCGTAAAGAGATGAATTTTTGGTTATATCAAGGAAGATGAGTTTTCTTTTGAGGGAGTGTATAAGCATACATGACCGAAAAAGAAAACGAATCTGACGAAGAGAGAACCAAAAAGTCGCTCTTGACGGCATTATCTAAAGAATATAGCGCATTAAATCTTCGTTACCAACCAGCGAACTCAAGCGAGAACGCACGTAATCAGGCGTGACGGCCACTTTGGTGGGCGCAATGTCAGGCGCCTCAAAGGAAACTTCATCAAGGAGCTTTTCCATGATGGTGGCCAGGCGACGAGCCCCGATGTCTTCGTTTTTCTCATTGACTTGGAAGGCAAGCTCAGCCAGTTCCGAGATGGCCTCCGGGCTAAATTCCAGCTCCACTTCTTCGGTGGCCAAAAGTAGGCGGTATTGAAGTGTGAGAGCGTTTTCCGGTTCAGTTAGGATACGGATAAAATCATCTTTGGTCAAGGGCGAAAGTTCCACTCTAATGGGGAAACGCCCCTGAAGCTCAGGGATTAAGTCGCTTGGCTTGGCCACATGGAAGGCCCCGGCCGCAATAAAGAGAATGTGGTCAGTTTTGACGGGGCCGTATTTTGTTGGCACGGTGGAACCTTCCACCAAAGGGAGCAGGTCTCGCTGGACGCCTTCACGGCTGATGTCGGGGCCGGAACGGCCATTTTCGCGACCGGCCACTTTGTCTAATTCATCAATGAAAACAATGCCGTGTTGTTCGACTCGGGCTTTAGCCTCCGTCTGGACTTTATCCATATCCACCAAGCGGGTGGCCTCTTCGCTGACTAAAACTTCCCAAGCTTCTTTGACTTTCATTTTGCGGGTGGTGCTCTTTTGGGGAAAGAGTTGGCCCATGGCATCGTTGAGGCTTTTTTCCATGCCTTCTAAGCCCATGCCGGAAAAGATGTGGGCCATGGGTTGGGGGCCGGCGGCTTCTTTCGTTTCGAATTCTACTTCTCGGTCGTCTAATAGGCCATCGTGGAGCATTTGCCGCAGTTTCTCCCGGGTGTTATCCGAAGGGAGGGGGGGCTGGTTGGCAATAGGGGAGGCCGCATTGCCAAAGGCCGGGCTTGTTGTTTTTTTGCCGCTGGGCAAAAGAAGGTCTAAAATCCGCTCTTCAGCCGCTTCCCCGGCTTTTTGGTTCATGGCCTCTTTTTCTTCGGCTTGCACCATGACCACCGCTAAATCCATAAGCTCACGAATCATGGATTCCACATCACGGCCAACATAGCCGACTTCGGTGTATTTAGAGGCCTCCACCTTTATGAAAGGGGAGCGGGTCATTTTAGCCAAGCGGCGGGCGATTTCCGTTTTGCCCACGCCGGTGGGGCCTATCATGATGATATTCTTGGGGGAGATTTCGTCGCGCATTTCCGGGGCGACAGATAAGCGCCGCCAACGGTTCCGTAAGGCAATGGCGACAGCCCGTTTGGCTTCGGCTTGGCCGACTATATAGCGATCCAGTTCAGCCACAATTTTGCGCGGCGTCAAATCAAGGGTTTGGAGTAGTGATGTTTCCGACATTTTATTCCTAATATATAAATTGTTAATTTAATCAGCGTTTCATTATGACGCTTCGATTGTTTCCAAAACAAAATTATGGTTAGTGTAAATGCAAATTTCAGCGGCAATTTTCATGGATTCTTCGGCAATCGCTGCCGCAGGCAACTGGGGAGCATGGCGCATGAGAGCCCGAGCTGCCGAAAGTGCATAAGAGCCCCCCGAACCAATGGCCAATAAGCCGTCGTCAGGTTCAATTACGTCGCCTGAGCCGGAAAGGAGCAAGCTCTGGGTTTCGTCGGCGGCTAAAAGAAGGGCTTCCAGACGACGCAAGTTGCGGTCGGTGCGCCAATCTTTGGCCAATTCCACCGCTGAGCGCAACAAGTTCCCTGAATATTTTGAGAGTTTGTCTTCAAAGCGTTCAAAAATGGTGAAGGCGTCGGCGGTGGCTCCGGCAAAGCCGCAAATGATTTTGCCGCTGTAAAGGCGGCGCACTTTGCGCGCCGTGCCTTTCATGACGGTGGAGCCAAGGGTAACTTGGCCGTCGCCGCAAACGGCGATTTGGCCTTGGTGGCGAACCGCTAAAATGGTGGTGGCTTCAAAGGTGTTCATATTATTATGTAATTCCTCTTGGATTGACGTGAAAGTTATCTTCAAACATTAGCGGCGTATAAGCTAAAAATAGCAAAAGCCGTTAAAGTTGCCCACACCCACAGCACCCAAGTGTTGACTCCACCGCGCCCGGCTAAAAAAGCAACGGCTTGGTGGCGGTGACCGTGGGTTTGGGCCAGGGCTTTTTCAATTTGGCGGTCAGTGGCCTTCCAGTAAAGCCACCTTCCAGACAAGGCCAAAAACAGAGAAAACAAAAAGTTCAGCCCCACGCTGATATTGTCGCCAAAAGAGAGTGAAAGGGCACCTAAAAACATTTGGATTACAAAGATAATTACTGTTTCCAAATACATCTTGCGGTAAAGGAACCAGATCCAAGTGAGAAAAAACGGTGCCCAGGCAATGTGAGTAAAAGATACTTGATAGCCATATTCATCATAAAAACGAAAACTATCGGCAAAGACCCGGTATCTTGAGCCTACCCAAGCCTTTCGGGCATCGTTTAAGCTCGGTTCGGCAGAGCCGCCGGGTGAGCTGTTGTGAACCGAATCAGCTTGGGGGTCATCAAATTGAATTGAATCGAATTGGGCTGAATTATTTTTATTTAGGCCAAAATCGTTCATTAGTTAAGTTCCATTTGGTTAAGTTCCGCAATTGGCATCTGAGTTGTAAAATACCAAATGACTGCAAGGCCAATTGGCACAATGAACACAATAAGAAAGATGGCCGCTCCCCAAAAATTGGGGCCGCTTTTCACTTTTAACATGGTCATGATTTCTTGAGCTGAGCTTTGGGGGTTCGCTCTCATTGTGTTGGTTATTTTCTTTTCAATGCTTTGCCAGTAAAAGCCTTTAGCAAAAGCCCCCACAAGTAAGGCGAAAATAAAGGGGCCGAATTCACCCAAAGCCGAGGCCGGGGTTGTGCACATGAAAATTAAAAAGGCCCAGAGATACATCCGGCGGTAGACAAACCAAACCGAGCCCAAGAAAAAGGCCGGAATGGAAAAAGACAAGCCAAGGCTGCCGGTGGAGCTGAATTTGTTGAAAGAGCCATAAAAACGGTGGTAAGCTGGCCCCACGCAAAGTTTATAAACTTCATCGCGGCTATAGGGCCCAAGGCGTTTTTCCACCTGCCACCTGGCCAGTAAGTTGTCGGTTTCGGTGTTGACTTCGTTTTGGTAAGTGGAATGCTCTCTTGGTTCCACTTCGGAAGAGACGTAGCCCTGGCTTTCGCTATTTACGTCCGCAGTTTCTGAGGAGCTATTTTCCGGGGTATACTTTCGTAAATCTTTGGTCATTAAGTTTCCCTTAAGCTGGCAAATGTTTTTTTGGCAAAAATACCAAATTCCTTTAAAAGCTCATCTTTACATCTGCTTTTTTAAATTCTTCGGCTTCAAAAAATTCTTTGGCTTGACGTCCGCCGGCCAACAAACTGGCCGGAAAAACAGCTATAGCTGTATTATAACTCGTGACGGTGGAATTGTATAGTCTTCTGGCCGCTTGAAGATGTTCTTCGGCGTCGGCAATGCCCTCTTGCAGTTCGATAAACACGTCGCTGGAACGCAAGTCGGGGTAGTCTTCGGCCACGGCAAAAAGGCGCGAGAACATATTGCCCATTTCGGCTTGGGCTTTGTTCATTTCATTTATTTCCATGCCTTTGCGTAAAGTCACGGTTTGGGTGAAGACCTCTTTTTCATGTTGTAAATAACCTTTGGTGGCGTCAAATAATTTAGTGAGCAAATCATAGCGCTTGGTTAAGGCAACTTCAATGCCGGAGAGCCCTTCGGCCACTTTAATTTCTTTGGTGCGAAAGCCGTTAATGGTGACGATAGCGTATATGGCAATGACGACAACAGCTATAATAATAAGTTCCATGGTGTTTCCTTTCCTGATAAGGTGTTAAATGTTTTTTTTATTTCAATGCTTTTTGGTATTTTCCCTAAATAAAGTTTTTATGGCTAATAGTTCGTCAACCATATCTGTAACATATTTTACCTCTTTAGTAAAACGTTTCCGTAAGCTGGCCACATTAGTGAAAAGAGTGCCAAGCTCAAAGGCGTCACGGCCGGAATCAATGGCAATATGCACTTGCCCGGCTCGCGAAAAAATAATATTCATCTTGCCTTCCACGCTTTTTTCAGTAGCCAAAAAATATTCCATTACGTGGGGAGTGAGGATATAAAAAGCCTCTTGGGGATTTTCCGTTTGGATATTAAACTTTTTATTGAAGGCAGTGCTGTCGGTCTGGACGCCGTCACCTTTGATTTTTATCTTAGAGGAGACTTTGCGCTCGTGGATTCTGAGGTCAGTGGCCAATTCTTTGTCAAAGCTACAAATAAACCATAAGCCTTTAAATATTTCGTTATTATCTTTACTTTCATTGTCGCCATATTCTTTTAAGGTGATGTCGCCAAATTCAATTTGGACTCCCTTGTAGGTAGCTTTTACGTAATCGTCCCAAGTGAAAGATGCTTCCGGCGAAACTTTAAAACCGGCGGCTAAAACTGCTTTGGTCTTAAGTTTTCCACCAATTGGTTTGTAGACCATATCGGGAAAAACTCCCTTTAAAATATAGGGGATGACATTTTGTTCTAACATGCTAACCACGGGTTCCCGCATTGTCATCCAGACCATAAAGGGGATAAGCATTATGAGTAAAACGCCCCAAAGAAGAACGCCCGGGTCTGATTCATTCATGATAAAAGCCACTTGAGGGTTGCCGGAAAAGGTAAAGTAACAAATTCCCGCCAAGCCGCCAAAGAAAAACATCAGGCCATAAAAGCCGTTACCGGCTTGAATGTCTTCCGCCTTTTGGTTTGGGCGATAATTTTTTATCATTTGGTAGAGTGCGAATATGGAGTATAAAAATGCTACGATGCAAATTGCGAAATAAATTGTGGGTAACTTTACCGCCAGTGTTTCGTTTTCAAAGCTGAAAATCCAAGGGAGTAAAAAAAGCACCGTGACAACAGGGCCTATGATTAGGTGTTTAATCACCCGGCCCCTTTGCTTTTTTATGAAAGCATCCATTTCCACATCGGTCATAGGCGGGTTGGCCAGCTGTTTGGCGGGTTTTCTATTTTTTTTTGTAGCCATTTACATCTTCCTCGACGCCCTTGATGGGGCCTAAATTATCAATTAATCACCGCTGAAAAACTTCCCTTTAGGTGTTTTTCAGCTTATTCAACTATCTGCAAGTGCTTATTATTTTTTTAGCGGCGACCAATTAGTTTCATATATATCTTATTTCACCCATGAATTGATAGCGCAAGGTGGCGAAAAACTCTCTAGCTGTTCACCGACATTGTCATCAATATTTGTTGGGGCGGTAAGTGATTCAATAGTAGCTGGTGTATTGAGGCGAGGCTCTGTTTCAGTTTGGCGAGCTCGCGGGTGAGCATTGCGGTGAACTTGGCGCAGACGGTCAAGATCCAAATGTGTATAGCGTTCGGTGGTAGCCAAAGAGCTGTGCCCCAGCATATCGCCAATGGCCTTGAGGTCGGCCCCGGCTGTCAGAAGGTGAGTGGCAAAAGTGTGGCGCAAGCTGTGAGGACTATAGCGGTGGTCAAGGCCCCGTTCGCTTAAGCGTGCGTCTAGCACACGGCGCACTTCTCGGTCGTTAAGGCGTCCGCCCCGTCGCCCCAAAAAAAGGGCCTCACCGCTTTTAGCCGGGTCAAAGAAGTAGCCTCGTTTTCCTAGCCAAGCCTCAACAGCGCGCGCGGCCACAGTTCCCACTGGCACGTGGCGGTCTTTGGCTCCTTTGCCTTGACGCACTAAAAGAGTTTGGCGTTTGAGATCTATATCTCTCAAATCAAGGCGCACCAATTCCCCTACTCGTAGGCCCGAAGAATAGGCTAATTCAAAAAGCGCTTGGTTTCGTTCGGCAAAATCGGAAGTCGCTGTGGTTTTGGGAGAATCAATTGCAGGCGCATCCGGCGCATCTAAAAGAATTTGAGTCTCTCTCTCGGTGAGAAAGAGAGGCTGTTTTTGGGCTTTTTTCGGGCCGATTAGGCCAATTGCCGGGTTGGTTTCAATTAGACCTTCGGCCATAAGCCAACGATAAAAAGATCGCAAAGCCGCCAGAGCTCGCGCAATGGAACTTGGTCGGTTGGCTTTTAGTTCAAAGAGGTAGAGACGAATTTCGGCTTTGGTGGCCGTAAGGTGGTTTTGCTTACGCTCTGCCAAAAACTGTCTAAATGATTCCAGCTCAGCACTATAGGCCCGAATGGTGTGGGGAGAGCGCCCTAAGACTTTTAAATGGTTTATGAAATTTAATATATCCACGTTACCTTTAAGGTGTGAGGTTTTCGTTTTGTAAAAGAGGTAAGTATAGCTTAGGTTAAGCTTTGGTTTTTGGCAGCAGTTTGCGGGGCCACAATAACGCGGTGACGGTGCGAGTAAAGGCGTTCATCAAGCACCAACTGCTTGGCCCGTCGGCTGCGGGGGTTGATGACTAAAGGGCCAAGGAGGTTGGCTGTCATCTCTTGGGGTTTGCCGGCCGGTATGGTGATGATGACGAAAATGGAGGCCTCTTTGGGGTTTTGAATATCCAGCTCCTGATTGAGGCTTTGGGGGATAGACGGGTCATAATCCGGCTTGAACACGTGCGGATCAAGCATGACCATAGCCAATTCTGGGTTTTCCACACACTGCAACCAGTAAAAGGGGCTGTCATCTTGATAGCGGATGATTAGATATTTTTGGAAGCTGGTCAGCCCAATGAGCCCACCAATAACCGTGACTACAGAATCTTCCGAAAATTCCATCTCTCCAAAATGTTTAGTATTAATTTTAATCATTTAACTTAGCCACTGAAGAATCCGTTTTGGTTTTTGCCACTTTAAAATACAGTTTGAGGCAATCGCATTTAAATTTTAGCCGATTTTCAAGCTTTGCCAAAGTGAAGCCGCCGCCTCTAAATCGCTGGGAGCCAAGGTTAAAGACTGTCGGTTTTGCTCTTGAATACGTTGGAAAACCTCTTCGCGGTGAACCTCGAGCGAAGTGGGTGCTGTAATGCCCAAGCGCACCAAACGTCCTTTAATATCGACTATTTGGACTTTGACATCCTCGCCAATGGCGACAATTTCGCCTATTTTACGGGTAAGGATAAGCAAAGGTTTCCCCCAAGAAAAATTATCATTTCGCCGAAGCTAGCAAACTTAGCTAAGCTTATATTCCCCGGCAAATTCCAGTTTATAATAAATATTATAGCACAAGTTAGTGATTCTACACAAGGGGCGTGTCAACCTAATTTATTGTTTCCCGGGCTCCTACGGAAGAACTTTTTAAGGATTGAAGGAAATTTTATTCAGTGTTTCCTTAGTATTCACATTGTTGACAAAGGGGCGGATGCTTTTCGTTTCCACTTAAAGCGCAGCGTAACTCGTTCATTTCAGGGCCATTCCAAGCGGCGGCCAAAGGAATGTGTTGGGCATTTAACGTGAGTAGCTCCTCACCATACCAAGAACAGCAAGGCCAAAGGTGGCCGTCATAATTTATCCCCAATCGCTGCCAAGGCTGGGCGCAAGTGGGGGCCAAGGGACGCATGGCTTTGGCCGGGCGTTCCCATTTGGCCCCGGGAAACCAAATAGGCTCTTGAAGGGAAATTAAATCAGCTTCGTGTTGCCAACGGGCTAAAAAGAGCTCTCGTTCACCTTGATTTATGTCTAAATTGAGGAAGCTGAGGCGTAAAAGGGGAGCCTCTTGCCCGGCCTTTTGACGCAATTCCATGAAGCGTTCAATGTTCGCAATTAAATCGGTAAAACATCCGCCTCTAATGGCCTTATAGGTGTTTGGATCTGCGGCGTCAACTGAAATTTCCAGCCGAGTTAACCCGCTGTCAATAAGGGCTTTGGTCAGTTTTTCAGTCAGGGCCAAACCGTTGGTACCCAAGCGAATATCCATGATTCCGGCTGAGACGGCAGTGCTAATCCACCGGGCTACCCGAGGGTTTAGCAAAGGTTCGCTGGCCAGGCCCAAGGTTAGGGCCGCAAGTTCGTGTTCACGGGCTTGGGCCATTATGTTTTGGTATAATGTTTCGTCCATGAGTTGCACTTTGCGCATGGCCGGACGGCTGGCCAAAGGGCACATGAAGCAAGCTAGTTGACAGCCGCTATTGATGGCTAAATCCAGGCTTAATGGGAATAGGCCGTGATCGAGGCGTTGGGAGCTCTCACTCCAACGGCGGCGGTAGGTGCGGAAGCGTTCACCAAAGAGGCGGCCCAAGTAGTTGTAGTAGCGATCTTCGGCTTGGTAGAGGGCCACTTGGCCCCCGGGCTCTTGATGGATTTGGTCAAGATTTGCGGTCAAATTAGCATCGTTTGTGTTCATCAGGGCACGTAAATCATGATTTCAGCGGCTAGGACTTGGCTCTTGTTGGCCTCAGAGAGGATTTTGCGTCCCGGGAGGTGGCGAGCTAAATTTTGGGCTTGACTGCGATAGCCGGGCCGATAGCGAACTAAAGTGCGACCGTCTCCCCCTCGCCGCGGTTGTCCTTCGCCAATGGAAATAACGCGGTAACCGAGTTTGGAGAGCACCGAGCGGTAGCTCTGGCCGACTTGGGCATCGCCGCTTTCATTGACGACGATTATGCCGGCTTTGCCCACCGCTCTCGAAGCGGGAGCTTGCTCGGAACGCCTTTGAGGTGGGGCTGTTGATTTTGGCTTTGGTTTCGTAGCTAGTGGCTTAGTTGCAGCAGGTTTAGTTGCCGTAACTGTTGGTTTGGTAGCCGTGGCAGGGGGTGTAACTCTTGGGGTTACGCTGGTTTTAGGCGGTGTGGTTGTTGGCCTTTTTACCGAGGTATCGGGCGACAAAATAGCGGCTGCCCCATAGTGGTCATCAACATTTAAGAGGCCTCCGGCCCTCAATATAGCCGAGGCGGCATCTTCTTTGGGAGCTTGAGGCGCATTTGTGCCGGGGGCCGCCGCACTTGGGGAGCTAGCTTGGGAGGAAGCTTGCGGAGCTGCCGTTTGGGGCGGCAGGGGGGGGCTGCTTTTAGTGCTAACCGTGGGCGCACGGGCACCAACAGATTCCGGGGGCAACATATCAGAAAATAAAGAGCGTAATTTTTCTCGTTCTGAAGGCTCTAAATTTTGCTGGGGCGGTGATTGCAAGGCATTATCCATCGCCGCTTCCATGGAATCAGCCGCCGGAGGCGGGGCTACTTCTTTGGTGGAGACAGACGTCGGGCGCGGAGTTTCACTTGGAGCTTCTTTTCCACTTGTCGTCTGCCCCACTTCCAATTGTAACCACTGGCCTTGGCCGGCGTCGAACTGAGGCAGTGGGGTGCCGGAAATGTATTGGGCGTCTCTCGTCCCTTGGTAGGTATCGCCAATGACTTCCCACTGCGGGCGCGGCAGAACACTGCCACCTTGCCCTAAAGTGCGCACATTACTGGGAGCTGCCGGTTCAATCAGAGTTGGGGCCGGAGCTACAACCGGGGGTGCTGAGCCTAAAAAAGGTGAGGGGACACTCGCTAAATCGGCCTCGGAAACTGTCTCCACCGGCGAAAGGGCTGGTGTTGTGGCAGTTGGTGGGGGTGCTGTTGGCGGTGGAGCTGAGGCTGAAACCGGTGGCGGAGATGGCGACGAAAGGACCCCGCTAGCCGGGTCACCTGAAGGGACTGGTGGAGTCGACCGCAAGGGAGCTGGTTGGGGCGCTGCTGCTCTTGGGGCTGGCGGCGTAGTCGGTTGCGGCGAGACAACTTGGGGAGCCGGAGCCGCTTGGGGAGCCGGAGCTGCATCTAAAATGAAAACGTCCTGATTGTTAGCCGACGGCGGAGTGGTGGGGGGCAGAGGCGGCGTGGCCGGCGCAGCATTAGGGGGCGGCGTGCCCACTCCTTCGGCGGCTTCCAGAAAGAAATCCATGAGGTCATCATCGGAATCTTGGGCTTTTAGGGAAGCGGCCAATCCCAAGACAAAAAACAGGCAAAACAAGCCGGCCAGCAAAACTATGAGCATTTGGCTGAAGGGGTTGAATATTCTGTTTTGAGGCCTTGATGTCATTACTAACCAGCTAATTTTATAGGCTAACTTATCCATTTATTCAAAGCTGACCCCAAGGTGGAGCGGCTCTTTGAATATAAAAATTCATCTTAATTTTATTATGCAAGTTAAAGGCCATTTACGCAAGTTATTTTTTTGACTCAAAGCCTCATTTTACTTAAGGAAACGCTGATTTATTCTGCTGGGCAGAACAAATCAGCAAGGCACGCCCGCCTCACATGAGCCCTTCGGGACGGAAAACCATGGGTTTTCCTCTCAT
>CAYJAF010000045.1:0-21658 GCA_964368195.1 uncultured Thermodesulfobacteriota bacterium
ATAAAGGGCTTGAGCTTACGGCTACGGCTGGGGTGACGAAGCTTGCGGAGGGCCTTGGCTTCGATTTGCCGAATCCGCTCGCGAGTGACTTCGAAATCACGTCCCACTTCTTCCAAAGTGTGGTCAGCCTTTTCCCCGATACCAAAACGCAAGCGCAAAACCTTTTCCTCCCTCGGAGTCAAAGTTGAGAGCACCTTGCGAGTTTGTTCGGCTAAATTGAGACTAATGGCAGCATCAGCCGGGGAGACAATGCGCCGATCTTCAATGAAATCACCTAAATAAGAATCTTCGTCCTCACCAATGGGAGTCTCTAAGCTGATGGGTTCCTTGGCAATTTTCAAAACTTTCCGCACTTTATCCAAAGGCAATTCCATTTTATCGGCAATTTCCTCCGGAGTGGGCTCACGGCCCAACTCCTGCACTAAAGAGCGGGAAGAGCGAATCAATTTATTAATAGTTTCAATCATGTGAACGGGAATACGAATGGTGCGAGCCTGGTCGGCAATGGCGCGAGTTATGGCTTGACGAATCCACCAAGTGGCGTAAGTGGAAAACTTATAGCCCCGTTGGTATTCAAACTTATCCACTGCTTTCATCAAACCGATATTGCCCTCTTGAATTAAATCTAAAAACTGCAAGCCGCGGTTCGTATACTTTTTAGCAATGGAGACCACCAAGCGCAAGTTAGCCTCGATCAATTCCTTTTTAGCTTCGCAAGCCAAAGTCTCCCCGCCTTCCACGGCCCGCAAAATTTTACCCAAATCTTTGGGACGCATATTGAGCTCTTCTTCCAAAGCTTTGGCCCGGGCAACGTGTTCAGTGACCTTTTGCCCAACTTCCAAAACTTGATCAGGAGTGAGCCTAACAGCCAAACAGGCTTTTTGATAATTTTGAGGATCTTTTTTAACAGCTGAGCAGAACTTTTTGAATTCCGTTATCGTGGCAACCTGGAAATGGCTCAAAGCTGAATCAAGCACTCTTTTACAGGTATAAAATTCAGTATCCCACGATTTCAAACGTGCGACCATGACGTTGTAGTGGTTTTGATCTAAACGAAGGGCCCGAAAGAGCTCGGCCACTTCTTGCTTCCGCTGGGTAAGCTCGGCCATCATTTTAGCTTGTTTTGCTTTGTCGGCAAGCTTTTTTTCAGTGGATACTTTTACTTGTTGACGAAGAAGAGAAGCGGCCTTTTTTTCAATCTCTTTTATCAAAGAGACAACTTGCTCACGTCGTTGCGGAGTTTCAACGTAGTTTTCCTCTTCCTCATCAACGTCTTTGACAACTTCTTTGAGGCGAAAATTTTCGTCTAACTCTAATTTTTGGCGCAACTTACCCAACTCTTCAAAGCCAACCGTTGTTTCCAAGATAGCATTGATAATGAGCTGCTCGCCCTTTTCAATGCGCTTGGCAATAGCCACTTCACCTTCTCTGGTCAAAAGAGGGACTTGGCCCATTTCCCGCAAATACATTTTTACCGGGTCGGTAACGCGAGCTTCGGCCTCGGCCTCGAAGTTGAGTTCAGGTTCGCGATCGTCGGCAGTCTTCAAATCTTCATATTTTTTTGCGCCTTTGACCATTTCAACATCTTCAACATTAGAGATGTCGATTTCGTCAAAAAAAGCAATTACGTCTTCAATGTGGTCGGAATCATCTAAAGAACCAAGGGAGCTGGCCAAATCGTCGTAGCCAAGGCTTTCTCTATCGTCACTCATGGTAATTTTGCGCCTTTCATGCCGGGAGGAGCAGTGAGATTATCTCAGAGCATTTTATGCAAAGCAGCCAAGTAAGACTGTAAAGGCCGGAGACGCATTTAAACTCTTTGAGGAGTGTTTGTCCGGCCTGTTTTTAGCCATGTCTAAGACTTTGCGTAGCTGGCTTTATAGGTATTTTAAGTTGACATCATTAATGTCAACTTTTAAAGGCACACTTTGCTTTTGGCATTTAAACGTGCAAATTAATTGCACTTATGTAAAAGCAAGTGCTTGGCTGCTCTCGCAGTCAAGATAGTAATTTTTAAATTACTATAACTGTTGGGCATTGCCACCTTGAGGCGGCTTCTGGGGAAAGCCCAAATCTCACCACATAACTTAAATATTATATCATGCAAATTCAAGTCAAGTCAAATCTTTTTTCTCCTGCATCAAGCGCAAAGCTTCGGTCAAGTTCCCTTCAGCTTGGGCTTTACCAATAGCCTCAGAGAGTTCTAACTGCCGGATTTTACGCCATTTGCGCTTTAAATGCTCCATCAGTTCTTGAGCCGTAATTTGGGCTTCTTGCGGGCTGAATTCCCTTTCGCTAAAAGCCGCTTGCGAAATTAAAGCTGTCAGGCCGCCATGCTCTATGGCCAAAGCGGAAGCTGGCAGAACTTCCCCTGATTTTTCCCACTCTTGCTTTAAAATTTCAAAAACGAAACGAGAATCATCACTTGGCCACCAAGCTCCCATTTCACTCAGCACTGATTCAGCCACTTCAGGGTAAATCAAAAGGTGGCTCAGAAGCTGCCCGGCAATTTGATCAAAGGGCTTTTCTTCAGGCTCTATTCGTTGCAGTTCCCCGGTGAAAGAAACACTTTTTTTGAAATTACCCAAAAGCTCTTCGTCCAAGTTGACCAGCTGAGCCAGACGCCGCCGCACAAGACGGGCTTGGGCCACGTCGGGCACTTGGGCCAAAAGACTGCGCAATTCACTTAAAAGGCGGGTTTGACCGGTTAGGGTATCGGGGTGACTGGCCTTGAGGCGAGCCACTTGAAAATCTAACATTTCCACCGAGTTAGAGGCCAGTTCGTAAAGGGCTTCTGCTCCGAATTCACGAATAAAGCTATCGGGGTCATGACCTTGAGGCAAAGTCAAAATTCGGGCCTCTACTTCGGCATTTAAAAACATCGGCCAAGTGCGGGCGCTGGCTTTAGCTCCGGCGGCATCGCCATCAAATACAAGCATGACTTCACGAGCCAGCCGCCTGAGAATTCCCACCTGATTTTCAGTCAAGGCCGTGCCGAGTGGGGCCACCACTTCATTTATGCCGGCGGCCACCATGCTGATGAGATCGAAATAGCCCTCCACCAAAAAGACCATTTCCGCAGCTTGAATAAAGGGCCGAGCGCGTGAAAGGCCATAGAGGGTGCGGTTCTTTTTAAAAATAGGGGTTTCGGGGGAGTTAATGTATTTGGGGTTTTGGGGGTCATCATTTAAGCGGCGCCCCCCAAAGGCCACCACCTGATTTGGTTGATCGAAAATAGGCACCATTAGGCGGTCTCGAAAGAGATCGTAAAACTGCCCGCCATTTTTTGATTCTTTCACTAAACCGGCGGATTGGGCAAGCTCAGCGGAAAAGCCTTGGGCCCTGAGGTGTTGCCAGAGGCCATCCCACCGGCCGGGAGCATAGCCTAAAAGAAACTCACGGCACATGGTCTGGGTGAGGCCTCGCCCAGCCAGATAGAGCCGAGCCTCTTTTCCTTCCGGAACCCACAACTGGTGATGATAAAATTTGGCGGCCTCTTTCAAAACTTCATAGAGGGCAGCTTTATTCACTTGCGGCTGGACGATGCGTAAGCCGCCGCCCCTCTCGGGCTCCGGCAAATCAATGCCCTGTTGGCGCGCCAGCTCCTCCAGGGCTTCCGGGAAGGATAAATCCTTAATTTTCATCAAAAAATTAATAGGCCCTCCCCCTTGATGGCAACCAAAACAATAAAACATATGCTTGTGAGGTGTCACCACAAAGGAAGGCGTTTTTTCAGCGTGAAAAGGACAAAGGGCCGAATAGGAGCCCCCGGTTCGTTTGAGGTTTACGTAAGGGGAAATGAGGGCGACCAAGTCAACGGATTTGTTTACTTTATCAATGATGTCTTGAGGATAGTAAGACATATTCGGCCTTTTATGGTTTCCCAGATGTTGTCCAGTGTCTAATTGCAAAAGCAAAAGAAGCATTGATTAATTAGTCGATGCTGAAAAACTCCATTTCAGTCGTTTTTCAGCGGCGACTAATTAGAAGCGACTGCGATGCCTCTGCTCTTGAAGCATATAGTAATTCACAGCCTTTTGCAGAGCCCGCACAGCCGACAAATCTAAATTGCAAAATTTCAAACCAACTTTAGCCGCAGGGTCGCCCTCAGCATAGGCAACTCGCACAACCTCAGCCTCGCCGTTTAAGTTGCTCTGGGGGCCAAGCTCCAATTGTGGGGGGAAAATCAAAGTAAACCAAAGGCGCATACCAACTTGAGCTTGAGGCGGCGCCGGCACGGCAATTAAAGCTCCACCGGCGGAAAAGTCAAGCAAGTTAATGCGTCCAAAAGAGGGGTGAGTTTGGGTGCTGATTTTTGTAAGGGCTCCAACAGAAAGGCGGTAATCAAGACGGATGTTGGCCTCTTTCAAAACAGCGTCCGGCGGACGTGTAAGGCTCACAACTTGGGTGGTTTCAGTGTCGTCTTCGCGCACTTTATAGTCTGAAATAAGTTCTTCAATTTCGCTAAACCACCCCCAACGGGCCATGTTACCGGTCACAGGGTCACGGCGCACAAAAGTAATCTCAAGGGAACGCCCAATATAAGAACGCAAAATAGGGGGGTCGGTTTGACTGATGATAACGCTATTTTCAGTTAATTGTAAAACGTTGCTATTGCGCATATCAATGACGCTATTTAGTAAATCCAGTTCAAAGACAAGTGATAATTTTGTTTGCGGCCTGACAAATTGCTCAAAAGAAGCGGTAGTGGAATTTTCAGTAGTCATAGATTCCTCGGTCATTATTTCTAAATAGTCAATTTTTACTCTGATAGCAGGTCTTTTTAGCCTGCCTTTAAGGAAACACTAATGAATCAGCGTTGCCTTTATCTAAACTGTAACAAGGCACGCCGCCTTTCATGAGCCCTGAAGCGTTTCCTTAATCTAAACCATAACTCTGCACTTTGCTGATCAAAGCCCGGCGGCTTAAACCCAAAGCATCGGCGGCGTGGGTGCGGTTGTGATGATGAATTTCCAGAGCTCTTTTAATCATAATGCGCTCGGTAGCCTCGGTAACTCCCTTTAGGGCGGCCTTTAAGTCAAGCAGATCTTTGGGGACATGGACACTAACCTCAGCACCGCCCTGAATTCCAGCTCCGCCGTCTTCCGAAGAAGCATCTTGAGGTGCAAAGGGGAAATCTTTGGCCAAAATAGTCTGCCCTTCGCTCATAACTGCGCCTTGCTCAATGGCGTTGCGCAAAGCCCGCACATTCCCTGCCCACTTTTGTTCAAGTAAAAGACGCAAAGCCGAAGGGCTCAGCTCTTTGGCTGAAAGAGAGTTCTTAGCCACCGCCTCTTTGAGAAAGAGTTTGGCCAACATGGGAATGTCTTCAGGCCTTTCCCGCAAAGGAGGCATTTTCAAAGTTATGACGTTGAGACGAAAATAGAGGTCTTCTCGGAAACGCCCGGCTTCAATTTCAGCCCGCAAATCTTTATTGGTGGCCGCCACCACCCGCAAATCTATTTTTTGGGTTTTCACCTCACCCACGCGCCGAACTTCTTCTTCCTGCAGAACGCGCAAGAGCTTGACTTGCATTTCAAGGGGCAATTCAGCCACTTCGTCTAAAAAAAGTGTGCCGCCGTCTGATTCGGCAATGAGCCCTATTTTGGCCTGATCCGCCCCGGTGAAAGCCCCTTTGATGTGACCGAAAAACTCGCTTTCCAACAAGTTAGGCGGAATGGCCCCGCAATTGACAGCCACAAAGGGACGCTCACGACGAGGCCCGTTCTGATGGAGACTGCGAGCGGCCAACTCTTTCCCGGTGCCGCTTTCCCCGGTAATTAAAACAGTGGCCCTTGTTTCGGCAACTTTAGCAATTAGCTCAAAGACTTTTTGCATGGACGGGCTCTCTCCCAAGAAGCTGGAAAGATCAAATCGTTCTTTTATCTGTTTTTTTAAGATGCGGTTTTCACTTAAAAGGCGGCCGCGCTCTAAGGCTTTTTCCAAAACTAAAACGATTTCATCTTCTTTAAAGGGCTTGGCTAAAAAGTCATAAGCCCCGGCCTTCATGGCTTGAACGGCTGTGTCTAAAGTGCCGTGGGCAGTGAGCATGACCACCACTTGCTCGGGATTATCCTCTTTAATGCGGGCCAAAAGCTCCAAGCCATCTAAGCCCGGCATTTTCATGTCAGTGAGCACAGCATCAAAAGATTCTTCGGCTAAAATACTCAAAGCCTCTTGCCCTGACGCTGCTGTGCGGCAAAGGTAGCCGCGCTTACCCAGCATAATGGACATTATTTTTCGCAAATGTTCTTCATCATCCACGATTAATATTTTAAGGTTTGGGCTCATATGCTACTCGTTTTCACTAATTTGAATTACTCCGAAGCTTCCAAAAAATTTTCCGAATTTGCCTCCGGCAAAATAATGCGGAAAGTTGCCCCCTGACCAGGACGGCTTTTGACCTCCACCCGGCCGTGGTAGCTATCGGCCAGACGCTGACAAATAGAAAGGCCCAAACCGGTTCCCTCCCCCGGGTTTTTCGTCGTGAAAAAGGGGTCAAAGAGATGGCCCAAGAGCTGCTCCGGAATGCCGGGGCCACTGTCGGTAAAAGATATGCTCACCCAGAAAGGGGGTTCTTTGGCCAAAGCCAAATGGAAGGTGCCTTCACCTTTCATGGCGTGGGCAGCATTCATGGCAATGATAATCACCATTTGGGCCAGGTGATCTCTATCCATATTGACTAAGTGAGGGGCCGCTTTTTCGTCTAAATCAAAGCTCACCTCAATATTTTGGAAAACACGCTGAGCTTGGATCATGCTCATGGTTTTAGGCAAGGCTTCGGCCAGATCTAAAAGTTCCTGCATACCCTTGGAGGGTCGGGAGTAATCTAAGAGTTCACGCAAGATTTTCTGAATGCGCCCCGTTTGGTTGACAATGGCCTCCAAATATTCCCGCCGCTCTTCCGGGGATTGGTCATCAGCTTCCAAAAGTTGAGCATAGCCGGAAATGGCCGACAAGGGATTCCCCACCTCATGGGCGACCCCGGCGGCCAAAAGACCAATGGAGGCCAATTTTTCCGAATGAATCAGCTGTTTTTCCAGATACTTCCGCTCAGTGACGTCGGTGGCCAAAAGCATCCAAGAGGCATATTCAGGGCCCAACTCTCCCCCGGCACTTTTCCGCCCCTCTAAAGTCAGCTCTTCACTTTGCGTCACTTGAGAAGTGGAGAGTAAAACATCTCGCCTTCCGCCGGCGGCATCAATGAAAACAGCGGCAAAAACTTCATCCGGCGGCGGCGGAGCCCCGGGCTCCCAACCAACCAAACTATCATCAATAGCTAAGAAGTTACGAAATTCTTTACCTAAAAGCTCTTCACCCTGCCAGCCCCATTGGCCGGCCTTACGGTTGGCATAGGTAATGATTCCCTGATTATTTAAGGTGAAAATGGCATCGTTAGCTGTGTCCAAAAGACGTTGGAGGTAGCCGGAGACCTGGCGCGCTCGGCTTTCCGACTCCCGAAGGCGCTTATTTACCCGAGTGAGATCGTCAAAGAGCAAAACACTGGAAAGAGCCGCACTGGCCTGATCACTCATGATAGCTAAAATTCGCTCGTCTTCAGGTGTAAAGGGACGAGTGTCAGGGCGTGAAAGTACCAAGAGCCCAAGAAGTCGGTGGCGCAAACGCAGAGGCAAAAAGAGCAAAGCCCGGCCACCATCGCCCACCCGCCCCAAGGGATCGTATTCCGGGGCGGCGCTTTCAATTATTAAAGGAGCAGAAAGGGCCCCACTGGGAATGAGGTCACCTAAAACACCCAAACCCCAAGGGACGGCTTGAGTTGGCTCAAAAAAAGAGAAAATTTCCTGATCAGCCCAATAAGCAGCCCGAATGAACAGCTCTTCGGGATTTTTTTCCGGCGCCAGCATAAGCACCAAGCGATCCACCGCCACCTCAAGGGCCACGGTTTCCAAAAGAGCTTGGGCTAAAGGTTCCAGCTCTTTTGTGGCTCGAAGCGCATCTCCCATGCGCCGCACCAAGCTCAGCTCTTCCAGCTTCTGGTCATATTGCTCATAAATTTCCGTAAGCGTAACTTTGTAAATATCCAGCTTGGCCTCCAGCTCTTTCAATTTTGACATATCAGAGCTGGCGACAAGATCGCCATCAGACAAAGTTTGGGCCGCTAAAGAAGAAGGCGGCAATTTAACCAAAGGCTCATCAGCCATGATTCCTCAAAAATATTCGTGAAGAATAATAGTTTCCGCCCGATCGGGGCCCACTGAAACAAGACCCAGAGGCACTTGGCACAGCGCACTTACCCGGTCTAAATAATTACGGGCCGCTTTGGGCAAATCTTCCAGTTTACGTGCGCCGCTCAAATCTCCGTCAAAGCCGGGCCAGCTTTCGTAAACAGGCTGGCACCGTTCTAACTCGCGATAATCCGCCGGCAGATAATCTATTTTATCACCATCTAAAAGATAATGGGTAGCAATTTTCAATTCCGGAAGGCCAGCCAAAACATCAAGCTTAGTAATGGCCAAATGGTCAGCTCCGCACAAAAGCACCGATTGGCGCAAGAGCAAAGCATCCAACCAGCCACAACGCCGCCGGCGCCCGGTGGTTGTGCCAAACTCGGCCCCAACTTTCCGCAAATGTTCGCCCACCTCATCATCAAGTTCCGTGGGGAAAGGCCCTGAGCCCACTCTGGTGGAATAGGCTTTCACCAAAGCCAAGACTCCCTGAACCGTTTGCGGAGAGACTCCGGCCCCAATGGTCACGGCCCCGGTGATGGGGTTTGAGCTGGTGACAAAGGGATAAGTGCCGTGGTCGATGTCGAGCTGAGCCGCTTGGGCCCCCTCAAACAAAATCTTCGTGCCTTTAGCCAAAGCCTCTTGCAAATAACGCCAAGCATCGGTTAAAAAAGGCAACAAACGCTCGGCCCAAATTTCGGCTTGCGCCATAATTTCGTCGAGGGAAACAGGCGATTCTTGGTATAACGTAGTCAGAAGGTGATTCTTTTCCACCAGCACTTCTTGGACTTTTTGCCGAAAAAAAGCCAAATCACGCAAATCACCCAAACGCAAACCAACACGAGCAGCTTTGTCTTCATAGCAAGGGCCGATGCCGCGTCCGGTGGTGCCTATTTTGCTCTCACCTTTAAAGATTTCCCGGGCTTGATCAAGTGCCCGATGGTAAGGCATTATGAGGTGAGCCTTTTCGCTGAGCAAAAAGTTATCGGGGGCGACTCTCACCCCACGAGCGTTAAGACCATCTATTTCCTGAATTAAAACAGCAGGATCAGCCACAACGCCACCGGCCACCAAACCCATTTTGCCAGGCCGCAAAATGCCGGAAGGAATAAGGTGAAGAGCATATTTTTCCCCACCCACCACCAAGGTGTGCCCGGCATTGTTCCCACCTTGAAAACGGACAATTAAATCTGCTTTTTCCGTAAGGATGTCAACGACTTTACCCTTACCCTCATCGCCCCATTGGCTGCCTACAATGACCACGTTATTCATATATACCCTCGAAAATATTAGAGCCAAATTTACACTCTGTTTTTTTACACTTCTTTTAATATAACATGAAAACATTTTCTGGAGGGAAACTTTTTTAAAAAAAAGTTTCCCTCCAGACCTCCCTTCAAAAAACTTTTACAGGTGATGAGTTTTGGTTTTTTACTTCGTAAAAAGCCCAAAACTCATCACCGAAAATGTTATTTAAATGGAAGCTTTGGAGGTAAAACTTATTTTTAAATAATTTTTCCATAAAATCTCTGAAAATCACGTCAATCTAATTTGTTAGAACATCAGGGCAAGAGCATCTTATTTAACCTTGCCCGCAGCAAGTAAATACTTGATATTGTTTAAAAATTTATGCATTCGCAAAATGTAAGGGCGACGTAGGAGAACTTTTCAGGAATTGAAGCCATAAGCCCTACTGTTTGAGCGTTAGCGAGCCCGCGGGCTAAAGGGCTCAATTACAGAAAAGTTGCGCCAACGGAGGCCGTAGTGTCGGCAAATAAGACGCATCAGCCCTGGGAATTTTCACCAAAGAACTTGACAAAAAAGTCTCTTAGCTAAACAATAGAAATAACAATTTAGCCGACCTTTGAGGAAATATTATGAAACTTATATCTTGGAATGTAAACGGCCTGCGGGCCACCAGCCAAAAACCGGGCTTTGAAAAATGGTTTTCAGAATCAAAAGCTGATTTCATCGCCTTGCAAGAGACCAAAGCCGCCCCTGAGCAATTGGGCGATGAACTTCTAAACCCCGCCGGTTACTTGAGCTATTGGGCTTCGTCTGTTAAGCGCAAAGGCTACTCAGGGGTGGTTACTTACGCTCAAAACGCCCCCTTGAGCGATTCAGCCGAGCTCCCCGACCCTCTTTGGCAAGGAGAAGGTCGCTTGGTGCGGGTGGAAACAGCCCAATTCCACTTCCTCAACGTCTATTTTCCCAACGGCCAAAAAAATGAAGAACGCCTGAACTACAAGCTGGGCTTTTACGATGCCTTTTTAGACTACGCCGAAAAACTTCGCCAACAAAAGCCCATTGTCATTTGCGGCGATTTTAACACGGCTCACCACCCCATTGATTTGGCCCGCCCCAAAGAGAATGAAAAAACTTCCGGTTTTTTGCCCATTGAACGGGCCTGGCTAGACAAATTAGTAGGGGCAGGCTATTGCGACACCTTTCGCCTGATTAACGAAGAGCAAAGCCAAGCTTATTCGTGGTGGTCTTTCCGCAGTGGGGCCCGGGCTCGCAACGTTGGGTGGCGACTGGATTACTTCTTTGTTTCAAACGAACTTAAAGATGCTGTCAAAGCCGCTTGGATTGAACCCCACATCACCGGCTCTGACCATTGTCCGGTGGGCTTAAAGTTTGCGTTTTAACCACATTGACATTGGCCACAAAAAAACCCCTTTCGGGGTTTTTTTGTTTCAATTGAAAAACTATCAAGCGGCCTTAGATTGATTTAGTAAAACTTGGGCTTTACTAAAAATTTCGTCCGGCCTGATTGGTTTATCTAAAAAGGCATCGGCATAAATCCAATCACGTTCGCCAACGCTATCTAACCCAAAGTAAATTGAGTGTTCCCAAACTACGGCCGAAACAATAAGCACGGGCATTTCCGGATATTTACTTTTTGCTTTCCACGCCAGACAAAAGCCGCTATCAGCGTTTTCTAACATGATCTCGGTAATTAGAAGCTGAGCTTTAGTCGATTCTAAAATCTCTTCAGCTTCTTTTTCAGTTGCGACTAGCACAACTTGAAAATCAGCCTCAACAAAAACTTTCCGGACGCTTTCGGTAAATGCAATATCTTTATCAACAATTACAATGGTTTGAACCATATTCATCTCCTGTAATTTCCCTTTGACCAATTATGAAAAAAGCTCTCATCGGCAAAGATCCCGTTCCTGATAATGGGTATGCAATAGCTTATGGCTGAGCGAACCCAAAGGAGCCCCGAAGAATTCATCATACAGACGCTGAATCTCTTCGTTACGGTGACTTAAACGGTGACGGTTTGTCTCAGCACTATCAATGACGTAAAGGGTATCGAGACGTTTTTTCACATCTGCTCGAGTGGGAGCCAAAGGCTGACCACCACCGCCCACGCAACCACCGGGGCAACTCATAATCTCAATGAAATGAATATCTTGACGTCCGGATTGAATTTGTTCAATCAATTTCCGGGCATTGGCCAAAGAGCTGGCCACCGCAATCCCCACGTCAATGCCGGCCACATTTATTTGATATTC
Organism: uncultured Thermodesulfobacteriota bacterium; assembly: GCA_964368195.1. Lineage (GTDB taxonomy): Bacteria > Desulfobacterota > Desulfarculia > Adiutricales > Adiutricaceae > Adiutrix. The sequence continues at coordinate 11,708 of CAYJAF010000045.1, forward strand.
TTTTATGCCTTCAAGACCACGAACTTCTTTGAAATCGAGGTTAGAAAGTTCTTGACCGGTGATCATGAAATAGGCTGTGCGCAAAGCTGCTTCCATAACCCCGCCCGTAGCCCCGAAAAGTTTCCCGGCTGTTGAACGCTCCCCAAAAGGAGAATCCGGTTTGGCGCTGGGCAGGCGTTTCAAATCAAGATCATGCTGCTTTAAAAGATGGGCCAGCTCGCGTGTGGTGAGAACCGCATCAACGTCCGGCACACCATCATGCCCCATTTCAGGGCGAGCAGCTTCAAACTTTTTAGCGGTGCAAGGCATAATGGAAACGCTAAAGATTTCAGACGGCTCAAGGTTCATTTTTTGAGCCCAATAGCTCTTGATAACAGCGCCCATCATAGCTTGTGGGCTTTTGCACGTTGAAAGATTGGGGATCAATTGGGGATAGAAAGTCTCCACAAACTTAACCCAAGCAGGCGAGCAACTGGTGAACATGGGCAAAACCCCACCTTTAGTCACCCTTTGAACGAATTCAGAAGCCTCTTCCATAATGGTGAGGTCAGCGGCAAAAGAGGTGTCGAAGACATAGTCAAAACCCAAACGTCTAAGGGCGGTGACCATGGGGCCATCAACATCTAGCCCCGGAGCCATTCCGGCCAACTCGCCAATGGAGACCGAAACAGACGGAGCGTGTTGCACAACCACTGTTTTTTTGGGGTCGCGCAAGGCTTCCACCACCCGACCGATGTCGCGTTTTTCGTGAATGGCCCCAGTGGGACAAACCAAAATACATTGGCCGCAGTTTATACAAGAGCTGACATTCAAACCTTGGTTGAAGACTGTGCCCACAATGGTTGCAGCCCCACGCCCAATGAAATCGATTGCCGAAACACTTTGCACTTCACTGCAAACACGAACGCATTTACCGCACAAAACGCACTTGGCCGTCTCCCGCACAATAGAGGGACTGGAGGAATCGAGCTCATGGTGGAGACGTGTGGTATAAGATCGTCTCTGGCGGACATCCAGCTCCACTGCCAAATCCTGCAAGCGACAATTGCCGGAACGCACGCACGCTAAGCAATCCCCCGGATGGTCGTCCAGTAATAGGCCAATAATGGTGCGGCGGGCCTCCACCACTCGGGCACTGTGGGTTTGGATAACCAAACCCGATTCGGCCGGATAAGTGCAAGCCGGTATTAAGTTAGGGCGGCCGGCAACTTCCACCACGCAAAAACGGCAGGAGCCGGTGGCCGAAAAACCCTCGATATGACACAAGGTGGGAATATGAATTGCTTGTCGCTGAGCAGCAGTTAGAATTGTATCCCCTTCGAAAATGGGAATTTCCAAACCATCGACAGTCATAAAGCCGGAAGGCATTTTAATTTCAGAAACTTTTTCAATCATTTATATACCATCCCAACTAATCAGGCCGCTTTATTTACAGCGCTGAATTTACACGACGATTGGCAAATGCCGCAGGCAATACATTTGTCGTGGTTGATGACATGAAGTTGTTTCGCCTGGCCACTCACTGCACCCACTGGGCAACGGCGGGAACAAAGGCCGCAACCGGTGCATTTATCTTCGCAGATGGTAAAAATAGCGAGCCCAGAGCAGGCCCCGGCCGGGCAACGGCGTTCGAAGATATGCTGTTCATATTCAGAGCGGAACCAGCGAATGGTTGAGAGCACAGGGTTAGAAGCCGTCATGCCCAAACCGCACAAGGCACTTTCACTCACCACTTTAGCCAGGCCTTCTAATTTCGTCATGGCCTGAAAGCGTATCAGAGTGTCTTCAATGCTTTGCTCGCTACCGCGGGGGCGGGTGAGCATATCAAGAGTTTCAAACATCCGCTTCGTGCCCTCACGACAAGGCACACACTTGCCGCAACTTTCACTTTGCAAAAACTCCATAAAGAAACGAGCCAAATCGACCATACACGTATCTTCGTCCATGACGACCAAACCGCCGGAACCCATCATGGCCCCAACTTCCTTCAAGTTTTCATAATCAATCAAAGTGTCGAAGTGACTCACCGGAACGCAGCCGCCGGAGGGCCCACCAATTTGCACGGCTTTACACGTTTTATCAAGGGAGACCCCGCCGCCAATATCGAAAACCACATTGCCAATGGTGCTGCCCATGGCAACTTCCACCAACCCGGTGAGGCGAACTTTTCCGGAAAGGGCAAAGATTTTAGTGCCTTTGCTGTGTTCGGTGCCGTAGGAGGCAAATTTTTGAGCCCCATCGAGAATAATTTCCGGGACGTTAGCAAAAGTCTCCACGTTATTGACGTTGCTCGGTTTGCCGAAGGCCCCCTTAATCGCCGGAAAGGGAGGACGAGGCCGCGGAGAGCCACGTTGCCCCTCAATTGAGGCAATGAGCGCTGTCTCTTCGCCGCAAACAAAGGCCCCGGCACCCATTTTTATTTTAATTTCAAAGGAAAATTTTCCTAAAACACTTTGGCCCAAAAGGCCCCAATCTTTGGCTTGAATTAAAGCTTCTTCCAAGCGGGCCACCGCCAGAGGATATTCGGCCCGAATATAAATATAGGCTTTGCTTGCGCCAATGGCGTAGGCAGCAATGGTCATGCCTTCTAAAAGACGGAAGGGATCGCTCTCAATGAGGGCACGATCCATAAAAGCACCGGGATCGCCTTCATCAGCGTTACAAATGAGGTATTTTTGGTCAGATTTTTCTTGGCGGGCAAATTGCCATTTGCGCCCGGTGGGGAAGCCACCTCCGCCTCGGCCCCGCAATCCGCTCTTTTCCACTTCTTGACAAACAGCCTCGGGCGTCATCTGAAGGGCTTTCACCAAGCCACCATAACCGCCGCGAGCCACATATTCTGCTAAGTTACTTGGGTCCAACAAACCGCAGTTGCGCAAAGCCAGGCGAGTTTGTTTGGCAAAAAAAGGCAGGGATTCAAGAGTGTTAACATCAGCCCAAGGTTCTAAGCCCTCTTGGGGGAATTGCCCTAAAAGAAGCTCTTTGTCAATGTTTCCGGCCAGGGCATTATCCACCAAGGCAGAAGCTTTGTCAGCCGTCACTTGGCTGAAAAAGACCCGCGGACGCCCGGGCAATTGAATATCTAAAAGCGGCTCCTCATGGCAAAGGCCAATGCAGCCAACTTCCATGATTTGCACATCTCTATTTGCCAAATGCTCTCTGAGAACTTTTAGAGTTTTATCTGCCCCGGCTCCCAAGCCGCAAGTTCCGGCGCCCACTCTGATAACTGGCTTTTCAGTTGCTTCCCCACGCAAGAAAGCAAGGGGTTGGACGGCTTTTTCCTCCAACGTAGAGGCCAACGCTTCCGCCACCGGCAGGAGAGCGGGCCAACATTTAATACTGTTTGCCTGCATTTTACACGCTCTCTGCTTTCTCTCGATATTCCGCCAAGAGTTCGGGGAAAGTATCGGGGTTAACTTTAGCTTTTAATTCACCGTTGACAATCATGGCCGGGGCCAAACCGCAAGCACCAATGCAAGCCAAAACTTCATAGCTGAAAAGGCCGTCGGGTGTGGTTTGACCAACGGGCACCTCTAAGTGCTTTTCCAATAAATCTAAAATGATTTTGGAACCACGCACATGGCAGGCTGTGCCGCGACAAAGTTGAATGTGAATTTTACCTAAAGGCTGAAAGCGAAACTGGTTGTAAAAAGTGGCGACCCCAAAAACTTTACTGGCCGGCAAATTCAAATGTCGGCCAATGGAAATAATGGCATTTTCTGAAAGAAAACCACAAGTTTCCTGAACATCTTGCAAAACAGAAATCAACTGATCTTCTGTAGCATTAGGGTGACGATCCAAAACGGACTGGGTTTTGTGAGAGAGCTCACAAACGAAAGCATCCATCAAATTTCCTCCCTTCTCAACACATAAACATTAAATAAAGCCTCAAACCATATTAAGGAAATGCTGATTTTTTTAGCGTTTCCTTACGGAATTTCAAACGACATATAATTTGAGCTTAAGTATTGTGAATTTTAGTCTAGGATTGGAAAAATTGCAAGCGAGCCTTAAGAAACATAAGGGAAAAAAATTGTGAACGGTTTACGGATTGAAGCTAATATGAAGTTTTCATGTGAAAAGTTAGGCACCTAAAAAAAATATAAATTTTGCGGCATTTGAGAAAATTTTGATAAATTCGCATTTATTTAAAACAAACCCCACTTAATGGCCGCCTTTTTTTCCAAGCACCAGATGCGATGGTGGAGCTCATCTAAAAATTGCGGCGCATTTAAAAGAGCCAGTTTTTCTCGAGAGCTTAAAGCATCCGGCCCATTGGCCAAAGCTTTTTCAACTAAAGAGCTCAAACGCTCCCTTTGCTCAGCAGAAAAGCGACGCTTATTAGCCGCCAGAGCCTTATGCAAAATCAAAAGGCGAGGGTTAGTCATAACTTTTGCAAAGCCCTCTCCTTTCAACTGCCACATATTATCTTCCGGAGCATTGCGTCGCAGGCCGTTTTGATAGGCCACCATTTCCCGGGGAGGGTTAGTTTCCGGTGGGCTGATAAAGAGCCCTAAACGCCTGGCCGCTCGCCCTTGGGCGACACTACTTGTCCAAACCGAAAGGGGGATGGAGAGCACCAGGCCTGTGGTCACCGGAGCTAGCCACAGAAAAAAACCCGGGCTGAAAAAAAACATCAGGGCGCCCCAAAAAAAGCCAAAGAGAGTGCCCCACCAATGGTAACTAATGGCCTCGCGCCAAGTGGTGCGGTTATCATCTCGATTTTGAGCAGTCCACCCCACCTTCACCCCTAAGATGGTGGTGAGGACGAAAGCACTGTGGAAAATCATGCGCACGGGCGCCAGAAATGTAGAAATTATTATTTCAGCCAAAACGCTTATGCTCAAACGTCCAACCCCGCCAAAAGATTCCGCCCCACCTTTGGCCGAAACTAAAACGATAGCCAAGATTTTGGGTAGAAACAAAAGCCCGGCCGTGCCAGATAAAAGGGCCAAAGCCCAAGTGGGGAAATAACGGGGCCAATCGGGAAATAAGGTCAATTGCCCACCGGGGAAATAATCGGGAGTGATAAATAAAATGCTCAAAGCTTGGAAAGAGCTGGCTAAGAGGAAAAAAAGCCAAAGCAATGCCGAGACATAAGACATAATGCCGTTAATAAAAAGAGCACGGTGGGTGGGGAAAAAACCTTGGGCGAAAATAAGGCGGCTATGTTGCAAGTTTCCTTGACACCAGCGCCTGTCACGCACAAGTTCGTCAATTAAATTGGGAGGGCGTTGCTCGTAAGAGCCGGAATTCAGCTCGTAAGCCAACCAAACGCCATAACCGGCCCGCCGCATTAGGGCCGATTCCACAAAGTCATGGCTAAGTATTTCCCCTCCCAAAGGAGCTCGCCCCGGGAGCTTGGGAAGCTGGCAGTGCTTAGTAAAGGGTTCCACCCGAATAATGGCATTATGTCCCCAGTATTGAGCATCACCCAACTGCCAAAAATGAAGGCCAGCGGCTAAAATGGGGCCGTAGAGGTGGTTAGCGAACTGATCCATCCGAGCCAATAATGTGCGGCTCAAAACAACTTTGGGCGGAGTCTGCAAAATGCCAATGGAGGGGTGAGTTTCCATGGCGGCAACCATTTTACCTAAAGTTTGGCCGGACATGAGACTATCGGCATCAAAGATGATCATGTAGCGATAATTAGCCCCCCAACGCCGACAAAAATCAGCAATGTTACCGCTTTTGCGCTTGAGGTTAGATTTGCGCCGCCGATAAAAAAGCCGCCCAAATAGATTTTCGCTTTGACAAAGCTTATACCAAGCCTCTTCTTCGGCCACCCAAGAATCAGGATCGGTGGAATCGCTTAAAATAAATATATCAAAGTGCTTATCTGTGCCTTCCTCTTTTAAAGAACGGAAAGTTGCCCGAATCCCTTCGGTCACTTTGAGCATATCCTCTTTATAAACCGGAAATAAAAGGGCCGTGCGAAAGTCATCCCCCAAACGGACATCTTCTAAATTCAAAGTGACTTTAAAGCGGTTATAGCGTTTTAAAAGCACAGCCAAGCCGGCCACTGAGCTCCAAAAGCCAATGGAAATCCAGCTGAAAAGCACCAGAAAAAGCCCGACTAAAAGCCAGTTCAAACCAAACAAGCTCTGAGGAGGAAGCATGGAGTGCATTAATTGAGCTGAAAAAAAAGCCGGGGTGAGAATTAAAACCAAGAGCGCAAGACGACGACGGTGGCCGGCTCTACCCCAGTTACTGGGACGAAGGGGACTCATTGGGGCCTCTTATCTAGAGCTTGGCTTCGCTGCTCAGAAGTGTTATCACTTTCGAACCCAAGTTCATTATCTTGCTCTTGGAAACCACCAAAAATCAAATGTCCCAAAGCTTTTGAAATAGAAATATCCATATTTTCCGGAAGCATGGAGCTGCGATTCAGAGGCGGAACCAAGAACTCGGCACATTTTTTCAAGTCACCGACTGCTCCGGCCTCAAGGCCGCGTTCAGCCAAAAGGCGCTCTAATTCTTGAAAATTTTCAGCCATACTTTTAGGCGAATTCTTTAAAACATCCAAAACCAAGGTCAAACCAACCTGAGGCTCAAGGCCGTAAGCTTCAAGATAGGCTAACAGGCGATCTCGGCACCCGGCTTCATCATATTGCGCATTAGTCTCCATCACGCCTCTCCTTACCCGGCCAAAACTTCGCCGCTCAATAGGGCAAATCGTAAGTCCAAATTTCCGTTAAGGGTTCAGGGATGTTTTCGCCTTTTTTAAGGAGAGCCGTCAAGCGCAGGCTATGGCTCCCCCCCCGTGCGCTGAGAATGCTTTCCACCAATTTAAGCTCCGGAGCAGCTACGCTAAAAGTCAAACGCCACCCCCCGGTAACCGGATTCTTCACAAGAGCTTTCCCCGTAACAGGCACACTGGGAAAAGTTTCAACCACACTGGTGAGAGCACTTTCCGCATTCAAACTATCCAAAAGGCCACCTTCAAAATCCACAATGAATTGGGTTGTGCCATCGGGCTTTTGAGTTTGACGGGTAGCCACCGCCCGCCCATTTTGATGGGGAATGGCCCCGGCTAACATCCAGTAGAGCTTGTAATCAAACTGAAATGACTTTTCAGGCTTTGATTCCGGCACCCAATAGAGAATGATGTTGTTGTTAATTTCATTTGCTGACGGAATTTCAATAAGTTCTAAATGGCCATCCCCCCAATTGCCTTCGGGCTCAACCCACACAGAAGAGCGCAAATCAAAACGGGCTTCAAGGTCTTGGTAGTGGTCGAAGTTACCATCTTGCTGCATAAGCCCAAAACCGGCAGGGTTATTGAGTTGAAAAGAATTTATCTGAAGGCGCGCCGGGTTGGAAAGAGGCCGTTGGTGCCACTTCTCATCTGCCCCTGTCCACAATAAAATATCTGAATTATGAACCTCAGGACGCCAATCTCCCCGTTGAGGCCCTTCTTTTTCCGAGTGAAGATACATACTCCCCAATGGTGAAAGGCCGATTTTGTCCGGCATCTCACGGCCCTCGCGCAAATAAAAACGCGCCCTGATGTCCATAATTGTCGAAGGCCCCGGAGTTACCACAAAACGATAAGCCCCTGTAAAGCTGGGAGAATCTAAAAGCGCATAAATAGTCATTTCTCGAGTTCCGCTTTCAGGCTCGACCAACCAAAACCGGCGGAAATAAGGGAACTCCTCACCTGCTTCATGGGCTGGGTTAATAATTAACCCCCGAGCCTCCAAGCCGTAACGAGAGTGTCTCCCAACCCCGCGAAAATGAGTTGCCCCCAAAAAAGAAAGGACTTCATCTTTACGCTCGGGGTGATGCAAGGGATAATTTAAGCGAAAACCGGCAAAATTTAAATCGGCTTGGTGAATATCTTCCTTTAGTTCATCATCAGTATAAGTAAAATAATCGGTACTAAAGGGTAACTCCTGCACTTGCGGCGACTGCTCAGAGCTTTTTACAATATGCAAAGAAGGTGGCTGGTCAAAAATAAAACCGGGATGAAAAAGGCCAACTTCAAAGGGAAGACGCTCTTTTCCCCAAAGACGCTTAAGTTCTTGAAAATTTATGGTCTGCCACTTGTCTTGGGGAATACTTTTTAAGAACTCCACTTGATTTTGATCAGGGGAGACAAAAGGTTGAGAAGCCAAAAGCTGGGCTTCCTTTTCTACATCAGCAAAAGTAAAGCCAAGAGGCAAAGGTGGTGAAGGAGGGAGCTCGTGATTCTCTCCTTCACTGCTTTCAGCTGGAATAACAGTTTCTTCAGCCAAAATGAACTCAGGCCAAAAGAGTAAAGGAGAAAGAAAAAGTAAAGCTAAAAGTGAGATTGGCCAAAAGCTTTTCAGCCGTCTCAAAGTAGAATACATAGCAAGCATATTTATCCTGTAAGCTAGTTTATTTAAGTCATGTTTTAAAGTTTAACAACATTGTAACAAAAAGATTAAAAAAATTCTAGCTTTAAAATAAATCTTAAAAGGGCTGACGTATCTAAATTTTCGTCGCTCACCTTTGGGAAGCTTCTCCAAAAGCTTCCTTATTTTAATTCCTTCAGCTTCGCTTCACTTCGGCGGGTGCCTTCGTTTCGCTCATAAGGCGGAATTAAAATTGCGGAATCTTTTGGAGAAGCTCCCCTTCGGTTTCGCTTGCTTGTGATAGATTTCAAACTTTACTTGCAAATCATCTTTAATTACAAGCTCTTATCTAGCAAAAAACAATTACAATTAAAAAGATTTAAACACGTCGGCCCTGAAAATCTTAAAAGGTCAAAAGAAAAAGCCCCCAAGATGGGGGCTAGAGAATTGTTAAAAAGCTTAATGGTGGCCCCGGTGGCGCCCGCCGCCAGAAGGACGTCCAGGACGATGACCAGGGTGATAAGGCCCGGGATGAGGCGGACGCACAGGGTGAATTATAGCACCGGGGTGTGGACGATGAACCGGGTGAGCATAATGATTGAAATGTCCATAGTCATCGACATGATAGATTACAGTTGGCGGAGGTGGCGGTGGAGGCCCGTAAGGAGGCACAGCACAGGCGACTTGAGACAAGCCAAACAAGGCCAATGAAATCAAAAAAAGGGTTTTTTTCATAGTTCACCTAACTTTCTAAGCAAAAGAATCTGAAATAATACAATTAGCGACACCCCTCTAATTTCATTTTAAAGAATATAGAAAAAAGTCACAAGGCTTTTTTTAAAAAAGTAAAGATGGAAAAAGAAAACGCTATTAATTTTCAGCGTCTACCACATACTTCTTAATATATCGTTACTTACGGCATGTTACTACAAGGGGTCTTGTGAGACTAAGGGAGGGATATAGAATCGGGGAAAAGCAAAGCCCCACAAGCTTTTAAAGCTTATGGGGCTATCTGATTATAAATTATGGTGCCCAAGGCCGGAATCGAACCGGCACGGTATTGCTACCGAGGGATTTTAAGTCCCTTGTGTCTACCAATTCCACCACCTGGGCTTAAGGTGATTCGAAATGCAAACAAATTTCAGATTCGCATCTCAGTTTAACAGAAATAGCTTTCGCCAAGTCCTGATTTAAACTAAAACAAAAGGCCCTTAAGTCAAAGACTAAGGACCTTTTAATTATTTCGGCGGCGACCTACTCTCCCACCCTGCGACAGGGCAGTACCATCGGCTCTGTGGGGCTTAACTTCCGTGTTCGGAAAGGGAACGGGTGATCCCCCACGACATAGCCACCGAGACCTTTAAGAGAAACCATTAAGTCCTCTTGGATTCATCGAGATCAGTATCTCTGAAAAAAGAATATTGGGTAAGCAGCTTATTATTAAGCGTTTCTGTTAAATATACTTTTCAATGTAAAACAAGGAAAAGCCTCACGGACTATTAGTGCCGATAAGCTGAACACATTGCTGTGCTTACACAATCGACCTATCAACCCGGTAGTCTTCCGGGGTCCTTTAGGGGGAACAAGTCCCCAGGGAAATCTTATCTTGAGGCAGGCTTCCCGCTTAGATGCT
>CAYJAF010000046.1:0-21079 GCA_964368195.1 uncultured Thermodesulfobacteriota bacterium
TTCATCAAAAGGTTCCGTCACGGTTGAGGAAAGCATGTTTTGGTTTCCGTCAGTTGTGCCGACCAATTGCTCCACTGTGTAGACGAGTTCGCCATCTCGGTAAAATTCAAGGGTGATGTATTCGGCTTCTTTGTCTGCGGAGTCTCCGCCTTCAGCATTTGACGTGAAAAGGCAAGAAAAACCCAAATCAACGCCATAAGCAAGTTGGTCTTCAGGCAAGGTGATGATTATAGCTTCTGAAACGGCACCATCAACATAGCTTCCGTTTTTGTCGCTGCCAACTTCAAACACATTGCCCTTGCCGGGGGCAGTGATGCCAATGCCGTCGCCATATGTCACGCCGTCTTTGGTGGTGTCGTCGTTGCGCCAGCCGAGATTTAAATCTTCACTGCCTTCTTGGAGGTCATATTCACCTTGTTTGACCAAGCCCGCGGTTATTGTAAAACCGTTTTCTTCATCACCAACTGTGATTTCATTACTGTTGGAATTGTAAAATTGAACGTCATAGGTGCCATCATCGTAATTAAAAGAAGGTTCTTTATTTATATTTCCGTCACCATCGGTAATTCCGAGGGCATCTTTTAAGGAGTTTTCACCGGCTGAGGCTGAATAGAAGTTCTCCAGCTGATTGTCAGTGGAGCTGTCAAGGTCAACTTCGTCAGTTGCCACGCCATCGCTGACGTTCTGCATATTGAGGACGTCGTCTTGAATTTCAACTTCAACTGAGCCGGGGGTGCTGTCTTTACCATCGGAGACGGTGAAGCCCAAGTTGAGGTTGGGGGTGGTGTCGGTTGCCCCATCGGCATCGCCACTGGGGTTGAGGTTCGGGTCGGTGTCAAGGTCGGTGTTGTAATCTTGACCGCCGGCTTCGTTGGGGCTGTCGTGGAACACCGATTGATGCAAGGTCACAGTGTAGTTGTCTGTGGTTTTATCGGGATCCATTACCGCAGAAATAATCAGCTCGCCACCTTCGCCGGCATAGCCGTTGAGGGTGAGGCCGTCGTCACTGACTTCCCATACAACTTTGACGCCTTCGCTAGTCCAAAGGTCGGGTTGGTTTTCTTCATTCCAAGAAAAAGTTATAGCGTCGCCATCGGGATCAGAATAACTAATAGTCCCGGTAGCTTGGGGTAAATTGGGGAACTCATCGTTATCGTCAAATTTAGTTCCGTCTTCTAAATAAGCCTCAGAAACTTGGACATTGCTAACGTCAACTTTCGGTTCAAAATTAGCAACAGGTAAGTCGTCTACAGGTATGTCGGGAATCACCGGGCCGTCGGTTTCAGGATCGGCCGGGCCACCGGTTTCAGGATCGGCCGGGCCACCGGTTTCAGGGTCGGCCGGGTCGCTGATTTCAGGATCGGCCGGGCCATCTGGACCCGGAGTCGGATCGGGGTCAGGACCCGGAGTCGGGTCGGTAGGGTCAAGCGGAGAGGTGCCTCCGTCGTCGTCTCCTCCGGGAGCTGTAGGGATGCCGGCAAGGGAAACGAGGCCGTCATCATTTGCTCCGCCGGGGACTTCATCATCGGTGAAGCTATCATTAGGGTAGTCTTGCCCCAAACCGCCAATGCGGTCGATACCAGCTAAAAGCTCGCCCACAACAAAGCTGACGCCGCTATTGCTTCCTTCAATGGCTGTTTCGGCGGGGCCCGCCGCAGGCATGAGATCCGTAGCTTCTAAAGCAGCAAAGAAATCTTCGCCGGAAAAAACGGCATCACCAACTTGGAACTCAGGCACGTTTTCCGAAGTGTAGCTCTCATAGAAATTTTCCAACACAACGCTTGAAGAATCATCAAAAGAGAAGACAAGGTTATTGCCTTGTTTTTCCAAAAGAATTTCAGCGGTGTCTTCAAAGCCAAGAATAATGCGCCCTTCCTCAGTAGGAGTCAGGGTGAGAGTTTCGGCTGCTGCCGGCTTTTCCAGGTGTAAACTGGTAAGGGCAGCACCATCACTTGTTGCCTGTTCTTCGTTGATGGCCTCACTCCCTTCAGTTTGGGAAGGGTCGACGGTGTTATTATTTTCGTTGATTTCCGATGTGGTTTTAGGTGTTTCGGCCATTGTGGGCTCCTTTATGTTCAAGATTTGAAACTGGTTAAACCTTATTTGCTTCTCTGGGGTTTTGGTTCAACGGCTTGAAGCGATAAGGCCATATAAAAGTTAGAAGGTTCAAAAAAGTGTTAAGCTATCACTAAAAAAGAGACAGTAGGAAAAAGGTGCGCCAAAGGCAAAACAACAACGCAAAAAGGCTTTGGCTGGCGTGTTGCCAAGCAAAGCATTTGAGTTATTGTTTTGTTCAGGGTATAAAAAAATCATAGCATTTCCCTTTGGCCACATTCCCTTGATTAAGTGCTAAGCGCAAAAATGCAACATAGCATTAGCAGATTTGAGAATATTGGTCGGGGCGACACTATGATAGAAGTGTGAAGTCACCGCGAACGGTTAAAGGCTAAGCCTTTACCAAGCTTTCAAGTGAAAGCTTAAAATTATAAGGAAAGCCAAGCTCAGCAACTTGACTTTCAGTGGTAAGATAAAAATATACCTTATCCTGATTAATAAGATATAACATTCTCTTCCCAATGTCAATAAAAAAAGTAGTCGGCACGCTTCAATCTGATTTATTATTTTCTCGGCTTCGCAAGGGGGCAGGTAGTGAACAAGCTAGACATGCTGGCATTTGTGTGAAAAGGTTTCCAGACTATCAAAGTTATAAACGGTAGAGGCCTTGAATATTACCATTTGTGAAGTAAAGGGGTAATATTCAAGGCCTCTGCCGTTTATAAAAATTTTGAGGGGGGTGGGGGAACTTTTAAAGTTCCCCCAAAAAGGCTTAATACATACCGCCCATACCGCCCATGCCGCCCATACCGCCAGGCATAGGCATAGCAGCGGCCTTATCGTCTTTTTTCTCAGCGATGAGGCATTCGGTGGTGAGGAGCAATGAAGAGACGGAAGCGGCGTTTTGGAGAGCAAAACGGGTCACTTTAGCCGGGTCGATGACGCCGGCGACCATCAAGTCTTCATAGACGCCGGTTTCAGCGTTGAAGCCGTTGCCGCCTTTGAGTTCTTTGACTTTTTCAACAATAACGCTACCTTCGTGGCCGGCGTTATTGGAGATTTGGCGAAGGGGCTCTTCCACGGCGCGGCGGATGATGCACACGCCTTGGGCGGCTTCGCCTTCCAGTTTCAAGTTGTCCAAAGCAGGGAGAGCGCGAACTAAAGCCACACCGCCACCAGGGACAATGCCTTCTTCCACAGCGGCCCGAGTGGCGTTCAAAGCATCTTCCACGCGAGCTTTCTTTTCTTTCATTTCAACTTCAGTGGCGGCACCAACGTTAATCACAGCCACGCCACCAATCATTTTGGCAAGGCGTTCTTGCAATTTTTCGCGGTCGTAGTCGCTGGAAGTTTCTTCGATTTGGGCGCGGATTTGTTTCACGCGACCTTCCAAAGAGGCTTTGGAGCCGGCGCCGTCAACGATGGTGGTGTTTTCTTTATCCACGTTGATTTTTTTGGCTTGGCCCAAGTCTTCCAAGGTGATGGTTTCCAATTTAATGCCCAAGTCTTCGCTGATGACTTTGCCGCCGGTGAGGATGGCAATGTCTTCGAGCATGGCTTTGCGGCGGTCGCCGAAGCCGGGGGCTTTAACGGAGCAGGTGTTGAGGGTGCCGCGGAGTTTGTTCACAACCAAAGTGGCCAAGGCTTCGCCTTCCACATCTTCGGCAATGATCAACAAAGGACGACCTTGTTTGGCGATTTGTTCCAAGATGGGCAACAAATCTTTCATGTTGCTGATCTTTTTTTCCACCAATAAGAGATAAGCATCGTCTAAATTGGCCACCATTTTTTCGGGATCGGTCACGAAATAGGGGGAGAGGTAACCGCGGTCGAATTGCATACCTTCAACCACGTCCAAGGTGGTTTCCATGCTTTTGGCTTCTTCAACGGTGATGACGCCTTCTTTGCCGACTTTGTCCATGGCCTCGGCAATAATGTTACCGATGGTTTGGTCGTTGTTGGCGCTGATGGTGCCAACTTGGGCAATTTCTTTTTGGTTTTTGGTGGGGGTGCTCATGTTTTTGAGCTCAGCGGTGATGGCTTCAACAGCAGCGTCGATGCCGCGTTTTAAAGCCATGGGGTTGAGACCGGCGGCCACTAATTTTTGGCCTTCACGGTAAATGGCTTGAGCCAAAACAGTGGCGGTGGTGGTGCCGTCGCCGGCAACATCAGAGGTTTTGGAAGCAACTTCCTTAACCATTTGAGCGCCCATATTTTCAAACTTGTCGTCAAGCTCGATTTCTTTAGCCACGGTCACGCCGTCTTTGGTGATGTTGGGAGCCCCAAAGGACTTTTCCAAAATGACGTTACGGCCGCGGGGGCCCATGGTGACCTTAACGGCGTCGGCTAAGGTGTCGACCCCGCGCATAATGGCTTCGCGAGCTTTTACGTTGTATTTAATTTCTTTAGCTGCCATGAGAATAATTCCTCCAAACTTTCTAAAATAAGGCTAGTGGGTAATCTTTTATCTTTTGGGAAACGCTAATTAATCAGCGTTTTCTTAGGCGCAAACGCCGAAGATGTCGTCTTCACGAAGAATGAGGTATTCTTCGCCATCAAATTTGACTTCTGTTCCGGCATATTTGCCGAACAAGACGGTTTCGCCCACTTTGACGCCTGGGGTGATCCGGGTGCCGTTTTCCAGAAGTTTGCCGTCGCCAATGGCCACGATTTTACCTTGTTGGGGTTTTTCTTTTGCGGTGTCGGGGATAATGATGCCACCTTTGGTGGTTTCTTCTTCTTCCAGACGTTTAACTAAAATGCGATCCGACAAAGGACGAAGGTTCATTTCTTTAGTTCCTTTCAAGTTTGTAACAATAATAAGCCCGCATTTGTTTTACGGGGTTTAGTTGTGGCCTATGAAGATATATATATCTTTATTTGCTCAAGGCCGTTTTCTAAGCATAAATATTCATAGCTAACGTTTTCTTAAAAGATTTAGTTTTGCTGACGGTGATAAATATAAACACCTCTCCTATATTGTCAAGCGTTTGGGCTTAAAAAAAATTAAATTTTTTTGCTTTTGCGGTAATTCTTTGTTTTTGTTGAGTTTGTTTGTGGACGGCTTTAGTGCTCCTGTTGAATAGGAGGCTTGTTATAAATTTTGTTGCTTGCTTTTGGTCTTTTTTATTTAGTTTTGCTGTGAACCTTGTTTTTTATTTGCGTTATTGTTCGGTTTTTATTGTATTAATCTTAGTTTTAATTCTCAGGCTGCTATATTTAACTTGAAAAATAAGTTTATCTTGTTATACTAAAACCTGGGTATTCGGCCCGTTGGAAAACTTTTCATTTCTTTAAGGAGTAATTTTATGACTACTAAATTTTTATTGTTTATTCCGTCCTTTTCTTTTTTACTTCTTTTATTTTTCACTGCGCTGGCTTTTGCTCAAAGTGGCTATCGCGGCTACATTGGCCCTAACCAACATCTTTATACCGATGGGAATATGGTGGCCAACAGCCCTGTTTTTGCCGAGTTGGGCCCCCGCGGCAGTGCCGATTGGGAAGCTGCTGCTGATCCTTCCGGTGGCCCTAACGCCGGTTTTTTAGCAGATGTTGCCCAACCCTATTGGCGCACAGGTCAAGCTGATTTGATTGGCGACAACCTCATTATCTATTCCGGGGGTAGAAGGCCTGCCCAGAGTTATCAAGTGGAATTTACTTCCAATGGTTACGCTAAAGTCTTAGATACCCAAGGCCGCGTGGTTGGCCAAATTGATAAACTGGGCCCGGGGGCAACTTTTCGCTTTGTAAGCCACGGCGTTGCTGTTCCCTTGAAACTCACAAACACTTTGCCTTCTGCTGTTACAGATCATAATAACTAAATAATTTTCACACTTTGAGCGTGAAACAAAATGAGCTCGTTTCACGCTTAAAGGCTGAAAGTAACCGGGTGATTTGGAATTTAAGGAAACCCTAATTAATCAGCGTTTCCTTAAATAAAACCGATTCTCTTTTGTGAGAAAACAGAAAGGACGAAAAAATGTTTAAAAATGCATTGCTTTTGTTAACTTTTATTCTGTTTGTGTTTAGTAGTGGAGCTGAAGCACAGCGCGTTTTTGACTACAACAATTCTTCGTATAAACCACTTTTGGAAAACGCCAACCACTATAATTATGCTCCGGCCAAGGTAGCTTTTTTCCGGGCTTTAGCCGTGGTGGCCCCGGAATATGTTGGGGTTTACTATGGCGATTCGGCGCAGTTGTCGCCGGAAATGGCCGCTGAACTGGAAGCCATTTATTGGGAATTTGTGCGTCACTATAATTATACTGACCCGTGGAGTGCCGCTTGGGCCGATACTGAAAAGGGGCGCCATACATACTATAGCCAAGGCTTACCGCCTCGTTTTGAGCGTGCCCAAGAGGCCGGTTATCACACTTATTGGTGAAAAAACTTGTGTTTGTGCCTTAAATATGATAATTAAAATTAGATATATAATTTTGAAATGTTTTTAACTATAGTGTTTATTTAATATAATTATCATATAAAAGGTTGGTGTTTCTTTGAAGGGAAATTTAAGTAGTTTTTTCTTGGTATTTCTGGCTATCATGGTGCTCCCACAGCTGGCTCTAGCTCAAACTAGAACTCTTTGGGAACACCAACGCCAGCAACATGAAACAGTTCCCCTTTGGGAGCAACGCCAGGCTTGGGAGCAATTGCCAACTTACGTTCCGCCTTCTGATTTGCGTGGGCCGCCTGCAGCTCGAGGGGGGCTGGCTCCCCACACGGTTTTACATTTTTACAACAAAACACTGAGCGAAGTCCGCGTTTGTATTAATTATTACGACAATCGTCGGAAACAGAGGGTTAATGAAGGTTGGTGGGGCATTGAACCATACGGCTCACAACGGATAGTCCTTTTCAGCACTTCGCCCCAAATGGCCTATTATGCCTATACTATTTTGGGGCGTAAGTGGGAGGGCAGGCGAGGGTCTGCTGATTCTTATCCCACGAAAATTTCTTTAGAAAATTTCATTTCACGGGAAGGCAGCTTGCCCACTACTGTGCGAAGCAGTGAAAATGTCATAATGAAGCGTATTAATCTCGATAAACCGCCTTATGAAATTATATTTAATCCTTAAACAATCCCCGCTGAAGGAAATGCCTATTAATTAGCGCCTCTTTTAAAAATCTTAAAATTTAAACCTCGCTTCGGCGAGGTTTTTCTATTTTTGAGGCATATTTGGCTTGAAAAACAAATTTTTTTTTAGATCTTTTTATAGTATCCGCTGGTAGCTTGAGGACAAGATAGAGTGTAATTAGAGTAAATAAGAGGTGAAGCTAAAGTGATTATTGAGTTTTGCCAAAAGGCCCTAGGTTGACAAAAATAGCTTTGGCACGTAATCTTTTTGCTAGGCTAATCAATGCTTTAGCTGGTTTAAAAGAGTTTCTTTTTTATTATTTGATGTTTATTTTAAGTATAATTAATATTACTGCTAGATATAATTTATATTGAAGATTAGTAAATTTATATGACAAAACAGAGAGGACGAAATCTTCTCATGTTCTTTAGAATTGAAGGATGCTTATGAAATTTTTGAAGTCAAAAACAAATGAACCAAAACCGGTTGATTTTCAACCACTAGAATCAGAGCCGGCTTGGCCTGCTTCTGAAGCTAAGGCCGAAGAATTAGCAAGTGAGCAAATTGTAGTTGAAAATAAACCTGAAGCTTTGCTTGAAACACAGCCAGAAGCACCACAAGCTGAAGTGCAAAGAGAATCAGAATCTTTAACCGAGGCTAAACAGAACTTGGCAGAAGCTGAAGGCACTGCTAATGCTAAGGATGCTAAAGATTTTGGCGATGTTGATTTGTCTAGGCTCTTGGCAAAAGCTGAAGGCACAGCTAAGGCTAAGGATGCAAAAAATTTTGGTGATGCTGATTTGTCTAAATCACTGGCCACAGTGGCCAATGATGTTAAAAACTCAGTGAACACCTTACCACTAGAGGCCAGAAGTAAAATCAGCTTCACAATTGTTTCGTGTCTGGTTTTGGCTGTGGTCATGTTGGGGGCCCTTTACGCCCTTGATTATTTGAGTTTCGATACTGCTGAAAGTATTATTTTACAATGGCATATTTCGAGTTCTGATTAATTTTTAATTTTATAGTAATTTCAGTTGAAATTACTATCTTGACTGCGAGAGCAGTCAAGCACTTGCGGCGGCATAAGTGTAATTAATTTACACGTCCCGATGCCAGAGCAAGTGTGTCTTTAATTAAGTTGACATTAGTGATGTCAACTTAAAATACTATATTTTGGAGTGGAGGCAATCATGAAGGGCATCATGATTTTATTAGGGCTTATTATGATGATGATGATGGTCGGCGGCTGTTCAGGTGCTGGGTTGGAACAATTTGACACCAGCAAACTGGAGGCCGTGACCGAGACAATGCAAAAACCCATTTATCCGCTAAAACGTGCGGAATTACAAGTTGGTGATGGGTTGACAATATCTTTTATGTATCACCCGGAACTGAACACCAGCGTTGTTGTAGGCCTAGATGGGGTGGTTTTCTTACCTCTGATGGGGCGCTATATGGCGGCTGGCAAAACTACTGCGGAAATTCACCGCGAGCTTGTGGCCTTTTACAGCCGCGATTTGAAATCGCCTGACATTTCTATAACAACCGACCAACCAGACCCCATGGTTTTTGTGGCAGGTGAAGTTAGAGCCGGTGGGCCATTGCCTTTCCGGACATATATGACTGTGGCCCAGGCCTTGACCAGTGCTCTGCCAAATATGGTTGATGGCGACATTACCAGCGTTATTTTAATTCGAAAAGATGAAAAAGACCCTGAAACATACACCAGTTATTTAGTAAACGGTGATTTTGCCGAAGGCAATTCCCGAAACATTTATCTGGCCCCCGGTGATGTGATGATTGTGCCGCGGAAAGGCATTGTCTTAGCCGGTGACGCTGTGAGGCAGTATATTGAAGATATGGTTCCTTTCCAAATGAATTTGTCTTATGGGTTTGTGCATGAACTCTTTGCTGACGACCAAAATATTCAGTATGTAAATCCTACGACAGGAGCACCGCAATAACACAGAAGAAAGTGGGCTACCATAGGAAACGCTGATTAATCAGCGTTTCCCAGGGCTAATCATTTTATTAGCCAAAAAACTAAACCACTGTTAATTTTGGGGAATGACTATGAATTTTACATTGAAAGATATTTTGTCAACGATATTTCGTTACAAAAATGGGCTTATCTTATTTACCATTTATTTCTGTTTGGGTTTGAGCATCTTTTTGGTTTTTTCAAAGAAAATGTATGAATCCAATGCTCAAGTCTTGGTGCGTTTTGGCCAAGAGCAACTTGGTTCTTCCACTTTGAGTTCAGACAGAAATGTTTATTTTACCCGTCGTGAACAAGAAATTCAAAATGAAATTAGCATTTTGACCAGTAACGATACTCTTTTAGCGGTTTCGCGCACCATTTGTGGCCCTGATGCTACCATGAGGGAGCTGCTCACTGTGCGTGAATATTTGAAAAAGAATTTAACGGCCTCAGCATTGACTGATTCTGATGTCCTCTCCGTTACCTTTTCCTTTCCCGACCCCGTTTTGGCTCAAAAAGTTTTAGGAGCTATCATCAACGAATATCGTCTGCACCACGGGGCCGTTTATTTCAACGCCAATGAGTTGGCTTTGATTGCCGGAAAACTCCAAGAAGCTCGGGCCGATTATGCCACAGCTTTGGAAGCTTTAAGTAAGTTTGAGGTACAATCACGCCTCTATGATGCTGAGCAAATTGCCGTGGCCAGCGAGACAATAGAACAGCAACGCATTATCCTCACCGGTCTTTTGGGTGAATATGCTTACACCGCTCAAAAAAGAGATTTGATTCGCGATGCTTTAAATGAAGTGCCGCAAAATGTCTTGTTTTTAGTGCGTGAAGTTCGCAATTCCACTCACGCTGAACTTCAGGCGCGTTTGGCCGAGCTCAAAATGCAAAAAGAAGCTTATTTGAGCCGTTATAATGCCAGCTCCCGCACGGTTAAAGATATTGATAACGAAGTCGGCCTGTTAACGGCTTTGCTCAATGAACAACCGGAGCGTTTGATCGATGATAAAGAAACTCGCACCAACGAGACTTGGATTCAGCTCGATCAAGTTTTGCAAGATTTAAACCCGGAAGTTGAAGCGCAAAAAGCCAGAATTGACATCTTGACCAAACAAATTCGCCAAATGGAAACTAACTTGGCCAATGCTGTGGGGGCTACCAGCCAACACACTTTGTTAGATCAAGATGTAGAGCTGAAAAAGGAAATCTATGACCGCTATTACCAAAACTATTCTGACGCCATTGGGCGTGAGGCGGCTCAGCAAGAATCCATTACCAACGTCTCTGTTTTGGAAATGCCCTCTTTGGCAACTAAATGGTCTGAGCCAAACTTGCCTCGGGTTTTGGCTTTGGCCATTGCTTCTTTGGTTGCCGGTAATGTGTTCATTCTTTTTGTGAGTGTGTTTGTTGATAACACTCTTTCATCTCCGGAACAAGCTGAAAAAACATTCAAATATCCGGTGGTGGGCATCTTTAATGCGCGTAAAACCCCAGACGCCACCAACTTCCCCGTCAATCCCAATTACGATATTTACCGTAAGGATTATCGACAGCTATTTTTAAAGCTTGTGCGTAATGGCGACCCGGCAAGTATACTTTTTTCCTCCAGTGCTTATGGAGTTGATTTAAGTGATTTAACTACTGATTTCACAATGTTTGCTAGAAAATATCAAAAGCGGAATCCGGTTATCATCAATTATCAACATGAAGATGCTAAAAAAGAGCGCAGCGAGTTTGAATATAACCCCGATCGTCCGGCGCAACAAATCGAAGGCATTGATGAATATCGCCGCTCTGATAACGTAGATGTGGCTAAAGAGGCCGATTTCTGGAAGACATTGAAAAGTAACCATGACTTGTTGGTTTTCAACTATTCTCCCTTGCAAGAGAGCTCTCTTTTAATTGCGTTAGCCGATGAGCTTGATTGGGCTGTTTACGACATCGAGGCCGAAAAGACAAACCGTTATGTGGCCTCTAGCAGCATTGACACTTTGGTGCAATATGGCTTTAAAAAGATTGGTTTGGTCATGAGCAACCGTCGTTTCCATATCCCTGCGTTCCTTTATAGGTACCTTTAAATAAAGGCTGACTTATTCTGCCCGCAGAATAAGTCAGCAAAGCACGCACGCCTTACCTGAGCCCTTTGGGACGGAAAAGCATGGGTTTCCCTCTCATTAAGGCTTGCGGCAAAGTCAGCAAATAGCTTACTTTGCAAGGAAACGCTAATAACCATGCGTTTCCTTAAGGAGTCGCTGTTTTAGCAGAACTTGCTTAAGTAGGAACAAATATAAACTCGGGAAAACGGAATAGATGTTAATATATAAATTATATAAAAAAGTCATGGATCGATGGGATATTTTGCACACCAAAATGCTTGGCAAAATATTAGGTGATTTGGGAAACGAATGCTATATTCATAACTCTATACGGCTTGGGCATCCAGAACGAATTTTTATCGGAAATTGTGTGGAGATTAATCGTGATGTTAGTTTGAGTTGTATTGTAGATGAGCATTTTGGAGTGGCTGCTGATTATTTAAATGGTGAAATTCATATTGGTGAGCGTTGTACTATAGAAAGTGGAGTACAAATTTCGGCCGCATCTAAATTGGTCATTGGCTTCGGATGCGGCATTTCAAGAAATGTTATAATCTCTGATCATGCCCATCCTGCCTCAGACCCCAATTCCCTGAACAAAAGTCGAGTAGAGATTCCTTTAACAGTTCCCAAGCCTGTAACACTTGAGGATTGCGTTTTGATAGGGGCCTGTAGCATCATCACTCCTGGGGTTACTGTGGGCAAGGGCTCGACCGTGGGGTTTGGCTCGGTGGTGACAAAAAGCGTGCCTCCTTTTTCAGTGGTGACAGGGAACCCGGCTAAAATCATTAGTCGTTATGATTTTGAGCAAAACAAATGGGTTATTTGTCGACGGAAGCTGTAAAGTGTTAGTTGAGCAAAGAGTTTTCAATAGTGATAAAGGTTTCAGTGAAACTTCCGCTAAAGGACGGATTGTTAAAAATACTATATTTTTAACGGTAGCTTCCTTTGGTGGTCGTTTTGTCAGCTATATCACTTTTGTTTTACTGGCTCGCTTTTTCACCCCAACAGAAGTTGGGGTGTGGGCTGTTTTGCTCACGGCTTACCTTATGGCGGAAGTCATTTCCAATTTGGGCTTAGATAAAATTGTCATTCGCAACTTGGCGCAAAACACAGAAAACGCCGAAAGCTTTTTGGCTTCCACTTTGGTTTTGAAAATAGGAACTTCAGTTGTTGTTGGGCTTGCGGCTTCTCTAATTGTTTTAGTCAGCTATTCGGAAATTAGCGGAAGTTATCCCGTTGCCTCAGTTCTTTTCTTCTTGGCCGTGCCCATAGTTGGCGTCACCCGCACCATAGAGGCGTGGCATACGGCTCGCGAACAAATGGCTGTTGTGGCTGTGGCCCAAATTTTAGAGCGCATCGTCCTTTTTGCCTTGCTTGGCTGTTTCATTTTAACCGAGGCCTCTTTTGGCTATTTCATTGCGGCCAGTGCCCTTGCTCCAATTGTACGCTTTTTGGTAGTCTTACGGCCTGCTTGGCCCCATGTCTATTTAAAGTGGCCGCAAAATTTGCGCCCGCTTTTAGCCGAATCATTGGTGCTTTTCGGAGTCGAGCTCATTGCCGGCATTTATATGCGCCTTGATTTGATTTTGATCTCTAAATTGGGTTCTTTAGAAGAAGTGGCCCTCTATAATGCCTCTTACCGGGTGTTTGAGTTTTTCACCGTTGTTTTTGGCGGGTTTTTGGTAGCTATTTTTCCAAGTGTGGCCCGTCGAGCTAATTTATCTGTTTTTAAAAATACTTTTTTAATTGGTTGCGTTATAGTCGTTGTTGCCGCTATATTGGGAATTGCTTTGCGGGAGCCCATCATGGGGCTTTTTGGCCCAAGTTACCTTGAGGCTGCAAATACCCTGTTGATTTTGATGTTGGCCTTGCCTTTGAGTTATGTAACCTCATTTATGGTAAACTACCTTGTGGCTTCAAAGCACACACGCTTGGTTTTTGTCCTGGCTGTGGTGACGGTTGGCAGTAACCTTCTTTTTAACTTTATGCTCATTCCTAAATATTCCATTTGGGGAGCAGCCGTGGCCTTTTTGCTTTCAGAAATAGTGAGTTGTATAATTTTATTCTTTGTTGCAAAATTTATTTTGAAAGAAGAAATTACGATAATCAGTTCTCAAAAGAGTTAACTTTTCTATTACGATAAATTCTCCATTACGATAGTGAGCCAATTATGCGTTCTTATATCTACAGTAGTCTATTTGCAGCCCTAATAGCTCTGATGGCCTTTCTGGCTTTATCTCTCAGCCCCACAAGTGGTTTGCTCTTAGTGGCAGGCGGTTTACTTGGAGTAGTCTTTTTTGTCGGGGCTTGGCGTTGGACGGAAATAGCCTTGATTTTGGCCATTGTATCGCTGATTATTGTGCCTTTCTTTTTAGGCGTGGGCTCCTCGCCGCGCTTGCGTGCCGATGGCCTTTTATTATTAATGGTGCTTGGTATCGTTGGCATGAAGATGTTTCTTCGTCGCAACCTGAGTATTCCGATTCCCGATGTTTTTTTTCTGTTTTTCGGTTCATTCCTCATGGGCATGACCATGTTCTTTTACTTCACTGACCTTGTGGCTTTGAGAACTTTTCTGGAAACTTTTGGCTTGGGCGTCATGTTTTATGTCTTATGTTTTGAAATGTCAAATGAAAAATTGGTCACTAAAATCGTGGTGGCTTTGTCATTTGTAGTAATAGCTATTTCTGTGGCCGGCGTCTTTGAGGCCATCACTTGGAAAAATCCGCTGATGGATTTCGGGGCTAAAGCTTATGCTGATATTTTCGGTTGGTTTTACCTCGATGATGAATTTGTGGCCGATAAAAGCGGGACTTATCGTCCTTACGTGGTTTTTCTGAGCCCGTCTCAGGCGGGGACTACTGTGGCCATGTGCGTGCCTTTAATTGCCGCGCTTCTTTATAATGAGAAATATCGTAACCTGGCGATAGCCACCTTAGCGCTCGCTTTGGTTTTTATTCTGTTTAACTCTACCCGCGGCGTATGGATAGCTTTGGCCATTACCGGTGCTATATTCGTCCCGAATATTCGCCGCTTGGCTATTGTCGCTTTGCCGTTTGTGATTGTCGTGGGTATGATTCTTTCACTTGTGTTTTCTGACACCGCTTTTATGGAGCGTTTAACTGATTTCAGAAACATGAATATTCGCTTTTTCTATTGGGACGTGGCCTTAGACCTCTGGCAAAAACACTGGTTTTTTGGCCTTGGTTTTAACTTTGGTATTGGTTACCAAAATTTCAGTGATCTTTATTTGAGTATGAACCCTGCCATTCCCATTGAATATCTGGCCGATATTAAAACCATTAGCACCGTGGATAATACCATGTTAATGATTTTAGTTGAGCAAGGCTTTGTTGGCTTGGTGGGATTTTTTATTATTATGTTCTTTTTGGTTTATAAAATGCGCCATGTTCAGCATTCTTTGTTAATGGAAAATCAAATGCAGGCCGCTTATTTTGTGAAAGCCGGTTTGGCCACTTTATGTATTTATTTTTCTTGCGGGCTCTTAGCTGACGTTCATCTTTTCATCAAGCCAACTAAACTTCTCTTTATTATAGCAGGCTTAGTTTGTGGCTTATGCTTGAAAGCCAGTGAAACAAAGGTTGAAAGCTATAATGGCTAACACTTTGAATTTGCCAAGCGTTTCCATTGTTTACGTTAATTGGAATTGCTCTTCAGATATTCTTCAGTCTTTGGAATCCGTTCGGCAAAAAGTGCTTGGGGTTTCTTATGAAGTTATTGTGGTGGATAACGATTCCCAAAATGATGATTTAAGTGCTTTAGAAGCTGCCCCTGAAGTTCGCCTCATTCGTCACAAGGCCAACAATGGTTTTGGGGCCGGTTGTAACGTCGGGGCCAACGCGGCCAGAGGTGAGTTCCTCTTTTTTTTAAACCCTGATACCATTTTAATAAATGATGTGCCGACTATTTTAAGTAACTTTTTGCTAGCGCACCCTCAAGTATCCGCTTGTGGGCCAACTGTTTTAAATGAAGATGGCACCATTGATTTCGGTGGTGGGCGGCGAGACCAGAGCATTGTGAATGAAATTTTAGAGCATTCCACCTTGTGTTTCCGCTTTCCCAAAGTGCCCTTTATTGGGCGCCCCTATTACGGTGATTGGGATCACTGCTCCACTCGTCAGGTGGATTGTCTAGTGGGGGCGGCCATGATGTTTCGAAAAAATGCTTTCCAAAGAATCGGCGGGTTTGACGAAAACTTCTTCCTTTATTGTGAGGAGATGGATCTCTGCTTGCGCACTCGTAAGAGTCAGGGCCCCATTTTTTACGTTCATTTGGGGGAAGTGTTGCATAAATGTCGGCGGAGCACCATTAAGCTTTACGGATCTTTCACTAAAATTTTAAAGCAGTGCCTTGTGAGCCGGGAATATCTCTTTGGCAAGCACCACGGGCCGTTCTATGTGGCCGGGTGGCGTTTTTCCCTTGGATTTATTTATTTTCTCAAATATTTACGCAGTCGCCAGCAAGAAGATTTAGATATTTGCCGTTGGGGATTTTATCTTGCAAACAAACCATAAAGAAAGCTGCAAAATGAACACCAATGAATCATGTGCGATTATTATTGTTGCCTATAATAATGAAGCTACCATTGGTGAATGCTTGGATTCCATCTTTAACCATAGCCTCACCTTGCGCACAAAAGTGGTGGTGGTGGATAACTCCCCCGGGGCGCAGACCGGTCAAATTGTCAAAGCTTTGGAAAACCCTTCCATAGAGCTTATTAGCCGCCCGGAAAACGTGGGCTTTGCCGCAGCCTGTAACTTGGGAGCTCAAGGGCGCACCGAAGATTTCTTACTGTTTTTAAACCCGGATACCAAGCTCTATAATGATGTTCCAAAGATTCTAAGCTCCTTTCTCAAAGAGAGCACAAATGCGAAAATGGTTGGCCCCAAGATTTTAGGTTCCGATGGGCGCACTGCCAAAACTTGCCGTAACCTTCCGACTCCTTGGCGCATTTTGGCCGACGCCACTTATTTGGATAAGCTTTTGGGCACTTACGTCTTAAATCATTTTGACCACCAAAGCCCTCGGGCAGTGGAGCAAATCATGGGTGCGGCCATGTTCATTAAGCGCCAGGATTATGAAAACTATGGCGGCTTAGATGAACGTTTCTTCATCTATTATGAAGAAGTCGATTTGTGCAGGCGCATTTTAGACAGTGGCTTTGAGCTTTGGTTTTACCCTGAGGCTAAAATTTCCCACGTGGGGGGAGCCTCTTGTGAGGCTTTGCCGGTGGTTAATAAAATGCTTTGGCAATTGCGCCTCAGTCGGGCCCAATATTTTGCCAAGCATTTTGGCCTTGTTCCGCAGTTTATCACCTTAGCTGTCAGCCTGGCCGAGGCTTTGGGAAAAGCTGTTGTGCTGGAGGCGTTGGCCTTTTTAAAGCCGCAGAGAAAAAGCATTTACAAAGCTAAGGCCAAAGGTTTTTGGGGCTTGTTAGCTCAGTGGAACCAAAGTTGTCCGCTTGGCAACCAAAAGAGTAAAAAAAATCTTAAGGGGCTCAAATGAAAAGAGTTTTAGCCCTTACCATCAGGCCTAAAGAAGCCGCTGACACTCGCTATCGCATTTTGGAATATATCCCCTGGCTGAAAGAAGCCGGCATTGAAGTGGAACACCAAAGTCTTTTAAATGCTGAATTTTTCCAAAAGCAACAAAGGGGTTGCCTGGGAGCAGGGGAGATCGCCTTTTTTGCCTCTTCCTTTTTGAAGCGGGTGAGCTCCCTTATGTCACGTTTGCCATATGACGCCGTTTGGCTGGCCAGGGAGCTCTTTCCTTACGGGCCTCCGCTTTTAGAGCGGCTCCTGTTTCGGCAAGATATGCCGGTTATTTTAGATATTGACGATGCTATTTTCGAGCCTGACCCGGCCGGAAATTTTTGGCATAAAACAATTAGAGATTTTAACAAATATGAATATATCGCCCCTCGTTGCCGGGCAACAGTTGTGGGAAGCCGATATTTAGCCGATTATTTTTCCTGTTTTACTAATAATTTAAGCCTTATCCCAACTTGTGTTGATCACGAAAAATATGCCGCCATCCAGCCGCACTCAAGGGCAAATCGCCTCTCTCTCGGCTGGATTGGCACCTCAACGAACCAAGCGCACGTAGAGCGTTTACAAAGGCCCATAGAACGCCTTGCTCGGCGTTATCCCTTGGAATTCCGAGCTGTGGGGCTCAATAAAGATTTAAACTGGGATATGGAACACGCTTATGCTATCCCGTGGGTTATGGCCGAAGAATTGAATTATTTCAGCCAGTTTGATATTGGTTTAATGCCTTTGGTTGAAAGTCATTTCACTAAAGGAAAATGCGCCTTTAAATTGGTGCAATACATGGCCGCCGGTATCCCTTGCGTGGCCTCACCCGTGGGGGCTAATTGCGAAACCATTGTGGAGGGCGAGCAAGGATTTTTAGCTGAAACGGATGAAGAGTGGGAAAAATCTTTGGAGACTCTTATTTTAGATGAAAATTTGAGGCGAAAAATGGGGCAATCCGGGCGTAGGCGGGTGAGGGAACATTATTCCTTTGCCGGTCACTGGAGAAAATATGCCGATATTTTACTCAGTTGAAAATGTTTTTAAGGAACCGCTGATTTATTAGTGCTTCCTTAGCAAAGTAGGTAAAAATGCCTACTTTGCCGCAGCCGAAATGAGAGGAAAACCCATGGTTTTCCGCCCCGTAAGGGCTCATGAGAGGCAGCGTTTTCTTAAAGAAACGTTGATTTATTTTCAGGCAGAATAAATCAGCAATTCGTTAAATTTGGAGTTGAGGGTAACACATGAAAAAAACATTTGTTTTGAACTTGCTAGCCACGCTTGTTTTGGGCTTATTAGTGGTCGCTCCGGCCAGAGCCGAAGAGCGTCCCTTTCGTTTGGGGCTTAATGCCGACAATTGGGATAAGCAAATAACAATGGCCAGCTATAGAGACTCTGTTAAAAAATTGGGCATAGAATTCATTGTTTGGCACATCTCACCCGAGGAGTTTGCCAATGGTTCTATTTTGCAAATAGCTGATTATTGTCGTAAAAATAATTTACAATACCTTTTTAATACTGAGTTGATGAATTATGTTCCCAATATTGAGGAGTTTAGATCAGATAACGGGCAAAGTTACCGTTGGGATATTCGGCCCGAATATTTGGAATATTTAAAGGATGATAAACTGTTTTTAGGCGTAATTTATGACGAATCTCTCTTTGTGCAAAATCTTTTAGGCAGCACTTTCCCAGGCACTTTGGTTCAGCCCTATTATGCCGACACAAGAGCCGATTCACCCGCTAATGCCTTTCTCAAAATAGCCGGTAAAATCAGCCAAATTAATGATTACTACCGCAAATATAACAAAAGGCTCTTTTTGGAAATTCTATTTCCCGATTCCACCTTTGTGGCAGCTCGCGGGGGGGCTGTGTTGGCGGTGAAGCTGCTTAAAGAAAACTATAATGATTACATGACGATGATGGCGGAAAGCGCCGCACGTCAATATAAAAAAGCAAATGAAGACAATGGTTTGGCTCAGGAGCTTTGGGCTTGCGTTGACCTTTGGTATTTAGATAGTTTTCCCAACCTCAGTCTTCACAATAAACAAAAGTTGGGCCGCGATGGTGGTCATAGCCCGCAAGAGTTAAAAGCGGCTTTGGAGTTTGCTTACGAAAAAGGTTTTGACGCCGCCTATGTGGAACAGGCCAACGGGCTCATTGGCCCGGCCGGTGAATTGACCGAGCATGGCTTGGCTGTTATTGAATTTAATAAAAAGCGTAATTCACTTAAAAGGGGAAACTGGCGTATTCCCGATCCTAACTCATTGGTGGTGCGTCGTTTTCCCAGTGGGCATCCCGGAGGTAGTTTGCACGCATTGGTTGCTGAAATGAATTCTTACGGCAGTGCCGCTTATGATTTAAAGAATTGCACCCCCCAAAATGAACACTTTGACCGGGAATTTGCCAACAATCCTTACTGCCGAGCTGATTTGGCTTATTGGCTTTGGTTTGCGCAAAACAGCAGTTTAAAAGGTTCGGAAGAAGCAGAAAAATTTGAGTCTTTAGATGATTTTAATAGCCCGCAGAAATTTAAGGGGGCAGAAAAATATTTAGATGATTTTGAAGGCACAACTTTTAATTCTCAAGCTTTTAATTCGAAGGGGTTTTTTGGTGGCACTAACAAAGAACGGCCCTATAACGCTCTTTCCGGCTTGCGCCAGACAATGTTTATTGATCATACGGCACCCAAAATTGAAGGTGATGTAACCGGTTATTTTGACTTTGTTCCTGAACCTTAATTCTCAATTTTTAATGTGTTTACAATGACCTTGACAATTGTCTTTAGGTGAGATATTTTGTTTAGTTACATTAAAGTTATTGTGAAGCTTGAAGTGAGTTATTTACTTTGACCTTCTAATAGGAATGCAATTATGATTACGGCCCGCTTAAAAGCCATTTTTTTCACGCTCTTATGCTCAGAACTTATGAGCTTAACCTTGGCCTTTATTCTTTCAATTTTCTTCATTTATGCCCCGGGGCTCGGTGATGAGATTGTCAGTCAACTTGTATTCGTATTGCTACCGATTTATATCATTGATATGCTGGGTATCCTGATAAGTTTTCGCTGGAAGATTTCCAGCTTGGAAAATAAAGTCAACATGGAAAGCCGCACTTTTCTTTTGCGTTCTATTTCCATTGTGTTTTTTGTTTCTTTGGTTTTTTTAATTCGTTCCTATGTTGTTGGCTCTTCGGAGACAAGTTATTTAATCGTTGGTTTTACGCTTGCAACTTTAACTTTGTTAATTTCCAGCCATTATTTAGTGGCGGCTTATTTGACGAAAAAAAATTCCATAGATGTTAATAAAATAAAGGTCTTAGTTTTGGGCATGAATGCGCGCTCAAAATCATTTTGTAACATTTTAACCGGGAGCCCTCTTTTGGGTATTGATATTATTGGTTATGTTGACACGGCGGAAAACGAATCTTCTAACATTACTTATTTGGGCTCGTTAGAAAACATTGATGATATTTTAAAAAAGGAAGTTGTTGACGAAATTTTTATTTTTCTTCCCATTCGCTCCTTTTACGATTCCATTCACAATGTAATCAAGCTAGCTGGTCTTTACGGCATCACCACTAATATGCTTGGCAACATGTTTGAAGCGGGGCCTGCTCGCCAGCCAAATATCTGCCTCAGCGATTTTCACACCTCGGCCTACACAAGCACCATGCGTGACCAATTGGCCTTGCTTGTGAAGCGTTTGATTGATGTGGTGTGTTCGTCAATTGCTTTGATATTGTTAGCGCCTCTTTTTGTGATAGTGGCAATTTATATTAAGGCTGTCAGTCCCGGGTCGGCTTTTTTTGTTCAGCAGAGAGCGGGTTACAACAAGCGTGTTTTCAATATGTATAAATTCCGCACCATGGTGCCGAATGCTGAAAAAATGCTTGAAGATCTCATGCAGTTTAATGAAATGGATGGGGCCGCTTTTAAGATGAAAAACGACCCACGTCTTATTCCTGGGGCTAGGTTTTTGCGTAAATTTAGTATCGATGAATTGCCTCAGCTTTTAAATGTGCTTTTTGGTGACATGAGTGTCGTTGGCCCTCGACCACTTTCTTTAAGGGATTACAATTATTTAAGTGATGATTGGCAAAGGAAACGCTTTTCAGTGAAGCCTGGGCTCACCTGTATTTGGCAAGTTTCCGGGCGCAACGACGTCAGCTTTGATGAGTGGATGAGCATGGACATCGAATACATCGAAACCTGGACTTTGGGCCTGGATTTTATTATCATGATGAAAACTGTGTTCGAAGTTTTAAAAGGTGGTGGCCGTTGAGCCCACGGAAATCAATTTCAAGAGTTTT
>CAYJAF010000047.1:0-20986 GCA_964368195.1 uncultured Thermodesulfobacteriota bacterium
CAAAACATTTGCTCTTATGAGCTAAAGGAAGCGCTAATTAACCAGCGTTTCCTAAAATATTTTTGGACGAAAGCCCAAAAAAATCAGAAAGGGGTCTTTGAATGTCCCGTAAACTTTTTGCCGTAGCCCTTTTATCTGCAATGCTTTTGGTTGCTTGTGGTTCCGATAAAGAAAAAGAGACCGAGCCCGGGGCTGCTTCTTCAGAAAAAGCGACAACTTCTGAAGCTGCAGGTGAAGCTGCGGCTCCTGAAACTACAGGCGAAAGCGCCGCTCAGGCAGATAACACCATCGTTGCAGTTGTCAACGGGGTTGAAATTTCACAAAAACTTTTCGACAGCCAGCTCTCCATGACTGAAGCCAGCCGTTTGATGTTTGGTTCTATGGAGGAAAGCGGCGAAGAAAACGCCACCGATTTAGCTTTGCAACTGGAAGTTTTGGCCTCATTAATCAGCTTGGAATTGGCCGGACAAGAGGCCGCAAAGCTTGGCTATGCTCCCAGCGTTGAGGATATTGACGCCGCCATGGCCGAGATTAAAAGCGGTTTCGAATCGCCTGAGAGGTTTGCCGAGTTCTTAGACCTTTACGGTCAAACCGAGGCTGATTTGCGCCATCAGTTGGCCCAAGGAATGGCTTTGGAAGCTTGGCAGGAAAAAGAAGTCTTGCCGCAAATCACCATCACAGAAGATGAGGCCAAAGCTTTTTACGAACAAAACCCGGCTCTTTTTGAACATGAAGAGCAAATCAGAGTCAGCCAACTTTTGGTGCCGGTGATGCCCACTAATCTTGAAACCGGGGAAGAAGCTTCGCCTGAAGATATTGCCGCCGCAAGAGAAAAGGTCAGTGCCTTCGTTGCTCGCTTGCAAAATGGTGAAAGTTTTGAAAACTTAGTGGCCGAGATCAGCCAAGATCCGGCTGTTGCCCCCAGTCAAGGAGACTTGGGCTTCCTGGAAAGAGAAGGTGTTCCGCCGCGTTTTGCCGAAGCTTTAGCCGGTTTGGCGGTTGGAGAAGTGAGCTCCTTAATAGAATCGCCCATGGGCTTTCACCTCTTTAAGGTCACGGAAGTGAAACCTGCCGGACAAAGCCCTTTTGCTGAGATGCAGTCAGATATTACCTCCTATCTTGCTGAGGAAAAGCAAAGCATCATGATGAATAAAAAAATGCTGGAACTCTATGATAACTCCAAAGTTGAGATCAAAGATCCCGGCTTGGCCGAAGCTTTTGCCGATTTGCGAGCTGAGGAGGAAAAATTGGCCTCAACCGGAAATGAACCAATCGAAGAAATTGTTGAAGAAACAGTTGCGGAACCGACAGCAGATGAACTTGCAATAGAAAACCTTGCTTCGGAAGCTCCTGCGGCGGCTACTGAATCGGAACTTTCGCAATAACAGCCATAAAACTTCATTTGATGAATTACGTTATTGGCCGTAAAATTTATATTTTAGCCAAAGCCCTTTAAAGTAACGGCTGATTTATTCTGCCTATAGAATAAGTCTGCTATAGACTCGCTGTCTTTCATAAGTCCGTATAAAACGGAACATTATGGGTTTTCCTCTCATTAAGAGGGCGGCGTAGTTGCTAACACATTGTCAGCTGCCAAAAGTAAAGGTGCTTTTTCATAAATATCCGGGGTAAGCAATTTATGCGCTTACCCCGGCCCACATTTTAAATTAAGTATGAGGATTTTTTCATGTCAGGACACAATAAGTGGAGCACAATTAAGCACAAAAAAGGCGCCGCCGATGCAAAACGCGGCAAGCTTTTCTCTCGTCTAATCAAAGAAATAACCGTGGCCGCCCGTGAAGGTGGCGGCGACCAAAACGGCAACCCCCGTCTGCGCACGGCCCTTTTGACGGCGAAATCCGCCAATATGCCCAAAGACAACATCGATCGCGCCATTAAACGGGGCACCGGTGAAATTGACGGCGTGAGCTACGAAGAAATTTACTATGAAGGTTATGCTCCCGGTGGGGCCGCTGTTTTAGTGGAAGTGTTGACCGATAATAAAAACCGGGCCGCCTCGGAAGTGCGCCATGCCTTCACCAAATACGGTGGGAACATGGGTGAACCGGGCAGCGTTGCTTGGATATTTGCTAAAAAGGGCTCCATTGTGTTTGAAGGTGGCCGTTTGGGCGAAGAAGAAGCCATGGAAATCGCTTTAGAAGCCGGAGCCGAAGACGTTTTAACCATGGGCGACACTGTGGAAATTCACACGGCGGTGGCTGATTTTGAAGCCGTGAAAGAGGCTTTTGAGAAGGCCAATTTGGAATATAACGCCGCAGAAATGACTTACGTGCCCTCTAACAGTTTGGAATTGGAAGGAAAAGCTTTGGCCAGTGCCATGCGCCTTCTGGATGCTTTAGATGATTTAGACGACGTGCAAAAAGTGTGGAGTAACCTTGATTTCTCCGACGAAGCCGCCGCTGAACTCGAGTAAAAAAGCCCAAAGAACCCTTGGCCTTTTCCTCTCTACTTTGCTGAAAAGGCTAAGGGTTTACAACTATTTTCCCAACCCGCCGGAGCACCATGGCAACTCTTTCCACCTCTGCGCCTAAACTCGTTTTAGGCCTAGACCCGGGCAGTAATCACACCGGCTACGGCCTGTTGAAAGTTGGTTCCGGTTTAGAGCTCATAAGCCAAGGGCGCTTTTCGCCCCCGGCATCGTGGCTTTTGCCCCGGCGTCTGCACTATGTATACAGCGGGTTACGCGAACTCTTGGCCACTTTTAGGCCGCCGGAAGTGGCCGTGGAAGACATATTCTACGGTAAAAACGTGCGTTCCGCTTTAAAGTTGGGCCAAGTGCGTGGAGTTTTACTTTTGGCGGCTGTTGAGAGCGGAGCCGAAGTTTTTGAATATGCTCCTCGTTTGGTAAAGAGTGCGGTCACCGGCTATGGCAACGCCGAAAAAAGTCAAGTGGCTCACATGGTGACAGCTTGCCTTAAATGTCAAGACGATTTGCCTCCTGACGCCGCTGATGCTCTGGCCATTGCCATTTGCCACGCCAACCAAAACCAGGCGACTGTCGCTTTGGCTCCTAAGCGGGGACGCTCGTGGCGGCAAATGACTCCTGAGGATTTAGCGGCTTTAACCGGCGGCAAAACTTGACCGGAGGCACAAGGTGATTACTCACATTTCAGGGAAATTGTTGAATAAAAAGCCGGGTTCAGTGGTGGTGGAAGCCGCTGGGCTAGGCTATGAAGTTGCGGTTCCCCTCAGCACTTTTTTAGCGCTACCCCAGCCGGGGGCAACGGTCAATCTCTATACAAAACTCTTTGTTCGTGAGGATTCTTGGGATCTTTACGGGTTTTTGACAGATTTAGAGCGAGAAACTTTTTTGGCTCTCACGGCGGTGAATCGGCTCGGCCCCAAACTGGCCTTGACCATCATCTCAGCTCTGGAGCCCTTGGAGTTGGCCCGGGCTCTGATGACTCGTGATTTGTCAACTTTGGCCGCCATTAAAGGCATTGGCCCTAAGACAGCTGAACGGCTTCTTTTGGAGCTTAAGGATAAAGCTCCGCGTTTGGCGGCCTTGGCCGGCCTTAAAGAAGAAAATCTTGCTGCCCAAAGTGAGGCCGCACCTTTAGTTAGTGAAACAGCAGAGGCCGTGAGTGCGCTGGTCAACCTTGGTTACACCGAAGCTGAGGCCAAAAAGGCCGTGGCTTGGGCTCATAAAGAAATGGGTGGCCCCACCGAACTTGAGGAAACTCTGCGCCTGGCCTTTAAGTTTTTGACCTCAAAAAAGTAGAAAATTATGGATCGTGAACTCTTAAGCCCCGAACTTCT
Organism: uncultured Thermodesulfobacteriota bacterium; assembly: GCA_964368195.1. GTDB lineage: Bacteria > Desulfobacterota > Desulfarculia > Adiutricales > Adiutricaceae > Adiutrix. Next base: position 3,781 of record CAYJAF010000047.1, read on the forward strand.
GAAAGACCAGCCCGAAGCTGCCGTGGAAAAGGCTTTGCGCCCCAAATATTTAGCAGAATTTCTGGGCCAAAAAGAGCTGAAGGAAAAACTGGCTGTTTTTATTGAAGCTGCCCGCCAGCGAAACGAGGCCCTAGACCACACCCTTTTTCACGGTCACCCCGGTTTGGGCAAGACAACTTTGGCTCAAATTCTCAGCTTGGAGCTGGGCAAAGGCTTTAAGAGCACTTCCGGGCCGGTGGTTGAACGGGCTGGAGATTTAGCGGCTTTGCTCACGAATTTAGCTGAGGGTGACATTCTTTTTATTGATGAAATTCACCGCCTTAGCCCCGTAGTGGAAGAGATTCTCTACCCTGCGATGGAAGATTTTAAACTCGATATAATGATAGGCCAAGGCCCCGGAGCCCGTTCGGTGCGCCTTGATTTGCCGCCTTTCACTTTAGTGGGGGCCACCACCCGGGTGGGGCTCCTCACTCCTCCGTTGCGCGATCGCTTTGGTATTCAGTTGCGCCTTGATTACTATCGCCCGGAGGAGTTGGCCCAAATCATTAGCCGAGCCGGGAAGCTGCTTAAAGCAAAACTCACCGACGAAGGGGCCTTGGAGTTGGCCCGGCGTAGCCGCGGGACTCCTCGTATTGCCGGTCGTTTACTCCGCCGTGTGCGGGACTACGCCGAAGTGCGAGCCAACGGCACCATTGACAAGTGCGTTGCCGAAGCCGCTTTGGAAATGCTGGAAGTCGATTCTTTGGGTTTAGATCCCCTTGACCGGCGGCTTCTTTCCATTATTTGCGAAAAATTTCGTGGTGGGCCGGTGGGTTTGGAGACTTTGGCCACGGTGGCCGCTGAGGAATCTGAAACTATTTTAGAAGTTTATGAGCCCTATTTAATTCAGGAAGGCTTCATTCATCGCACTCCCCGCGGGCGGGTGGCCACTTGGAAAGCCTATCAACACTTGGGGCTAACTCCGCCGGAGGGGAGTTCTCTGGAAGTTACGCCTTCGCTTTTTAGTAGTGATTAGATAACGCCGTCAAATGCCCCTTTTCGGTTCTATCTGCGTCAGATTTCGTCTGCGTTTTCGGTCATGTATTAAAATACACTCCCTCAAAGCAGACTCCTCTATCTTGATATAACTTAAAAATTCATCTTGCAACGACACTATTTAAAGTGTCTTTCTTAAGTTTTTGACGAACTCAAGTTCGTTTTCTGCTAAAGGTCGGTGAATTTTTTTCTCTAGCCTCCGGTCAGTAATTATTTTCCAAATGAAATCCGCCCGTGGAGCCTAAAGGCTCTTTTAAGGGCGGATATTCATTTGGAAAATAACCACTGACCTCCGGCCTTATCGAAAATTCTGCAAGATTCCTCATTTCAAAGTCACGAAAATCTGTCGATTAATACCTTCGGGCTGGCTCCTGATTCAAGGCGAAGCCGGGAACACTTTCAGAAGTTGACCGCAAATTTTGAGGCCCACTGTCTGAGCGCTAGCGAGTTGTGGGGCTCAAAATTAAGGCAACTTCTGAAAGTCGTTCTCGGCGAAGCTGGCAAATTGCCAACTTCGCATGGAAACGCTAATTAATCAGCGTTTCCTTAGGCAAAAATATTTAATTAAGTTGGGCTTATAAACATCTCGTCTTTGGCAAAGCTTCACACTTGTAAAAATTTTTGCGGGGGTTTGGGGGGGCTTTTTTTAAAAAGCTCCCCCAAGAAAAAAACAAAATCAACTTTTACGCTTGAGGCGAGCTGTTGTTTCAGGAAAAAGCCCGGCTTCGGTGTGGGGTAGGAACTGGCTGGCCAGGTAGTAATCCATATAGCCGGGGGTGTCGCTCAGTTCGAAGTTAGTCATGTTAGCTTTGATGTCGCTGGCTTTCTGCCATAAATCCGAAGATAGGGCGGCTAAAGTCGATCCGGCCAGTGAAGTGTTTCCGAGGTAGGCGAATTTCTCCACGGGCAGTTCCGGCAATAACCCAATGGTAATGGCATTTTGCAAGTTGAGAGATTTTCCGAAACCACCGCCAATGATGACTTTTTCCAGATCAGCCATGGTGAGCCCCACACTTTCCAAAAGGGTTTGATAGCCGGAATACATGGCACCTTTGGCCCGGATGAGGTTTTCAATATCAATTTCCGTCAGCACAATATCTCGCCCGGCGGCGGCCTCTTGGGCGGGAACTAAAATGTATTCCAGCCCGTCTTCACCTTCCCTGATGAGCGCGGGGGCTGCCTCTATCACCAGTTTCCCTTGGGGATCGAGAAGCCCGGCCATGAAGAGCTCGGCGGCAATGTTAATGAGCCCGGAGCCGCAAATACCCAAGGCCTTTTCTCCCCCTAAAATGTTTAAGCGATGGCTCTTTGTCTGTTGGTCATAGAAGAATTGGTCAATGGCCCCCGGGGCGGCTCTCATGCCGAATTTAACTCCGCCCCCTTCAAAGGCCGGGCCGGCACTGCAGGCGGCGCAAGTGAGCCAATCTTGGTTGCCGATGACTATTTCGCCGTTGGTGCCGATGTCGATGAACAAAGTGAGCTCCGGTTTTTTGTAGAGCTCAGAGGCCAAAACACCGGCTATGATGTCGCCGCCCACATAACTTGAGATGGAGGGGTAGAGCAAAATAGGTGTCGCTCCCGGCAAGGCCAGACCGTTTATGTCTGCCGCTTTTAAAATAGGCCAAGCCGCCACGGCCGGAACGTATGGGGAGCGGCGAATGAAGTTGGGGTCTACGGCGGTGAAGAGGTGGCTCATGGTGGTGTTACCGGCCACGACCACTTGAGCGATGCGGCTTCGTAAGGCAGGCTCTTCTTTGGTCAGCTCTTCTATTAAACTATTTATGTTTTCAACAACTAAACCTTGCAAGCGAGCTAAGCCGTCGCCTTTGCCGGCAAAAATAAGGCGGCTGATAACATCTTCACCAAAGGCCACTTGGCCGTTTAACTCACCTTGGGCCAAGCCGTTTTCACCTGTTTCCAAATTGACCAAGCGCCCCCAGACGGTGGTGGTGCCAATGTCTATGGCCAAAGCATAGAGGCTTTCGGTTTTGGGGCCAGAGCGCAAGGCCGTTATTTCTTTTGCTCCGCCGGGGTGCTCAAACACAGTGAGGCCAATATTGAAATCGTTGGCCCTAAGAGCCTTGGGGAGCTCCTTTAGCACGGAAACGTTGATGTGAGGCAAGGTCAAATCGCAGTTGGCGGCCAAGTAATCATTCAAACGGTCACAATCGGCAATGTTGTCGCCGACCGAAGGCTCGTTTAGGGTGATTTCCAACTCTGTGGCCAGTGGGTTACGGTTTTCAACAGTGACTTCCGCCTCCACCAAAGTGCTGGCCGCATAAAGGGAGGTCTCGGCCCGAGAATCGGGAGGGATGAAAACTGTGGCTGAATCAAGCACAAAAGAACGACAGGCCAAACGCCAACCGGCGGCGTATTCGTCTGCGCTCAAAAAAGCTCCAGGCCCGGAGGGGTTGTCGAGCTCCCCGGCTAAGAGCTCCACTCGACAACGCCCGCAAACGCCCTCGCCAGCGCAAGAGGCATTGATTTGAATATTAGCTCGGGCGGCCACTTCCAAAAGGCTCTCCCCTGGGCTGGCTTCTATTTCGACATTTTCGGGCTGTAAAGTAATTTTAAAGCTCATAATTTTTACCTATTTGGGCAAACACGCCCGCATTTAAGAGATTGTTTTGTTATCTTGCGAAATATCTTTATTCGATACCGTCTTAATGATTTCAGATGATTTCATTTCAGATGATTTCATTTCAGATGATTTCATTTTAGACGGTAAAATTAAAGGCGAAGCTTGGTAGCTTACAGGTGGTAAAATGGTTTTAAATTCACCCCCGGCTTGCGGGTGCGGAGTATGGATCCCTTTGGTTTTTTTGGCCACCGACATCATCAATTTGATGCGGTTTAGTTGGTTGACTTCGCTGGTGCCGGGGTCGTAATCCACCGCAACTAAGTTGGCTTGGGGGTAACGCCTTTTCAGTTCTTTGACCACGCCCTTGCCGGTGATGTGGTTGGGCAAACAGCCAAAAGGTTGCAGGCAGATGATGTTGGGTGTATCTTTTTCAATCATCAAAGCCATGTCGGCGGTGAGATACCACCCCTCACCATATTGGTTACCCAAAGAGACAATCTCGGCCCCGGCTTTTTTGAGTTCTTTAAAGGTGTTTAAATGGCCAAAGCGTGGGTGGCGTTTTAGAGCTTGTCGCATAGGTTTGCGCCATTTCTCAATTAAATAGATCATCCATAGAGCAAACCATTTGGAACGGCGTCTCCCGGCCAGATAGTCAGCTCGGAAAACATCGTCATAAAGGCAATAAAGGAAAAAATCGGTGAGTTCCGGCAAAAGCGCTTGGCCGCCTTCGGCCTCCACCAAACGGACGGCCTGGTTATTGGCCTCGGGGTGAAAATTGAGCAAAATCTCTCCCACTAAGCCAACTTTGGGTTTTGTTGGCTCGTCTAAATCTAAAGCGGCAAAGTCGTTGGCCATTTCCAAAATATGGCGGGAGAAAAGATTGCGGTCGCCGGTGCCGACTGCTTCGCAGGCGCGAGACGTCCAAAGATCCACCAGCTTTTGGGCCTCCCCGGGAGTCTTTTCGTAAGGACGGGTGGCCAAAAGGAGTCTTTGCAGAAAATCGCCATATAAAAAAGCTAAAAGCAATCGTTTAATTATTTTTTTATCCAGTTGGAAACCGCCGGGAGTGTCAGCGGCTTGGGCTAAACTCAAGGGCCAAACGGGAATGTGACCCAGATCGCTTTGCTCTAAAGCTCGGCGTAAGAAACCCACGTAGTTGGTGGCCCGGCAACCGCCCCCTGTTTGCGACATGAGAAGTGCCGTCCGCTCTAAATCATAGTGGCCTGTTTTGAGTGCGTGAATGAGCTGGCCAATAGAGACAATGGCCGGATAGCAGGCGTCATTGTTGACGTAACGCAAGCCCTCTTCAATGGCCTTGCGCGAGACATTGGGCAAAACTTCCACCTTATAGCCGGAAGTGGCCATGGCCGCAGGCAAAAGTTCCCAGTGAACAGGAGCCATTTGCGGCAATAACAAAGTATAATTCTCAACTTTTTCCACCGGCAACATTGGGGGATCATAGCGGTAAATTTGTTCGGTGGAGTTTTTGGTGTGCCCGCGCTTGCGGGCTTTTATGGCCGCTAAAAGTGAGCGAATGCGAATGCGAGCCGCCCCTAAATTGGCCCCTTCATCGATTTTTAATAAAGTGTAAACTTTCCCAGCTTCAGCTAAAATATCACCCACTTGGTCAGTGGTGACAGCGTCCAGCCCACAACCAAAGGAATTCAGTTGCACCAGTTCCAAATTGTCGCGGGCCGCTGTGACCAGAGCTGCCCGGTAAAGACGGGAGTGGGGGATCCATTGATCAACCATGCGCAAGCGAAAATCTTGGGGGGCCAGGTGAGCTACGGCGTCGCAGGTGAGCACGGCCAGCCCGTTAGTGGCAATGACGTCGGAAATGCCGTGGTGGAGTTCCGGGTCTAAGTGGTAGGGGTGGGCGGCTAAAACAACGCCGGTGCCGCCATTTTTCGCCAAGAAATTGAGGGCGCGTTCTCCGGCGGAGCTAATATCTTCACGATAGCGAGCCAGCTCTTTATAGGCGGCCTTTAAGGCCACTTTTACTTCTTTGCGGTTTAAGCGCAAAAAAGCCAGCTCACGGGTCAGGTGTTTGGCCAATTTGGCCGGGGCTGAGAGGTCTAAAAAGGGGCTGACAAAAGGGACGTTGCCTTCCCGCAAAATATCCATATTGAGGCGGATGAGCTCCCCATAGCTTCCCACCAAGGGGCAATTGTAGCGGGCGTCCGTGCGGTAAGCAGCCGGCATATCCAACGGTAACGAAGGAAAAAAGATAAAATCAGGGGCCGTTTTTTGAGCCAATTCCAACACATGACCATGGACTAATTTAGCCGGATAACAGACGGTTTGCGAGGCAATGGTGGCCAGTGCCTGGTTGAATTGCTCTTTACTGCTGGGCGAAGAGAGCTCAACTCTAAAGCCAAGGGTGTGAAAGAAGGTGAACCAAAACGGGTAGTTGTCGTAAATACCCAAGGCCCGGGGGATGCCGACTCGCCCGCGAGCTCCGCCGCTTGGGTGAGGGGTGTAAACCTGAAAGAGACGGTGGTAATTCCACTTAAAGAGGTTGGGGAGCTCGGTAAACTCTGAGGTTTCCGTCAGGGCTCCTAAAGGTGGAAGCTTGGCTAAAGTTGGGGAGATGTCGCCCAAGTGAGCGTAATGGGCCAGACTATCGAGTTTGGCTGCTGCCGAGCTTTTGGTGCTGGCTCCACGCTCGCAACGGTTCCCGCTGACGAAGACCCTGCCGTCGGAAAAGCGGTTTACCGTTAATAAGCATCGGTTTTCACATTTGCTGCAACGCAGGTTTTTGGCTGCGACTGTGAATTGCGCCAGAGTTTGCCTGTCAATTAAAGATGAAGATGGTAAAGATGAAGATGGTAAAGATGAAGATGGTAAAGATGAAGATGGTAAAGATGACGGAGTCAAAGCTGACGAGGTCTTTTCCTCTTCGTAAACTTGGCGGGCCAAAAGGGCCATGCCAAAAGCACCCATGAGCCCGGCGATGTTGGGCCGAATGACTTCTCGGCCAACCGTTTTTTCAAAGGCTCTGAGCACGGCGTCATTAAAAAAAGTGCCGCCCTGGACAACGACTTTAGCTCCCAACTCCTCGGGGCGAGAGATGCGAATAACTTTGTAAAGGGCGTTACGCACCACCGAGTAAGAAAGCCCGGCGGAGATGTCCCCCACGGGGGCTCCTTCTTTTTGGGCCTGCTTTACTTTTGAATTCATAAAGACAGTGCAGCGGCTACCCAAATCCACAGGGCTAAGGGCCGTAAGGGCCGCTTGGGCGAAACTCTCCACGCTCAAGCCTAAGGTGTGGGCAAAGGTTTCTAAAAAAGAGCCGCAACCGGAAGAGCAGGCCTCGTTGAGCATAAGGCGATCGATAACGCCGTTTTTTATGGATAAGCATTTAATATCTTGTCCGCCAATATCCACAATGAAACTGACTTCAGGCTCAAAGAAGGCCGCTGCCTGATAGTGGGCCACTGTTTCCACTTCACCCAAATCAAAGCCCAAAGCCGCCCGAATTAGCCCTTCGCCGTAGCCTGTGATGCCGGCTTTTAAGACTTTGAGGCCGGATGGCATGAGCTCATACATTTCCTCCAAAGCCCGCAAGGCCGATTTCAATGGGTTCCCGCGGTTGTGCCCGTAATAGGAGTGAACCAGTTGGCCTTTCTCATTGAGCACCACTAATTTTGTGGTGGTGGAACCGGCGTCCAGCCCCACCCAGACTCCGTTATTGTTACCGGCAAGGGCTTGGGGCCAATCAGCTGAGGGCAAGTGGGCTCGTCGGTGGCGTTCTTGAAATGATTCCATTTCGCTCATATCGTGGAAAAGAGGCGGCAGAAGGTCAATTTCAGAAAGGGAACCATTGGCCAGCAAACTTAAGGCACTATCGGCCCAATGGCTAAAGGCCAAGGGTTTAGAATCTTTTGCACTTAAGGCTGCCCCCAAGGCCACCCAAATTTGCCCTGTTTGTGGGGCGTGGACAGCCTCGGGAGGTAATTTTAAAGTTTTAATGAACTGTTTTCGCAGTTGGGGCAGAAAAAATAAAGGCCCGCCTAAAAAAGCAACGTTGCCGCAAATTGTGCGTCCGCAAGCCAAGCCGCCAATGGTTTGGTCAACCACTGCTTGGAAAATGGAAGCCGCAATGTCCTCACGGGCCGCCCCTTCGTTTAGTAAGGGGAGAATGTCTGTTTTGGCAAAGACTCCGCAACGTGCGGCAATGGGGTAAATGGTTTGGGCTTTTTGGGCTAATTCATTTAAGCCCGTGGGGTCGGTTTGTAAAAATGTGGCCATTTGATCGATGAAAGCACCCGTGCCGCCGGCACAAGTCTCATTCATGCGTTGGTCAATGCCGCCATCGAAAAAAGTCAGTTTGGCGTCTTCCCCGCCCAATTCAATGGCCACATCAACTTCCGGCAAATAGTGTCCGGTTGCCTCGGCCCCGGCCACCACTTCTTGGACAAACTCAGCCCCCAATTGCGTAGCCACCGAAATGCCTCCGCTCCCGGTGAGGGTTAACGTTGAGGATTCGCCCGGAAACTTTTGGGCAACTTCAGTCAAAGCCGTAACAATGGTCTTGCGCACTTCCGAGAAGTGACGTTGGTATTGGTGATAACATATCTGACCGGCTTGGTCGATTACGACCAACTTAATGGTTGTGGAGCCCACGTCAAGTCCGGTGTGAAATATAGCCATAGCCGTAAAGTATCCCTCTTTAAAATATCTATACTATTATATCAAGGGTAGAACAATAGCGCAAGGGCGGCAGGGCCGCCTGCCAACTCCGACGGGCGCTTGGCCCTATGGGCCAAGCTTACAGTGTTTTAACAAGCTGCTTTCGTTTCCGAGTAGAAGCTTTGGGCGGGGCAAGAGTGTGAAAACTCATCTTCCTTGATATAATACAAAAATTCATCTCTTGATGACACTATCTAATTAATCAGTGTTTCTTCAAATAAGACAGTGATTGCTTTAAAGCTGTCAGGGTGTGTGCTTCCAAGGTGAAGGTAGGTTTGAGCCCCTTTTCCTTCAAGAGATTGAAGAACTCGTCGAAATCAATTAGCCCATCGCCCATGCCCAAGTGCTCATCGCTGAAACCGTGGTTGTCGTGGAGGTGGAGATGGCCCAAGCGGGGAGCGTAACTCTCTAGCCAGTGGGGTAAATTTTTCAAAGCGTGGCCTTCGGCGGCGTAAAACCAGTGGCCCAAATCAAAGCAGATTCCGGCCCTCGGCGGTAGGGCCGCAACGAGTGCTCGCACGGGCTCAGGGGAGCTATCGGCTGTGTTTTCCAAATAGAGCTTACTGTTATTAGCCGTTGCCAAAACTTCTTGCCAAATATTTACGGAGTTCTCTAGCCATGATTCAGACGGCGTGTGGAACTCCTCTTTTTTGGGGGCGGTGGAGCCCCCCTTTTGTTCGGCGCCTATGGAGTCATGGTGCGGACGAAACTCGGGGTGGCCGATTAGGTGCTCAGCTTCGTAAGAGGCGGCCAGTTCTGCCGCTTCTCGCAGGCGGTCGCGGGCCTCGATGATGCGCTTGGAGTCTTTACTCCCCGGGCGAATATTGACAAAAGGTAAATGGATAGAAGAAGCCAGCCCTTCGCCTTTGAGCATTTTCGCCAGTTCGCGGTGATAGCGATGTTTAAGGTCAATGGAGCTGAACTCAAGATTGATTTCCGGCTTTATTCTCTCGGTTAACAAGAACTTCAAATGGACATCTTGGTCAAGGGGCCAACGAGGTAACAAGGTGGCGAACGGGGTCACTGTTTGGCCCCGCCATCATTAAAGTTCTCATCATCAGGGTACCGAGCTTTATTATTTTTCGGGCAAGATTCAGGGCCGTAGTGCTCAAAGGCCAAACAACACATCAACCGACCACAAGCCCCAGAAATTTTCGAAGGGCTTAGGGAGATGTTTTGCTCTTTGGCTATTTTTACGGAAACGGGAGCGAAATTAGCTAAAAAGCCCGAACAACAAAAGTTGCGGCCACAATTGCCCAAGCCGCCCAACATGCGAGCCTCTTGGCGAATGCCAATTTGGCGCATTTCTATTCTTGTGCGGAAGCGGTTAACCAATTCCTTAACCAATTGCCTAAAATCCACCCGATCTTCGGCCGTGTAATAGAAAATAGTTTTAGAGCCGTCAAAGAGAGCCTCCACGGCGACCAGCTTCATATTCAACCCTTGCAACTGCACCCGGGCCAAGCAATATTCAAAAGCCTCTTGTTCGCGCACCTCATTTTCAGCTTGCCTGGCCAAATCGGCGTTGGAAGCCACACGCAAGAGTTCACGGTCAGTAAAGGGAGGGTCTTCAAGGGCCAGGAGCGGGCAAGAGGGCTCACAAAGATTTTCATCACCTTCCTCATTTTTCTCTGGAGGAGGACAAGACAATACAGGAGTCATCACCACTTGGCCGAGATAGGTTAAGTCTTTATTTTTAACTACAACCCAATCACCTAAAGAGAGGCTCAAGTCGCCGCATTCATAGGTCATGATTTGGCCGCCATATTTGATTTTTATATTTACAAGTTTCATAAGTTATCCAACAATATAAAATATTTACAACCGGAATTTCAAAGTTTTGAAATTTTAAGGAAACATATATTTACTAACGTTTACTTGGCGAAGTTGGTAAAGTTGCCAACCTCGCCTGCGCCGTTATGAGAGGAAACCCCATGGTTTTCCGTCCCTAAAAGGGCTCATGTGAGGCATGCCTTGTTGATTTATTCTGCTTGCGGAATAAATCAGCGTTTCTTTAAAGAGCCAAAACTTTCAGCCAAAAATTTTCCGCCGCCAACTCCGGTTTTATAAAGCGACGAAGGCTGTCTTCAAGACGGGCCAGGGCTCTGTTCAATTCGATAATGCTATTGGCTGTGAGGCGCTCGGCCCACATGATTTGGGCCGGGTGAGGAGAAGTCGTTGCCGCAAAATTGCCTCCCCCCGCTGCCATTTGAGCTTTTAGGCGTAAAGTTTGACGCCACCAAAGGCGTAAAACATTGAGGCGCAAGTGACGCTCTTCTTCTTCGGCAGCCAGTTTTTGTCCCCAGCGAAGGGCGCTTTCCAAACTCATTGCGGCCTTGGCCGAGTTTGTATCTAAAATATCTGTTATTTCCTGCCAATAGGTCAAAATTTCTTCCGGCTCAAGGGTTAGGGCCTGGCCCAGAGCTCCTTGGGAAATTGTGGTAATCAGTTCAGCCGTTTGTCCGGTGAGTCCGCGCCTTTCGGCTAAAACATTCAAAACGAGTTCGCTGGGCAGAGGGGGAAGGCGCAGACGCATACAGCGTGACAAAATCGTTCCCAAGATTTTCTGCTCAGCGGAACTTGTTAAAATTAAAAGAGAGTTGGGCGGGGGCTCTTCCAAGGTTTTTAAAATAGCCGGGGCCGCATCTCGGCCCAATTTTTCCGCTTCCCTGATAATAAAGACTTTGACTTTCCCCTCAAAGGGACGAAAAGTTATTTGCTCTCTGAGCTCTTGAATCGCTTCTATTTTTATTATTTGCGTCGCCCCAACCGGCTCTAAAGTGAAAAGATCGGGGTGGATGTTTTTGGCCACTTTTTGACATGAAAGGCATTGGCCGCAAGGCCCACCTTCCGGTGGTGGAGCCAAACAATTCACAGCTGCCGCCAAAGCCCTGGCTAGACTATTTTTACCGCTTCCAAGGGGAGCTGTCAAGCATAAGGCGTGGGGTAGGCGACCTTGCATAATCATCCCGGCTAAAACGGAAGTGATTTTCTCTAAACCAAAGAGCCCCCAAGTCATTTAAAACAGCCTGTCTGCGTTTTGTTCGTCGCTATTTTGCTCGCTACTTGCCTGTTGCTCGCCATTTGCTTCGTGGTTACTTGCTCGTTTTTTTTGTTTTTTGGTAGAGTTTTCAACAATAACAAGCGGTTTCTCTGGCTCAGGAGCTTCCGGCGGAGTTTTATCGAAACTGGGAGTGCGGCGGAAATAGGAGCCGAACAGGCGATGGTAGTTGCTCCAGCCCTCTTCGTTAGTATCCTGAGTTAAAAAGGTATCGATGGCCTCAATTTTGGCGTCGATGTTGTCTAAATGATGGACGACTAAAGCCTCTAAAAGCTGTGGGCGCACCGGGGCTCCGAATTCGGGCTCCCCGTGGTGACTGAGGAGAATATGTTGTAAAAGTTCCAATTTATCAGGCGGAAAAGCGATTTCCCGGGCCAAATCACCTAAAAATTCAGAGCCCAAAGTTAAGTGTCCTTTAAGGCGACCAAGGGTGGTGTAATCCACTTGGGGCATTGGGGTGAATTCCCAGATTTTACCCAAATCATGGAGCAAAGCTCCACTAATGAGCAAGTCTCGATCTAAAAGCTCATAGTGCTCAGCCACTTGAGCGGCCAAAGCGCCCACGGAAACACTATGCTCTAAAAGTCCGTGGAGATAGGCATGGTGCATACTTTTTGCCGCTGGCCAATCGTAAAATTTGCCGCTCACTTCCGGGGTGGTGAAAGTTTGGGTGAGAAGGTGGTGGAAATCTTGATCGGTCAATGAGTCCACTAAAGTCCAAAGTTGAGTCTTCAACTCGGCCACCGGGCGGCGGGAAGCTCTGAGGTAGTCTGACCAATCAATTTCGTCGGCAGAGAGTTGGTGGGCATCACGGACAACCAATTGCAACTGCCCACGATAACTATCGACATAGCCGCGCACCAAAGAAACGGAACCTTCCTGAAGCTGAGGAGCCAGCTTTTCGGCGTTGTCCCACACTTTGGCTGCAATTTGGCCGCTTTGGTCACGCAGATCCAAATTGAGATAGACGCCTCCGCGGTTTGTGCGCCCTTGGTTTTGGCTTGCGACAAAAAAAGGAGCTTGGCAATCCATACCGGCCTCTAGGTCGGAAATGAAAAGTTCTTTGACAGTCGGAAGCATTATTAACTCTCCTTTTTGGGATTTTTAAAAATAGTTTAAACGGAAAAGCCTCAGAAGGCCAGTTAAATTTTAAAAAACTTGCCATCTCGGCTGAGCAATGTTACTGTATAATATTAAAATTAATATAGTCGCCACTAAGCTTAAGGTGAAATCAGTTATAATTATTTAAATTTAAGGTGAAATGAATTATGAGCAAGGTCAAAAAAGAAAAAACTGTCGGGGGCCAAGAGCAGAGAGAAAAAGCTCTGGCTGCGGCTTTAGAACAAATTGAAAAGGGCTTCGGCAAGGGCTCCATCATGAAGTTAGGGGAGCAAGAGCAAGTAGACGTGCCGGTCATTCCCACCGGCTCTTTGGCTTTAGACGCAGCCCTTGGCATCGGCGGCTTTCCCAAAGGGCGCATCATTGAAATATATGGCCCGGAAAGTTCCGGGAAAACTACTTTAGCCCTCCATGCGGTGGCCGAAGTCCAACGCCAAATGAATAACGCCGGGCAAGCCGGGGTGGCGGCTTATATTGATGCTGAACACGCCCTTGATGTCAGCTACGCTCGCCGCTTGGGAGTTAATACCGATGAAATGCTCATTAGCCAGCCGGACAACGGCGAGCAAGCTTTGGACATCGCCGAAATTTTAGTGCGGAGCGGAGCAGTTGATCTCATTGTCATTGACTCGGTGGCCGCCCTCGTGCCCGAGGCCGAAATCAACGGCGACATGGGCGATTCCCACGTTGGTTTGCAAGCACGGCTCATGAGCCAAGCTCTGCGGAAGCTCACCGGGGCCATTCACCGCTCCATGACGGCCGTTATTTTTATCAACCAAGTTCGCTCTAAAATCGGCGGCATGGGCTACGGCCCCACCGAGGTCACCACCGGTGGTAACGCTTTGAAATTTTACGCCACCCAACGCATTGAAGTGCGCTACAAAGGTAAAATCATGGATGGCGAAAACCGCTTGGGCAACCAAGTTCGGGCCAAAGTGGTGAAGAACAAATTGGCACCTCCTTTTAAAGAAGTGGAGTTTGAAATCGTTTTTGGCCGAGGAATTTCCAAAGAGGGAGAACTCTTAGAAATTGGGTCTTCTTTAAATATAGTTGACAAAAGTGGAGCTTGGTATTCCTACAATGGCGAGCGCTTGGGGCAAGGTAAAGAAAATGCCCGCCGCTTTTTGCAAGACAATCAAGATTTAGCCGCCGACATCGAGCATAAATTGCGTGGTGCTTATGGTTTGGTGACTGAAAAAATGGCTGAAACAATTGCCGCTGAAACTTCGACCGAACTTGACAATGGCGAAATCACCGTGGCTGAAGAGATTGAAAAATAAGGTTTAATTATGAAAGCAAATGACGTTCGGGCAAAGTTCCTTTCTTATTTTGGTGAGCATGGTCACCGCAAAGTGGCCTCCAGTTCGCTGGTGCCCCAAGACGACCCCACCCTTCTTTTCACTAACGCCGGCATGAACCAGTTCAAGCGCATTTTCACCGGCGAAGAAAAGCGTGATTACTTGCGTGCGGCCACGGCTCAAAAATGTGTGCGGGCCGGTGGTAAGCATAACGATTTAGAAAACGTGGGCTACACTGCCCGCCATCACACTTTCTTTGAGATGCTCGGAAATTTTTCCTTTGGCGATTACTTCAAAACCGAGGCCATAGAGTTCGGTTGGGAGCTTCTGACCAAAGGTTACGGCCTGCCGGCTGATCGCCTCTACGCCACTGTCTACCAAGATGATGATGAAGCCTTTGAAATGTGGCAAAAAATTGTGGGCCTCCCCACCGAGCGTATCTCTCGCCTTGGCGAAAAAGATAACTTTTGGGCCATGGGCCCCACCGGCCCTTGCGGCCCTTGTTCGGAAATTCTAATCGATCAAGGGGATCACATGGGGTGCGGGAGCCCCACTTGTGCTCCCGGTTGCGATTGCGACCGCTATTTGGAATTGTGGAATTTAGTTTTCATGCAGTTTGAACGCCTGGAAGATGGCACCATGATTCCGCTGCCCAAGCCCTCCATTGATACCGGCATGGGCTTGGAGCGCATTTCCGCTGTCACTCAAGGTGTTTATTCCAACTTTGAAACCGACCTCTTTACGCCACTCATTGAGAAGGTGAGCTCGCTCACATCCATCCCCTATATATATGGCAAAGAGCTTCGCCCCGGTGACGAAGGATTTGCCACCAATGTCTCCACTCGGGTTTTGGCCGACCACGCCCGGGCTGTGACTTTCCTCATTGGTGATGGGATTCGCCCGGAAAACTTGGGGCGCGGTTATGTCTTGAGGCGAATCTTAAGGCGGGCTGTGCGCCATGGGCGCAAACTCGGTTTGAATAAGCCCTTTTTGGCTCAACTCACTGACGTTATTATCGCCAATATGCAAGGGGCTTACCCCGATTTGGTCGATAACGCCGCCTACATCAAGCAAATCATCAGCACCGAAGAAGAGCGTTTCGGCGAAACTTTGGGGGCCGGTTTGCAAATACTTTCCGAAGCTATGGCTGATTTAGAAAAGAAGAAAGAGACCATCATCGATGGTCGCTTGGTCTTCAAGCTCTACGACACCTATGGCTTTCCTTTGGATTTAGTGGGCGATGTGGCCCGGGAGCAAAACCTCACCGTTGATGAGGCCGCCTTTCATGAGGCCATGGCCAAACAAAAAGCCCAAAGCCGGGCCTCCTGGAAGGGGAACTCCGGGACAAGTGACAAAATTGCCCCAATGGTCAACCAGTTGACGGCCAATGGTTTTACCACTGCTTTTGTCGGTTACGACAAGCTGGAGCAAAACCAAGAGCCCGTGGTGCTTTTGCTAAAAAATGGGGAAAAGGTGGAATCGGCCATTAAAGGCGACGAGGTGACTCTCATTTTCGCCCAAACTCCATTTTATGCCGCCTCCGGCGGTCAAGCTGGCGATAGCGGTGAAATTCACTTTGCCGCCGGGTTAGTTGATGTTTTAGATGTGCAAAAGTTCCCCGGCACCAATGTCTTTCTCCACCATGGTCAAGTGGCTGAAGGGGAAATCACCGCTGCTGAAAGTGTGCAATTACAAGTCGATGGCCCCAATCGTTTGGCCACTGCTCGTAACCACAGCGCCACTCACCTTCTGCACAAAGCTCTTCGCCTGACTTTGGGCGAACACGTGCGCCAGGCCGGTTCCATGGTCACCCATGACCGCCTTCGCTTTGACTTCACTAACCCCAAAGCCGTGACTCAAGAACAAATTGAAGCGTTGGAAAAAATAGTCAACGAGGCCATTTGCCAAAACCACCCGGTCTCCACTGAGGTGATGAGCATGGACGAAGCCACCCGTTCGGGAGCTGTTGCCCTCTTTGAAGAGCGTTATGGTGAAACGGTGCGGGTTGTCTCTATGGGCGATGTTTCGCGCGAATTGTGCGGCGGCACCCACTTGTGCGCCACCGGACAAATGGGGGCTTTCGTCATCATTGGGGAATCTTCCGTGGCCGCCGGAGTCCGCCGCTTTGAGGCCCTCACCGGCACGGCAGCGATGGAATACTTCCAAGAACAACGCCGCCAATTGGCGCAAATTGCCTCAAGCCTCAAAGCCCGGCCGGAAGAGTTGGGCGAAAGGGTGGCCAAACTCCAGGCTCGCATTAAAGAGCTGGAAAAGGGCGGCGCCAAACCCAAAGCCAACTCTTCGGCCCAATTGACCCAAGAAGTTTTAGAACAAGGCGGAGCCAAATTGGTGGCCGCAAAAATCGAAACTGCTGACCCCAAAGAAATGCGCCAAATTGGTGACGAATTGAAAGATCGTCTCGGGCCGCAGGCCGTCATCGCTTTGGCCGCTGAAAACGCCGAAGGTAAAGCCGTTCTTTTGGTAATGGTTGGGGCGGATTTGACCTCTCGCTTTAAAGCGGGGGAATTGGTGGCTAAAATGGCGGCTGAAGTTGGCGGCAAAGGCGGCGGCAGGCCCGACATGGCCCAAGCCGGAGGCCCGGAGGCCGGGAAAATTCCGGCTGCTTTAGAGCTGATTAAATCACTTGTTAAATGACAAACATTGGAGGATATAGTGGATTTTAAATTACGTAATATTCTGGCCTCTCTTTTCGGTGCGTTTCTAATCTGGAGCCTTAATACCGGCGATCTTGTGTGGGCCGACGGTCACGCCGCCACGGAAAAAACAATAATCGCCTTGCCTGCTCCTGATAAAACCGGCGGAATGCCTCTCATGGCCGCTTTAAACGCCCGCCGTAGTGAACGCTCCTTCAAATCTCAGCCCTTAAGTGAGAAGCAGCTGGCCAACGTTTTGTGGTCGGCGGTGGGTGTGAATCGCCCTAAAGGAACTTATCGCACCACTCCCACATCTCATAACTACCAGGATTTATATGTATATTTTCTTAATGAAAATGGGGCCTTCCGTTATGATGCCATCGGCCACCAACTGGAGCTCCTTACTCCCGGCAGTCAAACTAGGGCGGCCGGAGCACCACTGCTTTTAGCCTATGTTGCGCCCACTGACAGCGAGGCCGCAGCCTATAACACCGGGTTTGCTGGTATGAGTGTTTATCTCTACGCCGCCTCTGAAGGTTTGTCTTCAATTGTAAAGGGTTCGTTTGACCGTCAAAAATTAACGGAACTTTTTAAACTTGGTGATGATAAAAAAATTCATCTTATTCAACTTGTAGGCCCATCACTTTAAGCCAGAGCCCGTGCGGCAATGAGGCTAAAGGTCCTCTCTTTACAGTTAAAATTTATGCCCTATGATTAAAGGAAATCGTAGGGCATAATTTTTCCCCCGCCTGTGATGAATGCAGGG
>CAYJAF010000048.1:0-19444 GCA_964368195.1 uncultured Thermodesulfobacteriota bacterium
AGCAGCTGATTCGTAATCAGCAGGCCGCGGGTTCAATTCCCATCGCCGGCTCCATATTTTAAAAGGACTTTACGGGAAATGTCTCGCAAAGTCCTTTCTTTTTGCCTACGCTTCTGCGCCGAAACTGCTTTGCAGGGCATTAGCCTCGCACCTTCAATTACTTTGCATTTCCCCACGGCCTCTTTGCTCACGTCATCACAAACAAGCCAGATCGTTCTCGAGCAGTAGCGTTAGTGTGAGAAATATTCTCCGGGTGCGCCCATGATTAATCGGACGCCCTTCCCCCTAAACCAAGTCGCCACACCAGCTCCCTCCGGTAATCGGTGCGGACACGACCCGTCCAATCCTCAACTTAGTCCACCTACGCCCATCAAAAAGCAGGGCTGCGCCCTGCACCATCGGATGCTTACGCATCCGCCCGACGCCGCTTCGCTTGCTTTGTCGACAAATAAGCAACCTTGTCCTCGAGCAGTTACTTTTAAAAAGCCAAAGTGCTTTCACCTTTGCCAGACTGTAACAAAGCCACTATCCAGCCAACAAACTGCCAATTGCCATAAAGTCCTCATTGGAGAAAAGCGCCATTTGGCGTTTTGTCAAATTGTGCTGGAAATACTTCCTTAATGATGCAAATCACATGAAAACAGGAGGTGACTAATGAGGAAGAAATAAGAAATTTTTATTAAGGATGAACATCTCAAATCAACTTCGTCTGAGACGAAGAAACCATAATAATTTTTTACAAGAAGATTTATGAAAAAAGAACATCTGAAACGCATTTTAAATTTTTGGAGGCATTTATGAGCATTTTCCCACGTGCAAAAAGAATCCGTAACAGCCGAGTAGAATACCGAACCGTGCAAAAGGAAGTGGAGGATAAAATCGCTGCCGGATTTCGGATAATCGAAATCCACGAAGAGCTAACCCAAACAGGAAAAATTACCATGTGCTATGCCTCTTTTTGCGAGTATGTGCGCGGCAAAGGTAACCGCCTCCACAGCCGTAAAAAATCAACGCCACCACCTCAGCCTCAGCTACCATCAACAGGCCCAACCATCGGGCGGGCAGAAAAACAGCCAGGGTTTTACCATGAAAGAATAGCCAACTTAGATGAGTTGGGGCCACCCAAAAGAACAGAGGGATAAAAGCAAACCAGAAAACGGAATTGTCCATTTCACCAGCAATCAATCAAGAATGACCCATGAAGACCTGGTTTGCCCACAAAATCATTAATTCTATTGAAAGGTATCCAGTTCAGCCCGTTTACTGAACATTAAAAAGCTAACGGCTGAACTGGATAATCAAGGGCAGTAGTGGAAAAATTTCGACGGAACTTTAAAGTGCCTATGAGTTAGGAGAGAAGAAGGGTACTTTGCAAATGATTGTCGAAAAGTTAAGCCGAACATTTAATTCGACTTCTTTTAGTCAACATGAAACCGTAACGATTTAAGCGCACCCCACCATGTCAACTTCTGGCAAAAAGAGCATAAGTGGTTGTTCTCGTATGCTTTTGGGCATTCTTAAACAAATGCTAAGCAAAGCAAAAAGGCAGGATATGCGGGACAGGCCCGCCAATCCTGCCCCGGTTCCCACCGGGGACGCATTCGCCTTTGGCTCAAGCTTCATGGTAATTCCGGCAAGCCCAACTCACGTAAAAAAGTATTGTGCTTTGCCGTTGCTTCTTTTATGGTCTCTTCCGTGGCAACCAATTTTTGATGAACTTGGGCTAGGTCAATCTGTTCTTCAGGCAGGGCAGTGCTGATATAGCGAGAGATATTGAGGTTGTAGTCATTTTCTTTGATTTCAGCCAAACTCACTTGACGAGAAAAACGCTCTTCCTCAGTGCGGCTTGTGTAAGTAGTAACTATTTTATCAATATGTTCCGACAGAAGTCGATTTTGTCTTTTGCCCGGTTCAAAATATTCAGCGGCATTAATAAAAAGAACGTCTTCGGGCATTTTACATTTTTTTAAGACTAAAATGCAGACAGGTATACCCGTAGAATAAAAGAGGTTAGCCGGGAGGCCAATAACTGTATCAATATTGCCATCGTCTAAAAGTTTTTGCCGAATACGCGCCTCGGCTCCACCTCGAAAAAGTACGCCGTGAGGCAGAATAATGGCCATAGTGCCATCTGATTTCAAGAAGTGAAAGCCGTGTAATAAAAAGGCAAAGTCCGCGGCAGATTTAGGTGCCAAGCCGTAATTTTTAAAACGCACATCATCCGCCATTTCATTACCGGGTTCCCAACGATAGCTGAACGGTGGGTTTGCCACCACCGCATCGAAGCTCTGTTTTTGTGCCGGGTTCAGCTCTTGGAAAATATCCCATTCATTTTTCAAAGTGTCGCCGTGGAAGATTTCAAACTCGGTGTCTTTGACCCCATGCAGAAGCATATTCATACGGGCTAAATTGTAGGTAGTGATATTTTTCTCTTGGCCGTAAATTTTGCCAATGCCACCCGCCCCCATTCGCTTACGGACATTCAGAAGAAGTGAGCCGGAACCGCAGGCAAAATCTAAAACGTTTTGCAAGGAAGTTTTAGGGCCGCCGCCGGGGTTTTGATTGTCGCGGGTGACTATGGCTGAAAGAATATCGGAAATATATTGAGGGGTGTAAAATTCCCCGGCTTTTTTACCGGAACCGGCGGCAAATTGACCGATTAAATATTCGTAAGCATCGCCTAAGGTGTCCGAATCTACGGAAAAGCTGGCTAATCCTGCCCCAATTTCAGTTATTATTTTACATAGTTGTTCGTTACGCGCTTCATAATTTTTGCCCAATTTTTCCGAGCTCAAATTTATTTCGGAAAATAGACCATGAAAGTTACTTTCAAAAGATTTGTCTTCAATATGCTTGAAGCTTGCTTCTACGGTGCGCAAAAGTTCATTGCTTTGGGTGCGAGCGAGCTCGGCAATATTACTCCAAAGATATTCCGGTTTGATGGTATAATGCAGGCGACGGCGAAGCATTCCTTCAAATGCGGCCACTTCACTTTGATTTGCCGCATACCATTTGGGCAAAGGATTAGCCCCAGTTGGTGCGTCTGCCCCCAACTCTTTCAGGGCGGTTTCTTCATAGCTATCAGACAAATAACGCAAGAAGAGAAACGAGAGCATATAATCGCGGAAGTCATCGGCACTCATGGCTCCGCGAAGTTTATCAGCAATGGCCCAGAGAATGGCCCCCAGCTGTTTTTTTTCTTGGTCGGTCATTGATTTTCCTGTTCTGGCTTCTTGATTTCTTCTGTTTGAGATAGCTTAAATAACTGTGACATGGCAAATTGAAGCTTAGAAGGGTCTATTATTTCTTTCAAAAAACTCAAAAGCTGATGTAAATCTTCCGTGTATTTTTCATTTTTATCTATCGCACTTCCAAGCCAACTTGGAAGATATGGTTGTTGTATGGTTTCCCAGCTTATTTTATCTTTATAGCCTAGGTCTTTAGCTATAGCTTCAAGTAATTTATGCTTTTCAATGATTGCCTTTTCAACCTTCATTGAACCACTATTTAAAACATCAAAGTAATTTTTCCACTTTTCTCTAACATCTTTAGAATCAGAAAACACAATATCAATCATATTAAATGCTTTTACGGCATCAACATGATTCATAGCTCGATACATCATTAAAATTTTGAAAATATCCATTTTATTTTGGTGCTTTATTGCTCTATTTTGTAAATACTGTGCAATTAAAACCGCAATGACTGGGGCTAATAAAATGGAGATAATACTTACGATAGAAATAATATTGATACTTTCGTTCATAAAATCCTCTTTTGTGTTTAATTTAAATCACTACTGCTTGGAAAAAGCCCCTGCATGAGCCCTTTTTTTTGAGCTTTGAGAAGCTCCAGCTTATTAGTGTGAGCGGCGATTAGTTCATCAAGGGAAGTTAGACAATCGGCTATTTTTTGCTGTTCAACAAGATCTGGAAGGGTTATAGTAATATTTTCTAATGTGGCTTTGCTAACTGAAGGCACAACGCCACCTGAGTATTCATTAAGATCAATGCTACAAAGTAAAAGGAAAGCAAAGTAATTAACTAAAATTCCTTCATTTGCTTTTATCGCAGCAACATTATTATCAATTAAGCACGGTACTGTTGTGATGACACGCCTGTTAAGCCGGATAGCTTCTCCAATTTTTGCAAAAATAATACTCCCAAGTGGAATAATTTTGCCTCTAATAATTTTCCGGATATCTTCATTAATATAATTATTTGCCGTTTCTATATAATTATTACCTTGTGTAGCCGCG
The DNA here is from genome assembly GCA_964368195.1 of uncultured Thermodesulfobacteriota bacterium. GTDB lineage: Bacteria > Desulfobacterota > Desulfarculia > Adiutricales > Adiutricaceae > Adiutrix. Next base: position 4,259 of record CAYJAF010000048.1, read on the forward strand.
GTAGTAATATCACTCACTTTGTAAAATGGATATGTCCCATTATAACTTCCTTGATATTTCTCTGGGAACCCAGTTCCTTGTAGGACGGTTACAACCTCTCCTAACTTCTCCTCCTCCCACTCACCAGTTGCTTGGAACTCTGGGAAACGCAAGCTAGGCATTTTTGTGCCTTCTGCGGGGAAAAGTTTTTGCATTAACCCTTTTTTGTGGCCTTTAAGTTGGTCTATTTTTTGACTTTGGGCCACAACGAGTTCATCAAGAGAGGTGAGACAATCGGCTATTTTTTGTTGACGTGGCTTTTTATAATATACCGATGTGGTTAAAAATTTTTCAATTGAAATGTTAAAACGTCCGGCCCGAGCACCTTCATTTATTAAGCTACGAAGTTGTGCATTATGCAAGTTAGATGAAAAATAATATTCCCAAAAAACAGGTAGTTCCGTTTTATTGAACCTAAAGCACTTATATATTGGCGAGACAATACCACTTTTATATTTTGATAGTCTTTTTATTGTTCCGTAAGGATACAGCGTTGTAACCCTATCATTGTAGATAAAATCATTTTCCATGACTTCTAAATATCTTGCAGTATTTTCACCGGCTATTTTTTTACCAAAATATTCTCTTTGACTGATAACACCAAATTCACTTGACAATGTCAGAACAATATTATTACTTTTTTTACTCCGATTTTTAACTGGAGAAGCAATTGTCGAAAGTAATTTCTCCTCCCATTCCCCGTCGTTTTGGAACTCCGGGAAACGTAGGCGCGGCACAAGACCTTTGGCTTGAGTCTTTTTACTCTTTCTGCTCATGAAGACCCCAAGACAAAACGGGCTTGTTCACGCCGGAGCATTTGATAAGGGCTCATGAAATTAACCCCAAGGCCGATACAAACATTTGGAATTTTGATCTTTTTGGCCAAAGGAGCTGAAGTTTCATGCGTCACAAGAATATAACCACTGGCCAGAGCATGAGCAATGAGATAAAAATCAGCCGCTTGTGAAAAAATGTTTATCTGTGAAGCATCATAATTTTGGCTCGTAATCCACTCAAATACGGTGGTAAAATGCGGCAACACACTAGCTGTGGTGGGTAAAAAAAGCCCTTCGTTTTCGGCGGCCCAAGTGCTTAAATCGTCCACCCCGGCCGCTAATTCATCAGCCACTTTATCTATGCTATGAACTTTGCCAATAGCATTTTCGGCTAAAAGCCAATCCCAAAAGGCCGGGCAGAAATCAAAGCCATAGTGCAAATTTTTGGCTTGAATAAAAATATTTGCATCAAGAAGATAGGTACTCATGAAGGCACCCCCAACAGATCAGCCGTTTTATAAATAGCCTCAGATTTCTTGACCCCCAAAAGCTGAAAAGCCTCGCGGAAAAGAGTGTGCCCTGCCATGGTATGGCTGACCAGAGCCCGCAAGAAACGCTTGCCTGTGCGCGTGGTGAGGGTACGGTAAAAATCACCACCGCTGCCATCGCTTTTTTTCACCCGCTGATTTACTAAAATTTGATATTGTTGCCAGAGGCTTTCCTTATCTATAAAACCAGCCTCAAAAAGCCGTCGCACCACCACCAAACGGCTAACCTTAAACAGTTTGGCTAAAGATGGAATTTGCTCGGCCAAATCTTCTTGCGGATTATAAACTTTTTTAGTGGCGGCCAGTGGCATTAGAAATTCAGCGGCCACTGCATTACACCATATCTCGATTTTTTGGTCGGGAATTTTCCCGGCTTCAGGGGCGGAGATGCCACTTTCGCCCAACCATAAATGCCCCAGCTCATGCGCCAAAGTGAACATTTGGGCCGCTTTGCTGTCGCCATTATTGATAAAAATGAGTGGGGCCAAGGTATCACTTAACGCAAAACCCCGGAATTCTTCTACCTGTAATTTGCGTTTAGTATTATTACCGACCACCCCATTGGCCATGAGTAGGATACCGGCATCATCAACTTTAGCTCTAAAAGAGCCTAGAGCACTCTCCCAGTTAGGTAGTGCTTGCTGAGTGGCAAGGGGAAAATCCAAAGTTTCACGCATGATCGCTGCTACTTCAATAGGAGTGGCGGCAATGGTCACACTCCCCACAAAAGGCAGAGGAGCAAGCCCTTCCAAGCGGGCATAATCACGGAACCAATCTTGTCGTTGCGTACAAAGGTAGACAGTATCCAAAAGATTGAGGCTGGGGCGACAGGAACTGGCTCCGGCGACCGTCCGAAAATCGGCTACGGGCAAGCTCTCCGAAAGTGGTTCCGGTAAAAATAAATAGCCAAAAGGCAAATGAACCGCCTTGGCAAAAGCTTCCAGTTGCTTCAACGTTGGTGCTGCGTCACCGCTCAACCAGCCCTCCAGTGCCGGAAATTTGGGAAGCAAATCCAGAACTTCCCGTCCAGCTCGTTCTAAAGCCCAAGTAAGCATCTTTGGTGCAATAGCGAAACGTTCTTTAGTCATAATAGTCTAGTCCTGAAATATTTTGCCCGTGGGCTTCTTGGCGCAACAAAGGGGCCAAGTCGGCCATTAAAGCCAGCTCTTTCTCATTACGCGCCTTCCAGCCCAGAGCTAATGGTTCCATAAGCTGGCGCAATTGGTCTTCATCAAAGATTAAACGTTGCAAAACCACTTTCTTGAAAGCCGCCAAAGCAACTAAATCCAGGCCATGTTTTTCAGCAATATTTTTAATGGCTTGATTGCTTTTCCCCACTTTAAAAGATTCGTACCCGACGCGTATTTCTTCCTCACTCAAGGGTACCCCTAGTTTTAAAGTGTTGATATATTCTTTTATCTCGGCTTGTTCATTGATAAATTTAGCTTCAGCCGCAATAAGACTAAACAATTCGCGGCGGCTCATTTCCTGCTCTTCCGGTGGGCGGCCGGTTAGTTTGGCAATTAAATTCATAATATAATCATAATCAATGATTACCGAATTAAAGAGTACAAGTTCAAAGTCTTGTTGCTGGAGCTCTTCATTGGCAACAGGTTCCTTGCCAGCGCTTTTAAGTTGCTCATCGCGGAGGCGCTTGGCCACTTCCAAATAATAACCTCTGAAGCCTTGCAAGTTCTCTTTGCTCATAGCTTCTTCAATATGGGCCTTGTCTGTCTCATCAAGGTCAGTATATTGGTCTAACTGATTTTTAAGGCGCTGAACTTCTTTAAAAAGAGTCACAAATTGATTGCGAGCCATGTCGCCTTTAAGATTAGCTACTTCGCTCGGGGCGACTTCCAAACCTTGGGCGGCCATAAATTCTTCGAGTTTTTGTATGCGATCATGATATTTTTCAATGAGTTCAGGAGCGGGTTCCACCACCCAGATTCTGCGGGCTCTTTCGCTGTTCTCCCCGGAAAAAAGACAGATGGCCTCATCAACAGCACCTTCTTGCTTCCGAAAATCAATCACTTGCCCGTATGGTTTAGTTTCGTTGAGCACCCGGTTAGTGCGCGAAAAAGCTTGAATCAAACCGTGGTATTTCAGATTTTTATCCACATAAAGTGTGTTTAAATATTTGGAATCAAAACCAGTGAGCAACATATCAACCACAATGGTTATATCTATACGCTCATTATGTGGGATATCAGCATGATATTGCTGGTTTTTAATCCGCAATTGCACATCTTTATAGTAAGCATCAAATTCACTTAAACGGTGATTGGTGCCATAAGCACTGTTATAATCAGCAATGATTGCTGTTAAAGCAGTTTGCTTTTGATTTGGGTCTTGCTTATTATCTTCTTGCTCCTGAGGAAGGTCTTCTTGCATTTGCTTCAAATCGCTATTGTTTCCAGCAGGGGGAGAAAAAACACAGGCAACTTTGAGGGGAGTATAGTCCGGGGTCGCTTGGCTCATTTGCATTTGAATATCTTTGAAAGTTTGGTAATATTCAATGGCGTCATTAATAGAAGCCGTGGCCAAAAGGGCATTGAACTTGCCATTTGCCGTGGCCACCGGGTGCTTTGTCAAAATAGTTTCCACTACCGCCCGTTTGGCAATAACAGATGGAAGTGAAGGTTCTATCAAAGGCGATTCTGGTTGATAGTAATCTATATGGAAGCGTAAAACATTGTGATCTTCAATGGCGTTGGTGATGGTATAAGTATGTAAATTATTTTGAAAGACATCTTTAGTTTTAACGAAAAATTTTTCTTCGCCTTCACGTTTCCGATAGCTGGCATTTTGGTCAAAAATAGGTGTGCCGGTGAAGCCAAAAAGTTGCGCTTTGGGAAAAAATTCTTTAATTGCCTGATGATTTTCACCAAATTGTGAACGGTGGCATTCATCAAAGATAAAAACTACTCTTTGGTTGCTTAGGCGAGCTAATTTTTTACGATGTCCCCCCTTTGGGTCAAGGGCCAGAGCCAGCTTTTGAATAGTGGTGACAATAACCTTGTCCGCATAATCTGGTGAAAGAAGGCGCTCCACTAAGGCACCGGTATTTGTATTTTCTTCCACACACCCTTCTTGAAATTTGTTAAATTCATCGCGGGTTTGGCGGTCTAAGTCTTTGCGATCCACCACAAATAGGCACTTTTCAATGTGAGGATTTTCTTTAAGCAAGGTGGAAGCTTTGAAAGAAGTCAACGTCTTACCACTCCCGGTAGTGTGCCAAATATAACCATTGCCACAATTTTGTTCGATACAATCGACAAGAGCTTTTACAGCATAAACTTGATAAGGCCGCATCATTAGAAGCTTTTGTTCACTGTCCACCAGAACCATATAGCGGCTGATTGTTTCCGCCAAAGTACATTTGGCTAAAAATTCATTGGTAAAACCACCTAAACTAGTTATTTTTTTATTATTTTTATCGGCAAACTGATATAGAGGTAAAAAGCGTTCATCGGCTTCAAAAGCAAAATGTTTAGGGTTATTATTGGCGAAATACCAAGTATCATTGCCATTACTTACAATGAAAATTTGCATGAAACAAAGTAACGTTCTGGTATAACCATTGCCGGGGGTATTTTTATACTCTACAATTTGCTGCATGGCACGGCGAGGTGTAATCGTGTGGTTTTTAAGCTCAATTTGAACTAAAGGAAGGCCGTTGAGGAGTAGTATTACGTCATAGCGGTGGTAACTATTATCAGTATTAACCCGCAGTTGATGAATAACTTCGAAGGTGTTTTTACACCAGTCCTTTATGTTGACAAGGGTGTAGTGCAGGGGGGTACCATCGTCTCGCTCAAAGGTATTCGTCTGGCGTAAAATATTAGCAGCCGCATAAATGTCCGGTGTAATGATTTCTTCCAAAAGGCGCGGAAATTCTTGGTCAGTTAGATTGACTTTGTTAAGCGCATTAAATTTTTCACGGAAATTTCGTTCAAGGCTATCACGGTCAATTATATCTGGGCGGTAGATATAATTTAAATTTTTTAATTGATTGATAAAATTATCTTCTAAGCGCCGCTCGGTGGCCATAATTACCCTGTTTGTTGGCTATATAGATAGTTACAAAAAAATAGCTTGACAAATCAGAATAACATATTTTGCAAAATTTAGGGGATATAAATAACATTAAAATAACACTCTATCATAAATAGCAAGTTTAGCTTCAATATAGCTATTCCACTTTAGATTTGCACAAATTAAAACTCAAAAGACACGTTTGCTTCGGCGTTAAACCGCACAAATGAACCCATGCTGTTGCTTTCGCAACGGTCCGTCCAGCAAAGCTAGGCGGACGTAGCAGTTCTAATTTTTGCAAACCAAAACTGGAACTGTTATATGGCACTAAACTCTATGATAGCACTAAGTTGTATAGCATTAAAACTTAGTCATTTTTTCGGTATAATTTCTCAGCGCTTCCTTTGCCATAATACCTTTCGTATTCCTGTATGGCAAAAGAATCCATCATGCCAGAAATGTAATCAAGGACAAGCCGAGTTTTACAATATAGTAAATTGCGTAGTTCTGCTGGAAGTAACTTGTTATCTTTATTAAATTTTTCATCTGTGTATACTTGGAATAACCCCGTAAGAACATTTTCTCCCATACATTCATAATGTTGAATATCTTTTTTACGCAAAATAGCCTTGAACAATAATTCTTTAAGGCCATAGGCAAGCTTTTTATGTTCTTTATAATCTAGCCCCCCATCAACCAAATCAATATCTCGGCATAAAATATTTACGATTCTACTTGTAATTTCTTTTTTCAAAACTATAAAATATTCTTCAGATGAAAGAATCGCTTTTTGAGCAACTTTCCGGGAGTCATGTGCAATCTGAACTATTTTACCATGCGCATCATGATAATTGTCATCAATATCGAATTCATGGGTAATTTCATTTATGGTTACTAAGCCAGAGCTTAAAGCATCTTCCAGATCATGAGCAGCGTAAGCTATTTCATCAGCCAAATCCATAATTTCAGCATCAATGCTTTTCCTGAGTGGAATTTTAAACTCCTCAAGTTGATTTTTGAGAAAGTCATAATCATCATCATATAAAAATTTCTTCATTTGTTTGCCGACGGGACCACGTGTATTAAAATATTTTACAGTAGCTAAAAATGTTCGAATATTAAGATTTAAACCTGCCCATTCAGGGTGTTTTTTTTCTAAAACACGTAAAATTCTTAATGTTTGCGCATTCCCTTCATAACCACCACAACTATGGCCTAAATCATTTAAAACTCTTTCTCCACAATGGCCAAATGGAGGATTCCCGATATCATGTGCTAAGGCAGCTGTTTCCACAACGGCTACTTTTTTGATTCCTAGACCAGCCGCAATGCTTTTTGCTATTTGGGCAACTTCCAAGCTGTGAGTTAAACGATTACGATAAAATTTTTTAGAATCCACCCCAAGTAGCTGCATCTTACCCTGCAGCCTACGAAACGAAGAAGAATATAAAACCCGAGCATAATCACGCATAAACGGCTCTCTATCTTCACCTCTATTATCGTCTTCTTCATGAAATCTAATTTCTATGTTTTCAAGTTCTTCTTCCTTTGCCTGCGCATAATTCTTCGCCTCATCTGAATACATATTGCAGTCTCCTTTGCTAAGATATTTCTGTATAAGTATAACATAAAAAGACTATAGGCATTATTTTTTATTGAGTGATAACCTAAAATATCGTTATCAGCTTACAATACTTTGCGGCCAACAAAAAAAAATATGTTTATGAGCGATATAAGCGCAAGACGCGGTAAAGTGTAAAAATCCTTCCCAGAAAGTCCCATATTTTGCTGCTTTATTCAGGGTAATAACTACAAAAAATACCCCCAACATAACCAGGAATATTAGCTTCTTATTATTTTCTTATGGCCTTTATTTCAGTAAAATTGGAGGTGAAATAAATTTTTCTACTTGCATTTTTGCCTAAAATTTTATATCTTAATTTTAGGCCATAAATTATGGGCAAATTGATTGGATATAAAGAAGTTTTTAGCTCCCTGTTTCGGGGTAGTAAATATAAAACTTGAGGCCTTGTGCGTGAATTTTCCCGAGGCTTCAACTAATTTAAAGGAAAGAAAAATGCAAGAACTTAAAGAGTTTGTCCGCGAATTATTTTCGCCGATTATCCGTGAAGCTGTTCAGGAACAAATGGCCGGAGTAGTGGCTGAGTTCTCTCCGGGCAGAGAAACGTCGCATTCAGAGCATCTGCGCCATCGAGAATATCTGAACTCGAAAGAAGTCCAAATGCTCTTCGGCCTCAACCCTAAGACCTTGGCCGCTTGGCGTAGCCAAGGTCGAGGCCCATCGTATACGCAAAATGGCGCAGTGGTGCTCTATCGGCGGGCTGATGTGGAAGCGTGGCTTAAATCCGGTAAAAAACGCACCGCTGACCAGCCGGGCCTCAAGTGACCTTTTCAGCTTCCAAGGTTTTGTTATGCTGAATATAATTTTCCAAAGCTGTGACAGCCGCCGCTTGCGCCTCCGGGGCCAAATGGGCGTACCTTTCAGTCATTTGCGGTGTTTTGTGCCCCAAGAGCTTGCCAACCATATACAAACTTTGGCCGCTCATCACCAGCCAGCTGGCAAAGGTGTGGCGCAAGGTGTGAAAGACTACCCGATCGCGGCGGTCAGCTCGCCCCTCATTGAATCCCAAATCACTAACAGCCCGGTCAAAAACGTGACTTACACCGGACGAAGTACCGCCTTTAGGCCTTGTAAACACGAGCTTTCCCGGTTGCAAATCCAAGGTGCGCAGATAAGACTTCAGCACTTCCGGCAAATAAACTGCCCGGTCTGTTTTATTTTTGGTGCGGGTAGCCCACGCACGGCCGCTCTCCAAATCAACGTGTTCACCTCGCAGGCGTTCAATCTCTCCGAGGCGCATTCCGGTATAAAGGCTCATCAGGGTCAAACCATAAACGTAGGGCGAACGCTTCTGCAATTCCGTCAAAAGAGCGTCAGCTTCAGCAGGCGTCAAGTAGCGTACCCGGCGATTGTCCTCCTTGGGAAGGGTGACTTTGGTCACCGGGTTGGCCCCCGTATAGACTTCCCACTTAGCCAAAAAATTATAGATACGCCCCAAAAGGCCGATGACATGACGAACCGTAGCCACAGCTCGGCCTTTGGCAAGCAAAGTATTCCTGATAGCTTCAACATCGGCAGCTGTGATAGACGACAATGTCTGATTACCCAAAGCCGGTTCAAGATGGACAGTGTAGTTGGTGCGTTCATCGCGGGCGCGGGCAAGTTGAGAAGCATGGCGTTCCCAGTAAATGGCAAAAGCCTCAGCCAAGGTGGGGTCAAGAGTGGAGGCATTCACCGGGTGCTCGCGCAACTCCCGCAATCGTTCATTGCGAATTTGCTGAGCCATAGCGGCGGTGTATCCTTCCGAAACCCAGCCCACCTTTTCCCACTTGCGCTTACCGTCTTTTTGGTACACAATATACCAAGCTTGGTCGGGTCGGCCTTGGTGGCGTTTAGTGCTCGACGGTTGACTGTAAACGCCGGTGTATTTGCTTTTTTGGTAACGAGTCATCTGGCCACCTCATTCTTAAATTGCTTGTTTATGCTGGGCTTACCAAGAGCATCCTGCCTACGCTTTGCCTACGCAAAGTCGATATTTGCCTACATTTTGCCTACGTCACTCCGAGGTTCATATAGACAGTATAGCTCAATACTTCTTGAAAATACAAGCTTTTTAAGACAAGAGAGAATGGGGGAGATTAGAGAGATAAAAATGAATACCTCTAAAAACGCATTCGTAATCAGCAGGCCGCGGGTTCAATTCCCATCGCCGGCTCCAGTTATTTCAAGGGGTTACGCTAAATGCGTCGCCCCTTGTTTTTTGGAAATGCCGTTTTGTGCAAGCTTAGCCATTTTTATTTTTGAAGCACCACTTTAAACTTTCCATAAGCTCTTTAACCTTTCAGAAAGACCATAATATCCCTTTATTTTTGATTCGCAAAAATGGTGAGCAGTATATAATGCCACCTCGCTTATCTTGATAAAGAGACTCGGTTTTTTCTTGACTTCTCCGAATATTAATATTAGCATAAAATATCTGGAGGTGGTTTTTTGCTGTTAACAGGTAATTTTTTGTTAATAGTAATTGTTCTGAATTTTGAGTAGGTGAGATGTCATCTGCTCTTTTTTTAACTATTTCATTTTATTAGTCGCCGCCGCAAGTGGCTGACTGCGCTAGCAGTCAACATAGTAATTTTAGATGAAATCACTATAGTAATCACGGTTTTTGCCAACTGCTTGAAGTCAAGATTTTTTAAAAAAGGTTGCACCAATGGACACTTTAATCGCTTTAGCCATCTTGCTTGGAGTTGTTTTTTGCTGGTTTTTTCCGCAGAAAAAATATGGTTTTTTCTGTTTTGTAGGTAGTTTAGTTGCCACTTGTGGTCTTTTCATATACCACATAGCTGAGAATTTCTTTCTTAACTTGAGTTTCTAAAAACTATGAAAATCTTAAAATCAGATCTACTTTGGTTATTTTCAGTCGGGAACATCACCGTAATAAGCCTTATCTTATGCGGCAGTATGTTTATTCAGTTCTTCTTAGGAGAATTTCCGTGCCCCTTGTGTATGGTTCAGCGTATGTGTATGGCCCTCTGTGCCGCTATACAAGTATATATGCTCGCAATTGCAAATAAAGAGGGGAGCTTCAATTGCCGGGCCTTGACTACAGTTTGTTCTTTTACACTTTTTACGGCCTTGGCAGGTGCTTCAATGTCTACAAGGCAGATATTGTTGCACATCCTACCCGGTGATATGGGCTATGGATCAGCCATCTTCGGCCTTCATCTATATACTTGGGGACTTTTGATTTTCGTAGCTGAGATAATTGCTATGGCCGTTACCCTTGCTATTGTTCCTGAGAAATTTAAACCACTTAGCGCTAAACAGCAACACATTTCGAAGTTGGTGGTCAGGTTTTTAATGCTTGTGTTGACTGCATTTCTTTTAGCTGCCTTTGTGCAAGAGGGTTTCAATTGGGTGCTTCCAAGTGACCCAACGGAAAACCTTTTATTTAGTTCGTAACTGCTGAAAAAAATGTAGTAACAGCTAGTAATGATTGATGAAACAGTTAAAGATTAAGTGAAGAATATTAAAGGTAATTACGCTATCTTTACTAAAACCCGGTGTGTTTTTCAGCATCGACTGACTTAAGGAAACGCTGATTAATTCTGCTTGCAGAATTAATCAGCAAGGCACGCCGCCTCACATGAGCCCTTCGGGACGGAAAACGATCGGGTTTTCCTCACATTTCGGCGGCGACAAAGTAGGCAAATTTGCCTACTTTGCAAGGAAACGCTAATAAATCAGCGTTTCCTTAAAGTGTAGGTTGTGTAAGGTTAGTCAATTTATAAGATGATTTAAAGAAACGCTGATTTGTTCTGCTTAAGAATAAATCAGCGTTTCTTTTTATAAAGAAGCCCCTTGCTTCCGTAAAAGTGGAAGCAAGGGGCTTGAAGGATGGATTGGCCCCGCCAAATTGGCGAGGCCAAATTGGCCTATTAGCCTTGGCTGTTTTGTAGAATATTTTGTTGAACCAAAATAGTCATTTCTTCGCCACCATCGTTTTTGGTGTATTCATCATAACCGGAAACGGGTGAATCAGAGGATTTTTTCCAAGCACTGTCGTCGTCTTTGAGAGTGCCGTCGTCATTTTTAGAAATGCCAAGCTCTTTCAAGACGTCAGCGACATTTCCGCCATTGACGGCATTATCACCCATTACAATGACTTCCGTGTCAGTGATGACACCATCTTTCACCAGTTGATCAACTGTTGAAAGCTCAGTGGCCCCGGCAATCAAGATGTCCATGCCTTCGCCGCCGTCAATGAGAATGTCGTCCATCGACAGGCTATCGAGCTGCATGAGATCATCGCCCGAACCGCCAATGATAATGTCATTGCCGCTACCGCCATAGAGGGTGTCATCACCGCCTAAGCCCAGGAGAATGTCGTCGCCCGAACCGCCGTAGAGGATGTCGTTGCCGTCGCTTGCGCTCTCCAAGCCATCAATAGCTGTAAGAAGAGTCGCTTTTTCTTCATCGGTTCCGTCTTCAAGGGTTTCCTTAATTTCGTCACCAAGGTTTTTCACTAAGACTGCCGAATCTTCACCGTGAGTGTTTTGGATGTTTTCGCTACGGTATTGATCCAAAATGTTATCGGCATCATTGTCATCGGCTCCGTTAGTAATGCCGGCGGCCGTTGCCAAAGCGTGTAAGCTATCCCAATTCCCGTCACCGAGGAGAATGTCATCACCGCTCAAACCGTAAACCGTATCATCACCGGCTTGGGCAATAACTGCGTCAGGGTCAGCACTTTCTTTCCCGGTTTCAGCATTGGCATCGGCTTCAGCTTTATTCAAATATTCTAAAATAGTTTCAGGATAATTTTGAATATAGTTAATGATGAGCGCATCATCAAGCACTACGCCGGGGAATTGAGCTTGGACGATTTCACGCAAATCATCAGGATCGACGCCACCAATAACGACATCATCACCTTCAAAGGTAAACATTACGTTTGAAGTTTCTGTGCTTGTTGAGGTAGTGCCATCCGGTTGGAACATCCCGGCGCCAATTTCACCATCGTCAACAATTGTTGCGTCACCGTCGGAGTCATAACTGTCAAGAGTGTCCTTATTTGCTCCGGCACCTATGCCCAAAGCGTGGATACTACCATTTTCGCCCACAGCTTCTTCTAATCTGTCGTAAGCGTCACTTCTTGTAGTATCACCATCAGTGGGGCGACCATCTGTGTTAAAGAATACTTCAGTTCTGACTTTGTCTTCAACACTACTTTTCGGAACTGTTTCCAGCCACTCAGTTACGTCATCAAAACCTTTGGAGTAAAAAGTGCCATGATGATAAGCGCTATTAGAGCCTTCTCTGTCATAAATAGGTAAGCCATCACCATCTAACGCTGCATTAAGAGGGAAACCGTTTTCATCAATATATACCGTGCCATGGGCAGTTTCCACAGTGCCTGCATAATTTTCCGGAATCTCACCTGTAAGTTGAAGCTCTTCATACTTTAGGTTTCTAAGGTTTTCTAAAGCGGCAATAACATCATCAACATTATCCGGGGTTAGCTCAATCTTAATGACTTCCTGATTGGTGGTAGCCCCTCCCCAGAATTGGTTGATATAGAGATTAACACTGCCGCCAAGGGGATCTTCTGTGTATGGCGCTAGGGTGTTTTGCACCAAATCAATAATGGCGTCAATTGTGGCATCGAGACGTGTTTCACCGAACTCTTCGCCGGGCTCTTTATTGATGACACCATTCCAGTGATTATCCCACATGGAAGCAGAGGTATCTATAATGAAAACTGCATTATAATCAGTGCCAGGCTCCAGAAGGATTGAAGTTCCCTCAAGAGCTGTGATGTCACCGTCAGGTAAGTTTTCATTTTTGGCCATAATGTCAAAATCAGTTGCGTCACCATCGCTGTCGGTCAGCTTGATTGTCGTTGTTTGAACAGCGCCTTCTTCTAAGCCGGAAACATCGGTTTTGGCAATCCAGCCGGTTGGGTCACCGTGATTTTCAAGGGTCATGTCGTCAGTTTTCAAAGTGACTTTAGTTCCTTCAACTTCAACCGCAGATTGGTCTTCACTTGGGTTCCAAGTTCCATCTTCACTAAAAGTGCCCACTTGCCAACCTTCTTCAGCGTCATATCTAAAGGTTGTGTCGCCAAATTCAAGGGTTTTTCCATCGCCGTTGTCAGCGCCAAAATCTATCTCAACAAGGGCTGTGGCAATGTCGGAACCATCCGGAGTCAGAGCTGTTATGTCTTTATGGTCTTCGGGCCCATCATCATGCACGTTAATGTTGATGGGGTCAGAGGTGATGGAAGTTCCATTCGGGTCAGCAACTTTGACAGTGAAGCTATTGGCTGTGTCAGTTTCGGTGCGGTCGGTTTCACCGGCTTGTAATTTGCCATCGTGCTCGAAGGCTGTTGTGTGGTCAAGGCTATACTCAAGGGCAGCGGAGCCATCGGCACCCGGCACAAGGGTGAAGGTTAACACGCCTGTGGCGGTGGTTACTGTCGCAGTGTTTCCTTTGCTGAAATCTAAAGTGTGTTCACTGCTGCCATTGGTATCTTTAATGGTGTTACCATCGGCATCTTTAAGGGTTATTGAATATGTGTGTTCATTTGCTTCACCATCGCCAAGGGTAAATTCTAACTTGCCCTCAGTGGTTTGGCCAATAGGTTCATCAACGCCGCCGGGTAAGGCAGAATCGTCAACTAAAATATCGGTGCCTTGAGTTGTTATCTCAGGTTCCGGGAAGCCATCGGCTGTGCCTTTGAAGGTGACCAAATGAACGTCGGAGTCGCCATCGGCATCGGTGCCTTTGACGGCAATGCTCACGTCGCCGGTGAAACCTTGGAGTTGTTCGTAAGTCCATTCCCCATTTGTTTCAAGGGTGAAAGTGAAATAGGGGTCGCTTAAGTCAAAAGTGGTTTCGCTACCATCAGGTAGATATTGACCTTGAACGCCATAGACAGTTGATGTGCCGTCTTCATTTTGAACGATTTCCAAGGTAACCGTTTGGTTGGTGCCGTTGGGCAAAGTGATATTAACGGCATAATCAACTGTGCCGACATATTCGGGAACAGTCAGCTCTAAGCTAACGGGGTCATCGGCACCATTGATGTCGAGTTTACCGTTAACTTCGGCCGAGAATTCGCCGTCAGCTTTTTCACTTGCTTCCGGGACAGCGTAGTATTCATAATCTTGGCCAAGGTCATTTTTGCCAACAATGGCGTCAGCAAAGCCGCCTTCACCGTCGTTAGCATTGCCGAGCACAATAACGTCGTCGACGATGTTGATTTGAATGTCGCCTTTGGCGGTTTCGCCGTCAACATCTGTGACGATGACTTGGAATTGATCGCCAAGGGTCTTGTCGCCATTATAGGCGGTATCATTTAACCAAGTAGGATCGGTGACATCGACATTAGCTGTGTTTTCCGTGCCGTCGAGTTTATTGTCGTGGTCGAAAACTTCGGTTTGGGTGTAGGTATAAGAAACCTCATCACCGTTAATTTCCAAATTGGTCAACGTGCCGTTTTCACCATAGATGGTGAGGTTGGCAAGCTCTTCGGCGGTGTAGCTTGTCAAATCATAATCTTTGGGGGTGACGCCATCGGCCTCATAGCCTTTGATAACCAAGCTGGTCAATTGGTCGCCACCACTGAAAGTGAAGGAACCATTGGCTGTGTTGGTGACTGCGGCTCCCGGTTCTTTACCACTGGCATCAACACCATCAACAGCCGCATCATAAGTGGTGTGGACGCTGGATTCAGTGTCAATGGTCGGTGCTTCAAAGCCGACGTTGCTACCTTTGAAGGTGACCAAATGAACGTCGGAGTCGCCATCGGCATCGGTGCCTTTGACGGCAATGCTCACGTCGCCGGTGAAACCTTGGAGTTGTTCGTAAGTCCATTCCCCATTTGTTTCAAGGGTGAAAGTGAAATAGGGGTCGCTTAAGTCAAAAGTGGTTTCGCTACCATCAGGTAGATATTGACCTTGAACGCCATAGACAGTTGATGTGCCGTCTTCATTTTGAACGATTTCCAAGGTAACCGTTTGGTTGGTGCCGTTGGGCAAAGTGATATTAACGGCATAATCAACTGTGCCGACATATTCGGGAACAGTCAGCTCTAAGCTAACGGGGTCATCGGCACCATTGATGTCGAGTTTACCGTTAACTTCGGCCGAGAATTCGCCGTCAGCTTTTTCACTTGCTTCCGGGACAGCGTAGTATTCATAAT
>CAYJAF010000048.1:19544-20737 GCA_964368195.1 uncultured Thermodesulfobacteriota bacterium
AAGCAAGGTCGTCGGCGCCATCGGCTTCAATTTTGCCGGTCACTTCGCTGGAGAACACGCCGTCGGTTTTTTCGCTTGCGTTCGGGACAGCAAAGGATCCGTCTAAATCAGGAACGGCATAGCCATTGTCATCGGAGTTGCTGAGCACAATAACATCGTCGACGATGTCGATTTTAATGGCGCCTTGAGCAGTGTCGCCATCGGGATCGGTGACAACGATTTCGAATTTGTCGCCGGTAGTTGTATCGGCCTTATAGCCGTCTTCACTCAACCCATCGGGGTTAGTGACGTCTTGGGCACCATCGTCAGAAACTTCGGTTTGGGTGTAGGTATAAGTAACCGTTTCACCTTCCAATTTAAGATCGGTCAATTCGCCGTTTTCACCATAGATAACGAGGGTGTCAAGGGTTCCATTGGCAGCATGTTCGGTTAAATTAAATTCAGTGGGTTTGCCGTCTTTATCAAAACCTTTGATTATAACACTTTGCACACCATCGGCACTTTTGAAGGTAAAAGAACCAGTGACTTCGTTGTTAGCGCCTTCAGGGGCTTTTCCGCTGGCGTCAGCGCCATCAACGGCCGCATCATAGGTGGTGTGGGTGATGCTGTCGTCATTCGGGTCAGAATCATTTTCAGGGTCGGGGTCGGGGTTCATGTCAAGAGTCGGCGCATCGTCACCGTTAATTGTGACGCTGTAATTGGTGGTGTCGCCGTCTAAATCAGTTGCGCTGAAATTTAAAACGATTGATTCATCAAAGCTTTGGTGTTGATAGACAAGCCACTTGCCATCATCGCCAACGGTGGCGGTGAAATAGGTGGTGCCGTCAGCACTTTCAGCTGTCAAAACGTTACTGTTGTTGTCAAATTCAAGGGTTAATTCAACTCCATTAATTATGATGGTGTTATTGTCGGCCGGAACGGTCACAGAACCGTCTTCGGCTTGGTCAAATTCAACTTTGCTTTCAACCGTTTCGCCATTTTTGACCTCAATGCCAGCAAAAGAGAAACTTTTAACGTCATCAGCACCGGTGATGTTAATTTGGCCGTCTGCTTGGGCAACCACAACATCGCCGTATTCGGAAAAGTCAACCTTGTTGAGCACGAAATCGCTACCTGTTGTTTTAGGAATTACGCGAATTTCATCAAAAGGTTCCGTCACGGTTGAGGAAAGCATGTTTTGGTTTCCGTCAGTT
>CAYJAF010000049.1:0-20728 GCA_964368195.1 uncultured Thermodesulfobacteriota bacterium
CTCAATTTAGGGGTCGCCCCCGAGCCCGTAACCCCGGAAATGCCTTTGGGGGAGTGATAAGGTCATTAGCCAATCTAATTTGAAAAACATCATGAACTTTACGGCGACGTAGGAAAACTTTTCAGAACTTGACTGCGAAATTTAAGCCCCACTGTCTGAGCGAAGCGAGTTGTGGGCTTAAATTGCAGACAAGAGATGAAAAGTTCTTCCGTAGGAGCCTGAAAAATAACAAATTAGATTGACGTGAGTCATTAACACGCCAATCTAATTTAAAAGAGCATCATGAATTATACGGCGACGGAGGAAAACTTTTCAGAACTTGACTGCGAAATTTAAGCCCCACTGCCTGAGCGAAGCGAGTTGTGGGCTTAAATTGCAGACAAGAGATGAAAAGTTCTTCCGTAGGAGCCTGAAAAATAACAAATTAGATTGACGTGAGTCATTAACACGCCAATCTAATTTAAAAGAGCATCATGAATTATACGGCGACGGAGGAAAACTTTTCAGAACTTGACTGCGAAATTTAAGCCCCACTGCCTGAGCGAAGCGAGTTGTGGGCTTAAATTGCAGACAAGAGATGAAAAGTTCTTCCGTAGGAGCCTGAAAAATAACAAATTAGATTGACGTGAGTCATTAATCCCCAACTTGACAGATAAGCTCTAATTAGTTATAATTTACAATTCGAATTTTATTCAATTTCTTAAAAAAAACCTTTGGAAAGAACCATGCCCAGTAGTTTATTTGATAAAATTTGGGACGCTCACGTTGTTGCGCAAAGCCCCGGTGAGCCCGATTTACTCTATATAGATCGTCACCTCATTCACGAAGTGACCTCTCCCCAAGCCTTTGAAGCCCTGAAGATGGCCGGACGCAAAGTCCGACGGCCAGACCTCACCTTCGGCGTCATCGATCACGTCATTCCCACCGACGACCGCTCGCGGCCCTTAAAAGATGAAATTGCCGAAGCCCAACTGGCGGCCTTAGAGGCTAACCAAAAGGAATTTGGCATCAAGACTTTTTTTGGCGTCACCGACCCCCGCCAGGGAGTTATTCACGTGTGTATGCCCGAACAAGGGATAATTTTGCCGGGGCATACCGTTGTCTGCGGTGACAGCCACACGGCTACGCACGGGGCCATGGGGGCTTTGGCTTTCGGCATCGGCACATCTGAAGTGGAACACGTTTTCGCCACCCAAACGATTTACCAAACAAAGCCCAAGCAAATGGCCGTTAAAGTCAGTGGTAAGCTCACCCCCGGGGTTTCGGCCAAAGATTTAATTTTAGAAATTATTTACCGCTTAGGCGTGGCCGGAGGAACGGGGTTTGCCGTTGAATATATGGGCGAAGGGATTTGTGCCCTTTCCATGGAAGAGCGCCTAACCCTTTCCAATATGGCCATTGAATGCGGCGCGCGAGTTGGCTTAATCGCCCCTGACCAAACCACTTTTGATTATCTGCGCGGCCTCCCCTTTGCGCCGCAAGGTGATGATTTCAAAGCGGCCCTCGCTTACTGGCAAAGCTTGAAAACAGATTCTGATTTCAAATTCGACCAAACCCTCACTTTAGATGCAGCCTCCATTGCTCCCCGCGTCACCTGGGGCACCAACCCGGCGCAAAGCGTCCCCATTGACGGTGCTATCCCCAGTAAAGACGATTGCGCCACTCCGGCCGAAGAGCTTGCGTGGGAAAAAGCCCTCAAATACCAAGGCTTAGCTCCCGGCCAAAAAATGATGGATACTCCAATTGATTACGTTTTCATCGGCTCTTGCACCAACGGACGCTTGGAAGATTTAAGAGATGCGGCCGCAATTTTAAAAGGGAAAAAAGTGGCCGCAGGCGTAACTGTTTTAGTTGTGCCCGGCTCAGGCCAAGTCAAAGCCGCAGCTGAGGCCGAAGGCTTAGATGAGATTTTCCGCTCAGCCGGGTGCCTTTGGCGCTCAGCCGGTTGCTCCATGTGTTTGGGCATGAATCCCGATCTGCTCTCAACCGGTCAGCGTTGCGCCAGCACCTCCAACCGCAATTTCGAAGGGCGGCAAGGGCGTGATTCCCGCACGCACTTAGTGAGCCCGGCCGTGGCCGCAGCCTCGGCTTTGCGTGGGGCCTTTAGCGACCCCCGTCAAATTTAGGGAAACGCTGATTAATCAGCGTTTCCTTACAACGGAGGCAAATTTGCCTCCGTTGTCGCAGCCGAAATGAGAGGAAAAACAACGTTTTTCCGTCCCGCAAGGGCTCATGAAAGGCGTGCGTGCCTCGCTGATTTGTTCTCATGGAGAATAAATCAGCGACTACTTAACGATAACACTTCAAGTTACGAGAAAAAGATATGGAAGCCTTTAATACCTTAACGGCCGTGGCCGCTATTTTAGACCGCCCCAATGTGGATACTGACCTCATTATCCCTAAACAATTTCTCAAACGCATCGAGCGAAGTGGCTTCGGACGCTTTGTCTTTTACGAATTGCGGTTCCTCCCTGACGGCACCCCGGATCCTGACTCTGTCTTTAATCAGCCACGCTATAAAGAGGCGAAAATATTGGTCAGCCGCGAAAATTTCGGTTGTGGCTCCAGCCGAGAACACGCCCCGTGGGCTTTGGCCGATTATGGCTTCCGGGTTATCATCAGCCCCAGTTTTGGCGATATTTTCCGCAACAATAGCTTTAAAAACGGAATGTTATTAATTGAACTTTCCATTTCGGAAACAGCTGAGCTCATCAAGCTAATTGCCGAAACCCCAGGCTATAGCCTCACCGTTGATTTGGCGGCCCAAAAAGTGAGCGGAGAAAATTTCACCGCTACTTTCCAAATCGATCCATTTCGCAAGGAACTACTCTTAAATGGCTGGGACGAAATCAGCCTCACTTTGCAAAAAGACGATCTCATCACCAATTATGAAAAAAGCCACGCTCAAGCCTGGCAGGCAGCTTCGATTCAAACGTCTTAAGTAAACGCTGATTAATTCTACAGACAGGGTTAATCAGCGTTTTTTTAAATTCGCCATGTTATTTACCACTTTAGCTAAACTCAAAGCACAGTAATTTGGCAAAAAACCGCCCTTAAACCCCGGCCTTAAAGCCGGGAAAAATATACTTCAAAGGAAGAAAACTTATGTCAGACATGTTACAAGCGGTCAAAGAACGCGACCCCAACCAACCGGAATTCTTACAGAGCGTTGAAGAAGTCCATGAATCTTTAAAAGTCGTTTTGGAAAACGAGCCTGCTTACCGCAAAGCCAGCATTTTCGAACGCCTTTTAGAACCGGAAAGAGTGATCATGTTCCGGGTTCCTTGGGTTAACGATGCCGGCGAAGTCAAAGTTAACCGTGCTTTCCGTGTGGAATGGAACTCTGCCATTGGGCCATACAAAGGTGGCTTGCGCTTTCACCCCAGCGTCAACCTCTCGGTCATGAAGTTCTTGGCCTTTGAACAAACTTTTAAAAACTCCCTCACCACTTTGCCCATGGGCGGTGGTAAAGGTGGCTCTGACTTTGACCCCAAAGGGAAAAGCGATGGCGAAGTTATGCGTTTTTGCCAAAGCTTCATGGCTGAGCTCTTCCGTCACATCGGCCCCAACACCGACGTGCCCGCCGGCGACATTGGCGTGGGCGGCCGGGAAATCGGCTTCATGTTTGGTATGTATAAAAAATTGGCCAACGAGTTCACCGGCGTTTTAACCGGCAAAGGCATGACCTACGGCGGTAGCTACATTCGCCCGGAAGCCACCGGCTACGGCAATGTCTATTTCGCTGACGAAATGGCCAAAGCGGCCGGGAAAACCCTCGCTGGCGCGACCTGTTTGGTCTCCGGCAGCGGCAACGTGGCCCAATACACCTTACAAAAACTCTTGCAACTGGGAGGCAAACCCGTCACCGCTTCTGATTCCGGCGGCTACATCTATGTGCCCGGCGGCTTCACCGTGGAAATGGTGGAAGAACTCAAAGCGCTGAAAGAGTTGCGCCGCGGCCGCATTAAAGAAATGGCCGATCTCTTCCCCGGCGTTGAATACACTGCTTTTGCTTCTCCTGAAGATTCCGGTAAGCAATGGAATCACCAAGCCGATTGCGCCTTCCCTTCGGCCACCCAAAACGAAATCAACGACGCCGACGCCCAAACTTTGGTCAATAACAAAGTCTGGCTCGTCTCGGAAGGCTCCAACATGAGCACCACCATTGGCGGCGTCAACATCTTGCAAGACGCAGGCGTCCTCTATGGCCCTGCCAAAGCGGCCAACGCCGGTGGCGTGGCTACCAGCGGCTTGGAAATGAGCCAAAACTCCATGCGCTATTTGTGGTCACCGGAAGAAGTCGACCAACGCTTAAAGACCATCATGGTTACAATTCACAAATCCTGCTTGGAGGCGGCCGCTCGCTATAATCGTCCTAAAGATTATGTTTTGGGCGCCAACGCTGCCGGTTTTGTCAAAGTTGCCGACGCCATGCTAGCCCAAGGCGTTGTATGATTTTTCTGGGGAACTTTTAACAGTTCCCCAGAGATCTTCACAATCCTATTAGCTAAGTTACAAAATTTCAAAGGCCGCCCATAAAAAGGCGACCTTTTTCACTTTAATTGACATAAATCTATAAAAGCAAGATGTCTTACTACTTAGCCATCTTTTTTTGCCAATTGGCAAAGCTCCATAAAGACAAACTTCCGTGGACTACCATATAGCCAATGAGTGCGAAGGCAAAGCCCTTGTGGAAGAAGAGAAGATCCCGCAAGTTGTGGCCATAGCCGACTCGAAGGACATACCAAACAAAACCCAAAGTTACAGTTGCCATGAGGAAGGTCAAGCCAAGGCCCTTGACGACGTTAGATAGCCCCCCGGGGCGCGGTGGCGGCGGAGTCCCTTGCTTGAGCTTTTGCAAGTCTTGTCCCAAAGCGGCGGTTTCACCCCAAAAATAAGGGAAGAAATAGCGGAAACCCCGCCGTTTAAAGCAGGCAAATAGGAAAATACAAATGATGGGGAAGAGATAGAGCCCCAACTTTCCGTGCCAAGAACTAAACAGAGGAAGTGGGACTATTTTCAAAATTTGCGCCGTCACTAAAACAACAATTAAAAGATGCCAAACGCGCAAAAACGGAGTCAGGAAAATACCAAAAAACTTCCACATTAAAGCAACTTGAGAAAAAATTTTCATGAAGCACTCTCCTTAATTCACCAAAAAGAGAAAGTTTTTACTCTTTTACAGTGCCGTAGGTGTCTAAATAGCCATTAAAGCCTTCCAAAGTCGCAGGCTTAATAGGCTCAGCGCGACCATTTTGTGAAACAGGAATCTTTTCTTGGGCTAAGTAATGAATGGTGTCTCTGATGCCCAAAATGCTGTTAACCCCTAAGCCAGTGGCCACTTTGAAGTTTTTGACCGCATCTTGCCCACGCTCACCCAAAATTACTTGGTTATTATCGTCATAGACAGCGGTAGTCTGCTCACGATCTAAAAACAAAACAACTCCCACCGGCTCATAGCGGTGCCCCTTATTATTGGCCTCTTCAGAGAGTGTCCGCAAAATATCAAACTTCGTCGCCATGGTCGTGACCACATCATCAACAATCAATACTCGGCACCGATCCCTCAACGCACCGGTGACAAACTTAGCCGCAGACTGGCTGGCCTCACCGTGGGTTTTAGCCTCTTTGCGGTCATAATCGAAACCTTTATCTATTTTATGATGTTGCCAAAGGGCGTCAGCCGTGGCCACCGCCAAGGAGCTCCCCTTGTATGAAGGGCCGACTAAAACATCGAAAGTTTTATAAATCTCAGTATCTATTATAAAATCAGCCATAATCTGCCCCAGAGCCGCAATGAGGCGACCGGAACGGAAAAGACCGAAATTGACAAAGTAAGGGCTGGGACGTCCATCTTTCAAGGTCAAATCATCACGAAAGAAAAGGGCCTGACTTTCGGCCAGAAGTGTGGCCAAATCTTTTTGGTAAGCTTTCATTTATTCCTCAAATTTCAGCATCAACGAGTTAGAAGCAAAACTGGAAGGGGCAAAATAAGAATGAGAGTTAATAGTTTCCCGGAAAGCACCGCTTAACTTGCAAGTGCTTGCCCGGGTTTTTAGCGAGTGTCGTTGAATTATTTTTCGTCTAACCAAGTCATCATTTTACGCAAATTGCGGCCCACTTCGTTAATGGGATGCTCTGCTTCCAAACGACGGCAGGACAAAAAGCTGGGGCGACCTGCTTTGTTTTCCAAAATCCAATCACGGGCGAATTCACCTTCTTGGATTTCACTCAAGATTTGAGCCATTTCCATGCGAGTTTCTTCGGTGATGATGCGGCGGCCGCGGGTGTAGTCGCCATATTCGGCGGTGTCGGAGATGGAATAGCGCATCCGATCCAAACCGCCTTCATACATCAAATCCACAATCAGTTTCAATTCGTGGAGACATTCGTAATAGGCGATTTCCGGTTGATAACCAGCCTCCACCAGTGTTTCCCAACCGGCTTTGATAAGCTCGCTGACGCCGCCGCAAAGCACGGCCTGTTCACCGAAGAGGTCTGTTTCGGTCTCTTCAGCAAAAGTGGTTTCGATGAGCCCAGCGCGGGTGCCGCCAATGCCGGTGGCATAAGCCAAAGCCCAAGGCAAGGCATTGCCGTCAGCATCTTGATGGATGGCCACCAAAGAGGGGACGCCAGCACCTTTGATATACTCAGAACGCACCAAGTGGCCGGGGCCTTTGGGCGCAACCAAACCGACATTAACGTCTTTCGGGGCGATGATTTGGTTGTAGTGAACCGAAAAGCCGTGGCTGAACAGAAGCATTTTGCCCGGTTTCAAGTGAGGCTTCACATCTTTTTCGTAAACTTCGGCTTGAACGTGGTCTTGCATTAAAATTTGAATCAAATCAGCTTGAGCGGCGGCTTCGGCGGCACTCACCGGTTTGAAACCGTGCTCCACGGCCAAATCGTAATTAGCCGAGCCGGGGCGTTGGCCCACGATGACGTTGAGACCGGAATCACGCAAATTTTGCGCTTGGCTGTGACCTTGGCTACCATAACCGATAACGGCGATGGTAGCATTTTGTAAGGGGGTCAGGGGGGCATCTTTTTCGAAATAGACTTTCATGGTATTCTCCTATTAATTTGCGAAAACTGTCTGGCCGCAAGACTTATTTGAATCGGCCAACAATATGTTAATGATTTTAATTAGCTACTTTTCCGCTCTTTTTTTACTACACGAGTCCTGGCCATGGCCGTAAGGCCCGTGGAAACCAGCTCTTCCACGCCAAACTCGTCTAATAACATCAGAATATCTCTGATTTTCTTTTCAGAGCCGGTAAATTCCAAAGAGTAAGTTTTCGGGCTTACATCAATAATTTTACCTTTAAAAATTTCGCATAAGCTCCGAATCTCCACCCGAGCATCATGGGTGTGAGTTTTCACCTTCACCATAATAAGCTGTTTTTCCACAAAATCATCTTCGGTGAGATCAACAACTTTTATGACATTAATAAGCTTCCGAAGTTGCTTTATTATCTGCTCTATAATTGGTGGAGAGCCGGAAGTCACTAAAGTTATCAGTGACTCACTGGGAATTAAAGTGGTTGAGACCGAAAGGCTTTCAATATTAAAACCTCGGCCCGAAATGAGCCCGGCCACCCGAGCTAAAACACCCGGTTCATTTTCCACTAAAATAGAGAGAGTTCGGCGCAAGGGTTTTGCATTTTCCACAATTCTCTCCTTTCTCACAAAGTGGTGGCCAGCTCAGCCGAAACAAAGGGCACCATGCTGAGGTTACCTTTACCCGGGGGCACCATTGGATAGACCAAAGATTGTTGGCAAACGACAAATTCCATGAGCACCGGCCCCGGGGTAGCTAAGCCTTCTTCTATTACAGGCCCGACTTCTTCCGGCAACTCGGCACGCAAGCCTTTAGTTCCAAAGGCTTCAGCTAATTTAGCGAAGTTGGGATTTTCAGCCAACATGGTTCCGGCATAGGTATTTTTGTAAAAGAGCTGTTGTGACTGGCGCACCATACCCAAGCAACCGTTGTTGAGGACAACAACTTTCACCGGAAGTTTTTCCTCAACAATTGTAACAAGTTCTTGGATATTCATGAGAATGGAGCCATCACCTGCGATGTTGATGACCAAAGCCTCGGGTCTGGCGATTTGAGCACCCATTGCCGCCGGCAAACCAAAGCCCATGACCGCCAAACCGCCGGAAGTCAAAAAGTGCCGCGGACGATTGTGGAGGTAATATTGGGCCGTCCACATCTGATGTTGGCCAACTTCAGTGGCAATAATAGCATCCAAGTCCTTCGTTTTTTGATAGAGAGTTTCAATGACAAAGGGAGGCTTAATGGGCTGACGACGGCAACTTTCAGCCGATAACCAATTGACGCAAGTCTCCCCCGTGCAAGTTTTCTTATCCACCGCCAAATAATCCAAAGCCCCCTCACCTCGCCAGCCGGCGATGGTTTTGAGCCAACTCTGGCGAGCGGCGTGGTCATACTCAGGAGCGTCCCCCACTTCGGCACAAATTGCTTCCAAAGCCAAGCGGGCATCGGCCACCAAAGGGACATCGGTAGTAATGCGCTTGTGAATGGAGGTGGGATCCACATCAATTTGAATGATTTTGGCCTTGGGGGCGAATTGATCCAAACGACCGGTGACTCGGTCATCAAATCGGGCGCCTACCGCAATTAAGACGTCACATTCTCTCACGGCCATGTTGGCCTGATAGAGCCCATGCATACCCAACATCCCCAAGAAAAGCGGGTGCTCACCGGGGAAGCCGCCCAAGCCCATCAAAGTGTTAGTGACGGGAATTTGCAAAGCTTCGGCCAATTTTCGCAAAGCCTCCGCCGCACCGCTCATGATAACTCCGCCGCCGGTATAAAGCACGGGGCGTTTGGCGGCCAGCATCATCTCCGCTGCTCTGGTTACTTGCTTGGGGTGCGGTTCTAGGTGGGGTTGATAAGAGCGCAAGTAGACTTTTTCAGGGTAGCTGAATTTCGCCCGCCCGGCAATGACGTCGCGAGGCAAATCAACTAACACTGCCCCCGGTCGACCGTGGGAAGCCACGTAAAAAGCTTCTCGCACGATCCGGGCCAAAGATGGTGTATCTTGCACTAAATAATTGTGTTTGGTGATTGGACGAGTGACCCCAACAATGTCAACTTCTTGGAAGGCATCGCTGCCAATCATCATGCGGGGAACTTGACCGGAGAAGACAATGACGGGAATGCTGTCTAAATTAGCTGCGGCTAGGCCGGTGACAGTGTTAGTGGCTCCCGGGCCGCTGGTGACTAAAACGACACCCGGTTTGCCGGTGACGCGAGCATAACCTTCCGCTGCGTGGACGGCCGCCTGCTCATGGCGGGTTAAAACAAAACGGAGGCCACTTTCCATCAAATAATGATGGATGTCAATGGTTGCAGCCCCCGGATAGCCAAAAACTACTTCGACTCCTTCTCGTTTCCAAGACTCGATGAGTATCTGGGCACCTGTTAGTTCCGACATACTTACCTCTTTTTGACGCACCGTCGGGGTTACCGAAAGGCACGGTTAATATTTGCCAAGTGAGGTTTACTCGTGTTGGCAAATGGCTACCCTTGAGGTTTGCTCAAGAGAAATAGCCAAAAGCTTTGGTTTTGTCCGCCCTGATTACCCACCAAAGATTTTCTCACCATTTCTAGGAAAATAATCTTGGGGTGGAAGGGGTTGAACTTAAGCCTGATTTTGTTCTATTATTTGGTGTATTTTATCTTTAGCAATCAATTTTGCTTTTTGAATTCTTTTGCGTTCTAAGTCGTCCTCAGGGGAAAGATAAGGGCGACGACCCATTTCATCAAGTTGAGATTCGTAAGATTGGTGCTCTTCCACCAAAGCTTTGAGCTCAGGATTTTCAAGAGCCAACTTTTCCACAAGCTCTTTTACTTGCGTGTCCATAGGAGCCTCCTTACATAAATAGGCAGTAACAAGATTAACGAGAACCGATTGTTTTAACTTATCTAATTTGCAGCCGGTTGTCAACTTTTTTAGGAAAGAAAATTAATGGTTTTTCCTAAGCCCCTTGCTAGACAAGACTATAGGAAACGTTTATTTGTTCTTAAGCAGAATAAATCACCAAAAGCAGATCAGCCACCTTTCATGAGCCCTTACGGGGCGGAAAAACCTTGTTTTTCCTCTCATTTAGGCGCACTGTAGTAAGCAATTTTGCCTACTATCCAAGGAAAGGCCGAGTCAACAGCGTTGCCTGGAATTATTCATAAAATAAAACTGGGGCCGGGACGATGCCGCGGCGGTCGTAGTTAATGGAACCAAGACCAAGAAGGTCAACAACAACACCAATGCTCTGGTCTTCATCGGTTCTGGAATAAAGAAGCCCTATGCCGTAACACTGCGCTTGATAAAAGAGCCGGGCATAAGTTTCCAAATCCCGATGTCCTTCCATATCGTAACGGGTGGAGAAATCAGCTCGCCATTCGGAATTGATAACCAGGCCCAAGTCAGCCCGGATTTCTTCATATTCTTTCGTTTCGTCCCAAATGCTAGCGCTGGTGCCGTCTAAGGCTGTGGGCACGGCATCATATTCGTAAGCCAAAGTGAGGCTATCGCCTCGTTTTGTGGTAGCTCGCAGGCTCAAATCGTGGCTGGTAAAATCACCGGTTTGCGAGTTGAGAGAAGAAACATAGCGCGTCGAGAAAAAGGGATTAAAAGAGGCCTCCACTTCAACTTCTAAGGGGCCGAAACCCTCTTCATAGGAGATGCTACCGCTGGAGTTATAGCGGCGAGCCAGAGGCTCTTCGGCTAACCAATCGGTGTTGTCGGCCAGCTCGTAACTGGAATAGAGCCCGATTTTTAAAAATTGAAAGTATTTATGGCCGGTGACTTCTTTTTTGGCATTGAGCACAGGAGTTTTAGAAGTTAGAGTATTCAACAAACCAAAGCGCACTGCTTTTCGCGGCGAGATGCGATCATAAAAATCCCAAAATGGCAAATCACCTTGACTATCAGGAGCCTCAACATAAATTAAGCTAGCGGTGGGAGTAATTTGGTGTCTGGTGGCCACTGCTTTGCCGGGCCCTCCATCAAAGGTGCGGTTAAAGGTTGTGGAAATTTCTGCTTCCAAGGAGCCCGCCAGGCGGCCATACCAGCTATCGTGGTATTCTTTTTCGTCAAGTGAGGTCGTAAAGCGATAGCCGTCAACGGAGTACATGGTCATATCCAAGCTGCCGTTCAATTGCAAAGTGGCCACATCCCCCAAGGAGCTCGTCCAAGACATTTCCGGCACCAAGCGCACCCGATGCCCTGTTTCGTCGGTGAAGCTGGCTTCGTCGAACTCGGAGGTGAAGTAAGTGTAAGAGGCATCTAAGGAAAAACGCGGGCTATTTTCTAAACCGCTGAACCAATTTTCCGGCAAGGATTTACTAACGACATTATAACGCAACTCAGGCAAGCGTTGGATTGTATCAACGTTATCTTCACTATAAAGATTTTGATTATAGGTGATTGAACCTCGGAAAAAAGTGTCGTAATTTGTGCGTTGAAGATGAAAGGTGCTGGTGCGCATTTCATCTAAATATTCATTGAGATTCGTGCCCAAGGCTTTGAGAAAGAGGTCTTGACTATAATAAAAGCCATCGGGGTCGTCTCTGAATTCAGCTAAGTAAAGGGGATCTGAGACTAAATCTAAATCCAACCGAGCTTCCCACTGGCCAAATTGCCAAGCGTTTTGGCTTCTTAACCACCAGCGATCCTCAGTTTCATGCAAACGACGATCGCCATTGTCATAGCGAAAATATTGTGGGTCTTGGTCGTTAAGATAAGTGAATAACCAAGTGCCTTGCCCCTGTTTCAAATGATAACGGCCTTCTATGGTAGTCGAAAGCCCACGATTTTCCCGCCAAATGGGCGTAAAAGTCAAATCGTGGTTTTCACCGGTGGCCCAGAAGAAGGGCTGACCGATAGCATAACCATCTCGTGAAGAGCTACTGACGTAAGGAAAGAGGAGACCCGTTTGGCGTTCGTTTTTCACCGGAAACATAAACCACGGCATACCAACCACCGGCACACCACCGGCCGTAAACGAGGCCCCTTGGGCAGTGGCGTAACCACCTTCGGTAACGGTCAATTTTTCAGCGTGAATTGTCCAAGCGGGGTTAGGGTCGTCACAAGTGGTGGCCGTGCCATTTTCAATGTGAATGGTGCGTTCGCCCAAACGCTCTAAAACATCGCCGTTTAAATAGTAATTTTGAGCCGGGAAAAAAGCTTTACCATTATAGATTTTAGCCATGCGCAAATCTAAATTCACCACCGCCCGGTCGGCTAAAATGGTGAAATCCGGCGTTTCGATTTGAACGTCCCCTGAGAGCTCCGCTGTGTTGGTGTGGTCATTCCAAACGGCTCTTTCAGCTGTGATGGTCTCTTCACCTTGGATGATGGAAACGTTACCAATGAAGCGATTCAAGTTGACATTGAGCTCAGATTGAATTTCGTCCGAGCGAATAGTAACCGGGATGTCGTCAGCATCTCGCCCGGCAATGGTCACCACCACCTGAGGTTTATCCAGTTTCCCGGTGACATAACTCAGGGGCATGAAGTTTTCCAGCGAAGTCTTTGGCGGAGGTGAATAGCCGTTACGGGCAAAAAGAAGATTCGGCCATAGCAAAAAAAGCAAAAGCATCACCCCAACCAAAGGTTTGGGCCAGAGGCTTAAAATTTTGCTCATTTTGTTTGGCAAGGTTAGCATTTTTCTAGTTCGATTCCACTTCGTCAATACCCTCTAAATAAGCTCGCCCTTCACCCACAGTGAAGAGAGAACCACTCAGCAAAACTAAATCTTCGGCCCCGGCATTAGTTGCGGCCGCAGCCAAAGCGGCCGGAATCCCGGGATAAAGAGCACAAGGGACTTGGGGCTCTCCAAAGGCGGCCAGCAAAATCTCTTGCAATTTTTCCGGGCTGGCAGCGCGGCTAAATTCCGGCCTGGTTAAATAGAGACGATCAGCCAACTTGTAGATGGGTTCTAAAATACCGGCAATGTCTTTGTCGGCCATGGCTCCGATTATTAAATGGAGACGTTTCCGCGGGTAAGCTTCTAGCATTCGAGCCAAAGCCTCAGCCCCGGCCGGGTTGTGAGCTCCGTCTAAGAGCAAAGGCCCCCGACCTTTCGGCTCGAAAGGAGGCCAAGTGCCGGCGGCAAAAGTTTCGGCTCGGCCCGGCCAAGCAGCTTGGGCCACCCCATGGGTGCGGTCTGCCAAGGAAGTGGGAAAGCCTTCGGCGGCCAAAGCTTCTAAAGTGGCCAAAGCCAAGGCGGCGTTTTCCACTTGATGTGGCCCGGCCAAACCGGCCCGCACGTTTTCCAGGCGAGTTTGCCCCATGGTAAAATTAAAAGTGGCACGCCCAGCCGAATCTTGGCAGCTAGCCTCAGCTTTGAAGTCACGTCCCCAAAAATAAGCTTGACTATTTTGCGCTGCTTCTTCCACCACTTTCAGAGCTTCCGGCTCCAAGGGGCCTACCACCACCGGGCGCCCCGGCTTGATGATTCCTGCTTTTTCCGAAGCTATTTGCGCTATGGTGTCGCCGAGGTGTTCTGTGTGCTCCAAGGAGACGTTCGTAATGGCCGCCACCACCGGAGTTATGACGTTAGTGGAATCAAGGCGGCCGCCCAGACCTGTTTCAATGATGGCCAAATCTACTGCCATATCCTTAAAGTAGAGGAAGGCCATGGCGGTGACAAATTCGAAAAAGGTTGGGGGGGAGCTTGGATCGCAAACTTCCCAGAGTTTTTTATTTAGCTCGAGCACTTTTTCTTGGCTGATCATTTCTGAGCAAAGCTTGTCAGAATAAAGATTGTCAGAATCAGCACCGTCACAATCAACGCCAGTTTCCCCGGGCGAGGCGATGCGAATACGCTCCCGAAAAGTAACTAAGTGCGGTGAGGTATAAAGCCCCACCCGATAACCGGCTTTGCTCAAAGCCTTAAGGAGCATGACTCCGGTGGAGCCTTTGCCGTTAGTTCCGGCTAAATGGATAAACTTCTGCTCCAAATGGGGGTTACCCAGAGCTCCCAAAAGAGACTTCATGCTGTCAAGACCAAGCTTCATGCCGAACTTCTGTAAGTCAAACATTCGCATCAGCTCTGATTTATAAGTCTCCAAAGGCGCATCTCCTTTTTTTGCCATCGTCAATTGCCCGGTTTGGCAATCTTTTAAGCTGTCGGGCTCAGAAAAATCGCCCGAAATTATTTCCTATTTTTCAAACAGAAGTCAATTTTGCATAGGGCATCATGACTTGCTTACGGCCAAAATGGTCGAAATCTATTAATATTTTTGGCCCCTTCACTTCTAAAACCAAGCCTATGCCGTAAACGGGGTGGCTAACCCTTTGCCCTTGTGAAAGCTCTGTAGCCAAGGCCGCCGGGGGGCTGGCCGCTCTGGCCTTAAAAGGAGCTTTAGCTGCCGAAGAAAAATTCGACGAATAGGACGGCTTAGAAAAATAAGCTACTTTATTATCATAACCTATTTTAGGGTCTGAATTCAAGCTTTCATTTAAATAAGTTTTAGATGACAAGTTGAGCCCCGCTTCTTTGGGGAGCCCGGCCAAAAATCGGCTGGGTTGGCCCGGTAAGCCTGTGCGGCGGTCGAATAAGCCAAGGGGCATCATGATGAATAGTTTATCAGCGGCCCTGGTTACGGCCACGTACATAAGTCGGCGTTCTTCCTCGATTTCATCGTCAGAGCGCATGGCAAACGAGGCCGGGAAACGTCCTTCCAAAGCAGATAAAAGAAAGACGACCTTCCACTCCAGGCCCTTAGCCGAATGAATGGTGGAAAGGGTGAGCCCGGCCCGATTTTGACCATCGGGGTCATTTGCCTTGCTGCTGGGGGGATCCAAGGTCACTTCATCGAGGAAGGTTTGCAAGTTAGTGCGCGATTCGGCCAAGCGGCAGAGTTCCTTCAAATCGCTTTGGCGGTCAGGCCAGTCGTCAGGATAAAGGTCTTTCACCAAAGGGTTATAATAGTTGTAAACGGCTTTTACCCGGGGGGCCAACTCTTGGCCCTTTTGGCCGATTTGGGCCAAGAGCTCAGCCAAAGGAGCCAAGTTCTTCTGGACTTTCGGCTTCACCGGAGCTTGACTCAAGCTGGTCAAATGCTCCCTTTGTCCATCGACCCAAAGGGCCAAATCAGTCGCCCCTTTGAGACCAATACCCTCAACCATTTGCAATAAACGCTGAAGGCTGAGACTGTCGGCGGGGTTGGCCGCCACTTTCAAAGCCGCCAGGAAATCTTTAATATGAGCTGATTCCAAGAACTTAAGCCCGCCATATTTTGTAAAAGGCAGATTCCTTTTAATCAGCTCAACTTCCAAATCAATGGAGTGGCTCGAAGCCCGGAAAAGGATGGCCATCTCGCTGAGCTCCACGCCTTCTTCCATATATTCCATGATTTTCGCCACCACCCAAGCCGCCTCGTCCCCTTGGTCTTCCACGGCAACCAACTGCGGAGCATCCCCTTCTCCCCTGAGGGAGATGAGAGTTTTATCATATTTCTCCCTAGCTTCAGCAATAAGGTGGTTGGCCAAAGTGACGATGGGCTCTTGACTGCGGTAGTTTTCTTCCAGCTTCATTATTTTGGCCCCCGGAAAAATTTTCGGGAAATCCATAATGTTACGGAAACTGGCCCCGCGAAAGGCGTAAATGGATTGGGCATCGTCGCCCACTGCGGTCACTTGAAGGTGGTCTCGGCCTAAAAGGTGGGTGAGGCGAGCTTGAATGGGGTTGGTATCTTGATATTCATCAACTAAAATATAGTGGTAGCGTCCGGCTATTCTTTGGCGTAAGTCTTCATTTTGGCTTAAAATTGCCTCCAAACCAAAGAGCAGATCATCAAAATCCATCAGCGCATTTTTCAGCTTGTGCGCCGCATATTCCACTGCTATTTTTTCAATAACCCCAACATATTCCAAAAGGTGGGGAGCGGAATCTGCCGTGAGCTCTAATAAAGGGCGATCTTTGCTGCGTGCTTGGCTCAAAAGACCTAAGATGCTCTTTTTCGAAGGGAAATTCTTCCGCTTGGCCTCGGGTTGCTCAGCTCTGATGCGCCCGACCAAGCTTTCGGCATCATCTTGATCCATCAAGCTAAAGCCGTTTACATAACCCAATAAGGGAGCATGAACCCGCAGTAAGCTGTTAGCCAAGCTGTGAAATGTCCCACCCGAGACCTGGGCCGCCCGCGGCCCCACCAAGGCAATAGCTCGGCCCAACATCTCTTGGGCCGCTTTACGGGTGAATGTGAGAAGGAGAATGGCCGCCGGGGGAACTCCTTGATCAATTAAATAGGCCACCCGATGAACTAAGGTGCGAGTTTTGCCGGAACCGGCCCCGGCCACAATGAGCAAAGGGCCATCATCATAGGTGGCGGCTGCCAATTGAGAGCTGTTGAGGCGTCCGGCCAAATCGAGCTTGCCGGCGGGCGAAGGAGGGCTACTGAAACCCTCATCTAAATCATCAAAAAAAGTCATATCAGATACTTATATAGCCATTATTGGGCTTGGGTTTCGGGCACTTGCCAATAGTTGTCGTCAAACTCCGCTGGGCTCGCACCAGGGTCGGTGGGCAGAGGGCCGAGGCGGCGGGTGGCTTCCATAACTTCAAGGCGCTCTTGGGCCAGGGTGTTTGGCGGTTGGGCCTCCAAAAGCTCACCGGCCTTTTGGTAGAGCTCAGCGGCCACGGCCAACTGGCCCGCATTTTCATTGGCACCGGCGGCAAAAATTAAAGATTTAATTTGCCAAGAGATGCTGCCACCTTCCGGCACCTGGTCAGGCTTTTGAGTTACCACAGCTGTGAGCTCTTTTAGGCGTCCTTCGTCAGCCAACTGAGTCAAACCCAAAGAGTAATAATCCCACGCCAAAGAAGATTCCGCCCCATAACGATCCACCGCTTTTTTTAAAGATGCACTCATACGGGCCTCGGCTTCAGCCTTGCGCCCCAAGATATCTAAAGCCATCACTTGAGCTTTTAATTGCTCTTTGGTCGGCAAAAATTCCCGAGTCGGAGCTTGGGCCGGTTTAGCCTTTTTGGCTTTTAAAAGCTTCAAATCGCTTTGGGCGGCCTCCAACCACCAAAGCACTTTTTCCTTTTCTTCATCAGCTGGATTTTTCAAATATTCTTCAGCTAAAAGAATAGCTTTTTCGTAATAGCGGGTGGCCTCCCGCGGGCGCTTTAGGCCCCAAATGAGCCGAGCCAATTCCAAATTGACCAACACCGCCTCAGGATACGGGCTCAAATCCATCTTTCCGAAACGTCCTAAAGTTGCTCGCAACTCAATTTCAGCTTCTTGTTTAACTCGGTTTTGCTTTTGATAATTTTCAGCTAATTTCAAATGAGTTTGCAAACTTAAGCGCACATCTTTAGGGTTGACCTTTTGGCTGCGGCTCTCCAGTTGAGCCTCAAGGCGACCATCAACAATATCGGCGGCCGTGTGCCATTGTTTTTCGGCGGCCAAAAGGAGATGCTTCCCCTCTAAAGCGGCCGCAAAAAGGCTGGTTAAATCAACAAATTCATCGCTTTTTTGATCTAGCTCTCCATCTAAAAGAGCAGACAATTCATAAATGGCCGGCTCATAAGCTTCCGTTCCCAAGTAAGAGCGAATAAGAGCCCGTCGCTCGGGGTTCCATTGAGCCTGACGCGGGTTTTGCCCCAAAACATCTTGTCTGGCGGTGAAAATTTTAGTCCACATTTCCACGGCTAAGGCATCATCTGAGCCGGTCAAGCGCTTGGTTAAATCCGTCCAACGAGTCAGCTCGGCTTCATCAATTGGTTTTGCCGCCACAATTCCTTCCGGCTCTTTCGGAGCCTCTGGCTTTGGCGAAGTTGCCAGCTCCCCGAGGGGCGTCGTCACCTCAGAAATGAGCACGTCAATAGTCTTGGGAGATCCCGCCTCTTCCGGACTCGGCGCCAATGGAGCCAATTCGAAAGTCATCATTTCTGTGGCAAAGATTTCCGTGGGCGGTGGGTCTGCTTCAACTGATTTTTCCAGTAACTCAGCCATAAGTTCAGCTTCGTCAGCTTCCATTGTCGCGGGAGCTTCCACCGGGGAAGTTTCATCAGCTTCAGGCGCAACCGTAGGAACCGCAGCTTCTGTCACTTTCGCTTCCGCAGAAAGCAACGGGGCCGTTTCTTGAGGTGCTGAAGGCTTATCTTCATGGAGCCCAAGGGGAGCATCAGTGGGCGGCGGAATAGTCGGCGTTATGAGGCTCGGGTCGGCGGCGAGCTTACTTGGCTGCTCTACAATTGCCCGAATAGTGGTGGCCGCCAGAAGTTCATGCTGAGCCAGAAAATCTTGCAACTCCGCCCCTCTGCCCGACTGGTTATATAAAATGGTCAGTAAAATTTTCGTCTCTTCGAGTTGAGCCGTCGGCTGAGGATTTTTTTTCGCCGCCCGCAAATAAGTATCCATCAAAAGGGCTGTGGCCTCTTGGTCTCGTTGCAGAGCCACGTAAATGGTGGCCAGGCGATTCGCCGCATTCATGGTGTCGGGGTGATCAGAGCTTAGGTATTTATGACGAGTGCGGAAGGCCTCTTCAGCCAAAGGGAGGGCCTTAAGGGGCTGATGAAAGGTGAAAAATGTAGAGGCCAAACCAAGTTGATCGGCAGTTAAACTGAGAGCCGAATAAGCATCGCGGCTTTTACGGGGCAAGGCCTGCAAATAGAGCTCTTGGGCTAGCGCAGTGTTACCTTGACGCAAGTGAGTTGCCGCCAAAAAAGAATAGAGCGCCGCATTTTCCGGCACCAATTTATTGGCACTTGCCAAATGCAAAGCGGCGTTGCGCAAATCGCCGGTGACAAAGGAAGTGGCCCCACGGAGAAGCTCTTGACCCGGAGCATAATCGGCTTCAAGGGGCCGCAACTGCTCAAGGGAGGCCAAAAGCCGCCCGGATTCCATTGTTTCAGCTCGCAACAAGGGCTCCACTTGAGCACTTAAGCGGGCCAGCTCTTCCACGGCCAAACGCTCAGGACGCAGCTTGAAGAAATACCATCCACCTCCGGCCAAAAGGGCTAAAAGCGGCAGGATTATGATGATTCGTAAAAAATAGCGAGTTGCGGTTTTCAAGGCATTAGCACCGTGTCGTGTTTGAAGTGACGGTCATTTCGTTTGGGCCAGTCAAGGTTATAGTGAAGGCCCCTGCTCTCTGGGCGACGCCTGGCACTTCTAATTATGATGTCAGCAACTTGAGCAATGTTGCGGACTTCGATAAGGTCAGCATTGACCGCATTATTTTCGAAAAATTCCTGAATTTCAGCTTTCACTAAAGACAAGCGATCAGCCGCCATCTTCAGCCGATAATCAGAGCGGACAATCCCCACATAATTCCACATAAAACGTCTAATCTCATCCCAGCTATGGGCAATGACCACCGCTTCTTGAGGAGCGTTGCCAAGTTGCCACGAAGGCCACGTCGGGGCCCATTGCCACGAATCAACAATGGGGCGGCTGTCGGCCAGTTCCTTGCGGGCGGCCTCTGCGGCTCTATCGGCCATAACCAAGGCTTCCAGCAAACTATTGGAAGCCAGACGGTTGGCCCCGTGAAGGCCGGTGTGAGCCACTTCACCAATGGCGTAAAGCCCCCGAATGTCAGTGCGGCCATCAACATCAACCATGAGACCGCCACATTGATAGTGAGCCGCCGGCACCACCGGAATGGGTTCTTGGGTGATGTCAAGGCCCAAAGAGAGACAGGTTTGATGGATTTTGGGAAAGCGATTTTGAATGAATTCCGGGGCCTTATGCGTCATATCGAGAAAAACACACTCCGCCCCACTTTTTTTCATTTCCGCATCAATGGCCCGAGCCACAATATCACGGAAGGCCAAATCCCCCAAGGCACTGTAATTTTCCATAAAGGGGGTGCCGTCTTTATCCACCAAGCGGGCGCCCTCCCCTCGCACAGCTTCTGAAATCAAGAAGTTGCGGCATTTGGGGTGGAAGAGGCAAGTGGGATGGAACTGGATAAACTCCATATTGGCCACCCGGGCCCCGGCCCGATAGCCCATGGCCAAGCCGTCACCACTGGCCCCATCGGGATTTGTGGTGTAGAGGTAAACTTTCCCGGAGCCGCCGGTGGCTAAAATTACAACTTTAGCATGGAAAGCGGCGATTCTTTCATTATCAATATCAAGGACATAAGCCCCAAGAACTGTTCGCGGGCCAACGGCATCAGCTATAATTAAATCCAAGGCTTGAAAGTTTTGGTAAAACTCAATATTCGCCTCTTGGCGAACTTTCTCGCCTAAAATTTTTTGAATGGCCTGACCGGTGGTGTCTTTGGCGTGGATCACCCGCCTACGACTGTGGCCACCTTCGCGGCCCAGCTCCGGGCGGCCGGGGTCAGCGGCATTTGATGTAAAGGCGACACCTAAGTCAGCCAACTCCTCCACCAAATCGGGGCCGCTCTCCACCATTACTTTCACCACCTCAGGGTTACACAAGCCAACCCCGGAGGTCAAAGTGTCTTGAATGTGAAAATCCCACGTGTCATCTTGGCCTAACACAGCAGCAATGCCGCCTTGGGCCAAGTTGGTGTTCGTATCGTCTATGGAACGCTTACAAATGAGATTGACTGAGCCGTATTTTGCTGCCTTAAGAGCAAAACTCAAGCCGGCAACACCGGTTCCAATAACTAGGAAATCAGATTTGTAGACCATAAAAGGCCCCCTTTGAGGCGTCGACTTAAGGAAAGGCTAGCATTTCCTTAATACTATACTTTACACCATTTATCATCTT
>CAYJAF010000050.1:0-4351 GCA_964368195.1 uncultured Thermodesulfobacteriota bacterium
AGTAAAATCTTATTTTAAAATAACTTTTCCACAAAATCTCTGAAAATTGATTTCCCTGGCAGCTACTAATGATGCACAATATTTGATTTTAAGGGAAGTTCGCTCAAAAGTCTAGGTGGAAATCTTTTTTCAAGCGGGCGTGTAATTCCCGGCGCTTTTCGTCAGCCTCGTTTAAATCTTCTCCCACCGTCACAAAAGTAGCCACCCAAGAATCCGCCCCCGGGGCATAGTCCGTCACAACCCAAGCAGCTCCCCACAAATCTTGATGCAAACGCAAAAAACCGCCTTGACCCAATAAATGCTCACCGGCCCAAGTTCCTTTTCGACCTCCAACTGCCAAATGTTCGTAAATAACACCTTTCGGAACACCCTTGGCCCTTTCCACCGCCGGGAGATCCACAAAATTCTCAGCCAAACGATAGAGCAAATTTTCCCCGGTGCTGGCCCAGACCACCGTGGGAGTCTGACTGGGCAGTCGAGCATCTATCTCCAAAACACGCAAACCTTGCGGGGCGGCGATGACCTCAACATCCATCAGACCTCGCAAGTTCAGAGCTTCGGCCAACTTCAGAGAGATTCGGTGGAGCTCCTCTTCATTGGAGGCATCCCACGTGACAGGCGCCCGCACCCCACTACAATCATAGATGTCGTCCATTTCCAAAGCTGTGGTCTGCCAAGTTTGGTAATCACCCGGCCGACCGGTAACTTCCAAGGAAAAAGATGCCCCGGGACAATACTCCTCCACTATCCACTGATTTAAATCCAAATTGGCCATTGATTGGCGGAAATCAGCTTCGGTGTAAAGGAAACGAACTCCTCGGCTGCCGCTCCCCACCGTGGGCTTGGCAATGAGGGGATAAGCCGCCTCAGGGTAAGGGCGTGGAGTGGGAATGTTATGGGCGTAGAAAAGCTCTTTGGATTTGGCCTTGTCGCTTGAAATGCGGTAAGCTTCTAAATCAAAGGCCAAAGGGAAGCCGCTTTTAGCACTCCAAGAAGTCAGGAGCTCTAAAGTCGCAAGATCTTCGCAAGCCGGCACAACAAGATCACAGCCCGCAAAAGCCGAATCAAGCTCTTGCCAAGTTGTGGCGTTTACTTGCGTGAAATTATCCACTAATCCCGAGGCTTGAGCACCAAGGCGCTTGTCTACTAAAGTAGTCTGCCACCCGGCCCACCGGGCCAAAGTCGCCGCTTCAGTGCCCTGGAGACCTCCGCCTAAAATTCCTAACCGCAAAGTCATTTAATTAGCCTCTATAGCCATGTCAATTTAAGATACCATAGTAATACGTCAATCTAATTTGTTAGAATGTTATGAACTTTATGGCGCCGTAGGAGCCGAGAAAACAATAAATTAGATTAATACAACTATAGCAAATTCAGATAGCTTTCAACCAAGCGCAATACTCTGCCGGGGTGGCAAGCTTCAGGCCCAGTGAATCCACCACCGGGCGAACCCCGGCAATGCTACGAGCTTCATTATCCACATCTAAATCAGCTTGAGCCACTCCGCTTAAGCCCAAAGAGGCCGGGACAAGGGAAGTGATGACGTTGGCTCCGGCGTTGAGGCGTTTAGCCAAACCAGCCAAACCCTCCACATCTAAGCTGGCCGGGATAAGGCGGTCTGGCCAAGCCAAGCGTAAAGCGGCAATCATATCAATTTCCCGCAAATCGGCCTCTTGCCCCTGCGGTTCAGGAAGCCACCGCCCGCTATCGTCACCGAGGGCTTCACTTGGCGGCACAAAACCCATAGCTCGCACTTGGTGAGCAAAACCCATGGCCAAGATGGAATCAGCTAAATCGTCCAAAGTTTCCCCAACTCCGCAGAGGATCCCCTCTTCCACCAAAAAGCCTTGAGCGGTGGCATCCTTTTTCGCTTTTTGCCGAAGGTCAAAACTCTGCTTGGGACGCAATGAGGAAAAAAGTTCTTCGTTATAAGTTTCTTGATAACAAGCATACCAATGGGCTCCGGCGGAATGATAAGCGGCCAGAGCTTCGCCTTGAGCCACACCGGGGGAAATCATCACCGGCAAGTCGGTAGCTTTTTTCACCTCGCCAATGAGCTCAGCTATCTCAGCAATATAGTGCGGCTCATCACTAGCCGGGTCTTCGCCCATGGTTAAATCAATGAGGTTTACCCCTTGGGCGGCCAAAGTTTGGGCGGCGGCTAAAACTTCAGCCGAAGTTTTACGATAGCGGCGGGCCTCTTTACTGGCGGCTCGGTAGCCACAAAAACGGCAGTCATTACGACAGGCGGTGCTGAGGTAGACAAAGCCGTAAGTAAAAATTAAGCTCCCGCTGTTTCGGGAGCGTATTTCTCGGGCAGAGGCGGCGATTTGCCCCCTTTCGGCATCATTTTGCGGGCTCAACAAGCGCACCAGATCGTCCTTGAGCAGAGCGTCTCCTCCAAGGGCTTTATTTAAAACGAATTCAAGTGACAACATAAGTGGAGTCCTTTTCGTTTAGAGAATTAGTTGAGTTATTTAAGGAAACGCTGATTAATTAGAATTTTTGAGTTATATCAAACAAGACGAATCTGACAATAAAAGAACCAAAAAGTCGCTCGCAACGACACTATCTAGACGTTGAGGCGAAACCCGGCCAAATAACTCAAACTACGCCCGGCCCGGGCAGGGTTGATAACTCGCCCGTTTAAAGCCGCTCGGGCCATGACCAAACGCTCCAAACCAAAGCCCAAGCCGATCCACGGGTAGTCAAGCCCCCAAGGGGCGTCAAGGGGGTGAGGCCCCATGGCTGTGCTGGCCAATTCCAAACCGTCGGGGCTCTCCACATCGATGGTATCACCATAGACGGTTGATTCCACAGTCACTAAAGGGCAATCATCCACCGGCAAATCGGCGGCGGCCAAAACTAAACGGGCCAGTTCTTCCAGACGGCGGCGGCGGTCAGCTAAAGGAAGGCCCATAACCACGATATTGAGCATGGT
This sequence comes from uncultured Thermodesulfobacteriota bacterium, assembly GCA_964368195.1. Lineage (GTDB taxonomy): Bacteria > Desulfobacterota > Desulfarculia > Adiutricales > Adiutricaceae > Adiutrix. The sequence goes on from CAYJAF010000050.1 coordinate 2,942, forward strand.
AAATTCAGCGGCATGATGGGCCCCTTGGGTCTCTTTCCGCATGCAGGGCCCCATTTCAAAAATGGCCACCGGGTGAGGAGCAATGCGCATCAGATCCACCAAAAGATAGTAGAGATTCGGAGCAAGCATCGGACGCATGGCCTTATTTTTATCAAGCCAAAAAACCTGTTTATTGAGTGGGTGGTTTTCATCAATACCCATTTTAGCAAGTAAAGCCCGAGACACCGTGAGAGGCGTCTCCACCTCAGTGAAACCGGCGGACGTTAAAGCCGCGGCCAGCTTTTCCCTTAAAAGAGTTTGGTCGGGCCGCCGCACATTTGCCAGATGGTTTCGAATCTGATCGGCGCAAAGGCGAGCCATTTTAGATTCCAGCTTTTGGAAGGCTTGGTTGCGCTCAGTTGAGCTGGCAAATTCTGCCGCTAAAGTCACCCCGTCAGCCCCGAGATCTTGAAGGCGTTTGGTCTGTTCGTCTGTCCAGTTGAGTGCGGGCGTCATAGTTGAGGCCTCATGATTTATTTGTTAGGGTGGAACCGCTACGGCGGCTGAAAAAAGTGGCCCCATATTTGGCCAGTTTCCAATCGGGAATAGCACAAGCCGGGCAGGGCTCTTGGTAAAACTTACCGCGAAGCCAGCGAGCGGCCCGACTTTTTTTAGAGTTACGCACTTTGAAACTGCGCCCGCAATGGGTTGTCACAAGGGCCATTTCTCCTTGCCGAACAATGCTTTTAATCCCATGTAGCCGCCCGGTACGTGAGGGCCAGAGCTTCATTTTTTCCAACAAATTAAAAAGCTCTACTTTTTTACGATACCATCGCCGAGCTGTCGCCTTTACGTTAGCATTTTCAAGCATAATCTGCCCCCTAAGATTTTACGGACGAATCTCAAGCGTTTAGTTATAAAATATGAAAATTAGAAAATCAGGATTATTATACGCCATCATGGGTAATAAAAACAAGACTTGTGACGGTAATTTCCAGGGTTTACGCATCTTAATTTTCGTCGCTCACCTCCGGGGGTACTTCTCCCAAAGCTTCCTTATTTTAATTCCTTCGGCTTCGCTTCACTTCGGCTACCGCCTTCGTTTCGCTCATAAGGCGGAATTAAAATTGCGGAATCTTTTGGAGAAGCCCCCCTTCGGCTTCGCTTACTTGCGAATAAATTCAAACACCATTCATAAATTGCAAAAGGAAATCAAGGTTATGACCAACATGGTAATTTTCAAAATTTTTGAGGGGGTAAATATTTTTTAAAAAGGATTTTCACCATAACCCTTTTTAAAATAATGTTTTGGGCGTGGGGGGTTTTTTGGTTTTTTTTGTTTTTATTAAAAAAAACCCCCCCGCCAAAAAAATATTTATTTTTTGGGGGGGGGGTTTTTGTGATGGGGTGGTGATTATAATTTTAAAAAAA
>CAYJAF010000050.1:4361-20405 GCA_964368195.1 uncultured Thermodesulfobacteriota bacterium
AAAAAAAAAATTTAAAAATTTTTGCTGGCAAATTTTTTTTAAACATGGTATTTCCAAAAAAATCATTTTAAAAAATTTTTTTTGGGGGGGGGTTTTTTTTTTTTTAAAAAAAAAAAAACAAAACCCCGCACGCCCATAAAAGTTTTTTGAAGAGGGGTTTGGGGAGTTTACTACAGGTGGCGTTACAAATTTTACCAAACATTCATGGTCTACATTTTTTAACGTAACATCACCTGTATAAATTTTTCAAAAAAGTTTCTCCCCAAGAAATTTCGAAAATTGATTTTTACCAGCGACAGGCGAGCACAAGGCTGTGAACTTCGCCCGTTCTGGCAACTTTAAAGCGTCCCACAGATTTTAGCTTGATAATTGAAGAGTAGCGGTCGTTAATTTCTTTACCTTCAGAGGCAAAGAAGCGAGCCCCTTCCCGCTCGAAGCGGGGAAGAGTAAAGACAAGATGCTTGCCTTCCGGCAGGGATTGCAAAAAGGAGATGTCATCATCCATGGAATCCAAAAGATCTATCATCAAATAGGCGTCAAAGCGATCATATTCCATGCGGATTCGCTCGCTGGTGAAATCGCCGTAAATAAATTTCCACCCCGGGTAGGCTGCTTTGGCAATGCTGATTTGGTCATGATTAAAATCAATGCCCACATACATTTCCGGGCGCATACGCCTTTTGGTCATAATGGAGACAAAATTGCCGGCACCACAGCCCAAATCGGCCACGTTCCTAATGCCAAGGAGCCCTAAGCGCCCGTAAGCATTAGTATACATATCCGGGTCAAAAGGCGGAGGAGGAACGGGAGCCGCTTCAGGTGCAGGTTTTGCAGTCAAAGCGGGGTTTAAATATGCCAAATTATTATTGAGTAAGTGATTGGGATTATAAGACATAAAAACCTTTCTCGAGATTTCTTTACATAGCCGCCGCTGAAAAACGCCTTTAGTTTTTCAGTATCGACTACATAATGACTTATTAATTTAAGGAAACTAAAATCTTTACCGTCGAAACCTTCAGCGCAAAAATCAATTGCACCAAAGGATTTTCTCACGTCAAAACAGCTCGCAAGACATGGCAATCACAAGGGCCTACATTGTCTTGGAAATATTTTAAAGTAGCGTTAAGGTCGTATTGTTGAAGGCGAGCCTCCCGGCGCAAAACTTTGCGAGTTTGTGTAAAGTTGCCCAAACAGCCGCCTTCGGCCCTCATTTCAGCTCGTAAGGCATCCCGAAAGAAAAGCCAATCATCGTGTTCACCAATGGTCAAAACGATGATTGGTTTTTCCGGGTTTTTATCATCGCCGGGCAAAGTCATTGAAGGCGATTCTTTATAGTAAAAAGTTTCGCTAAAACCCTCTAAAGTTATTTCTTGGCCATCTTCGGCAGTATAAACTAAACGGTGACGCGGACTTTGGCCGTTTTGACCGTCTAAATATTTCAAAAGGGAAACAATATATTTCTCCAAGCGGTCTCTGGGGCTTAGGTCTTCAGCCATGGCATGATATTTTATGCCCAGCCATAAAGAATCTATAAAGGCTTTCAGAGCGCCCAAATCTTGGGAATCTTTCAGTAAATTTTGGGCTTCTTCGGTTTGGCCCTGCTTATGGTAAATTTGAGCCAAGCGCTTGGTGGCCCGGTAATCACCCGGTTTTATTTCCAAAAGACGTTTAGATTCTTTGCTTGCTTTGGCCCAATCTTCTTTTAGACAATAGAGCTCAATTAAATTATAGCGGGCTTCCAGAAAATCGCTTTGCACCTCTAAAGCTTGGCGCAAGCACCTTTCGGCTTCTCGCCCTTTATTTTCATTTAAAAGCAAAACACCTAAATTATTCCAACCTTGAGGATTCCCGGGGGAATCTTCTGTTGCCTTCACAAAACAAGCTCGCGCTTCCGCCAATAAACCTTGGCTAAAATATACTTCCCCCGCCGCAACGGGATCAGCTGGCATAAAATCCGGCAAAGCTTCGTTTTGCATTTGCTCTGTTTGCTTTTGGTCAATACTTTGGGAATCGATCATAATTCACCCACTATTGTAGAATTTATATCGGTCGCAGCACTTTTATAGTAATGTCAACTCAAAATACTGGCATATTTTATAATTACAGCTAGGCCGATATTACCGGCTGCCCTTAATCAAGCAAATAGCAGGCCAAAATTGTTTTCCGTTGCGCAATTTCATATGTAATCACTATAAAACCCTTGCGGACTTTGAAAAAATCCGCAAGGGTTATATCTTCCTTCTAAAGCTTTTCATAGTAATCTCAACTGAAATTACTATAAATCAACGCTTCCTCATGAAGGCTTTTGGCATAAAAGGGGCCATCCTTGGCTTTTCACTCGGCGAAACATCCTTGTTACACCACTTCCTTTAGGAATTCTTTCATTTGAGCTTTCTGATATAATTTCCGAAACCTCAAATCAGCACACTCCTCACTTAGTGCCCGGCGGACGCAAGCTGGCAAGCATTGTGCTGTCCAGCCCGGATAGGCCACCAAATGATGAGCCTAAAGGTGGCGGTGCTCCACTACTAGGTGGGGCTGTGGCTGCCGGAGGTGTCTCAACTGCCGAAGCCGTCGCAGCATTCGGAGTTGTAGCCGGTGCGCTCACCGCCGCTGGTGAGTTGAGCCCAAGTTTAATGCGGACTCCAGCCGATTTATACTTTTCTTCTTCGATGAGCTGTTTTAAAACAGCCACCTTCTCCACTTCACCCAAAGAGTAACGTCTCCTTTGGGTTTCGGTGCGATCTGGTTTTAGGTAATCAGAAAATTCTTTTTCCCAATACCTAAGAGTTGTCTTTTTTACGCCTGTTAGCTGAGAAACCTGATCAATACTCAAGTCAACTTTATCCCAGACATTAATATTAGACATAATACCTCCCTCTTCCCCCGGAAAGCTTCAGAAAGGCATTTCCCGGGTAAGTCAGTTTATAATTACTTTTGATTATAATAAAAAAAACTCCTTCCTTATTTCTTATATTTTAAAGCGTTTATTGCTTTCTAAATTTGTGTTTAGATTTGCTCGCCACAAACTTGAGGCACAAATCAAATTCTGATGTCTTACTCATCGGCAAAAATATAAAAAAGGTAAATAAAAAATCACTTTTTTTCATAAAAATCTAACTTTCTTCAAATAAAAGAGAGCGAAGTTTTAATTTTGCCATAAGAAAAGCCCGGTAAAAGACACTTGGCAATGCCTTCACCGAGCCATAAAATAGCTGTTATTATTAAATAATTTTAGATCATCTTAAAATTTTTATAAAATCAAACCACACGGTCAACAATAACCGGGTTCACAATGGGGTTGTAGGTGGGTTGGGCGTGAATATTATAAATATTATTAGCCGGGGCAATATAGTTAGTCGCCCCAACTTGGTTTGCGAGCATGGTTGCGGTGCGTTCTTCACTGTAGTTTCGAATGGGGCCGAGGGTAGAGCTATGCACCAAAGCCTCAGCATCAGCTCGATTAATGACTTGGCTAACGTTTTGTTCTTCGTTGCGCAAACTAATAGCTGTGCGAGCTTCAGCCCAAACAGAGGGCAAATGATTTTGAGCTGTAAATTCCAAAGCCGGCATGTGGCCCCCTTTTTAGGGAAACGTCGATTAATCAGCGGTTCCTTAGATTTTTTGCCAAACCAGACAATATCAACACTATCTAAATTTATTATAAGCCATTTCTAACACATCGGTCAAGTTTTACTCTGTGCTTGACAGAGTCGACATATCTAATTTTTTTGTTACAATTATCTTTTATCCAAAAGAAACAGTTGTAATAAAAGATGATTTTAAAGTTGACCAAAGCCTAATGAACGAAACGAAGGCCTTAGCCGAAGTGAAGTGAAGCCGAAGGAGTTAAAATAAGGAATGTTTTGGAGAAGTCCCCCCGGAGGCAAGCGGCAAAAATTTAGATGCATCGGCCCTGCTATGCTAGAGCAAAATAGTAAAAAAATACGCCCGAAAGGAAAACCATTCGGGCGTATTTTTAATGAGAAAAAGAATTAAGCTCTTGGAACTCTGCGAGCACGACGAGCCATAGCTTTACGCAAGCGGCGTTTAGATTCACGCTCTTTACGCTTGCGGCGTTCGCTGGGCTTTTCATATGCTTTTTTGCTTTTCAGTTGCTTTAAAAGGCCATCACGAGCGATTTTGCGCTTTAAAGCTTTAATCGCCTGTTCGACATCATTATCGCGAACTGAAACTTCAATACCAGTTTGATTGCTACTCACTAACTTCTCACCTGCCGATCATTATAAAATAGAAAGTATTCATTATAGTTTACGACAAACAGTTTTGTCAAGCTATTTTCCAAGACAATCACGTCAATTTAATTTAAGATTTTTTCTGGAGGGAAACTTTTACGGGTGAACGTTGTGGTGTTTTTACTTCGTAAAAACACCACAACGTTCACCGAAAATGTTATTTAAATGTAAATTTGGAAGAGAATCTCTTATTTAAAAATATTTTTCCAGATAAAATTTAAAATTAGATTAACGTGCTAAAGGAATCCAGAGCCGACATATCTAAATTCTTACTCAGCCACCACGACTGTTTGACCGCTACCCCGCCCGAAATTTTCCGGGGCATACATCTCTTCGGCTTGCGGCCCCGGAGTCTGGTAGTAACCAGAGGTTACGGCCCGAGCCAAATAGGTGAAGGTGTAGACTCCGGCCGGGAGATGGCTGGCATAGACAGCCACTCGGTCAGGCCAAATTTCCTGATGGTCATACCAATTCACAAGCCCTGAGTCTTCATCTTGGCTCAGCTGCAAAAGAGTTTGGTCAGCATCGGGCAAGTTAAAGTTAATGGGCTCAAACCCGGCCGGCACACGGTCTTCCAGCACCACATCGGTGCGTGGGTTAGGCACCAGCATAGTCACCGTCACTTTTACCACATCTCCGCGCTTAAAGGTGGCCGTGGCAGGCACTTCTTTAGTCGGGCGCACAATTTCAAAGGAACGGTCTAAATTAAAAGAGCCGTTACTGAAAGGGGCCAATTCTGTTTCTTCAGGAGCACTCTTCAAAGTTAAAGCACTCCAGGCTTGGCCTTGACCTTCAATGTTAAAATCAACGGTCGGGGCTTCTGCCGGGATAGCGGTTAAGGGGAGCTCTCCCTTTAAAGCTTGGGCTTGGAAAGATTGCAAATTCCCACTAAGCAAAGTTTCCGCACCTAAGCTCGCCGTTATTTTCAAATCGGGAGGGGTTGATTCTTTGAGCTGAGCATAAGCCACCAGAGCCTCCAGGGCGACGGCATTATTTTGGGTGGTGCCGAAGTGCCCTCCGCTGCTTTTAGCGACTAAGGAACGAACCAGGGCCGGAATCAGGTGACTATCGGGCTCTGTTTGACACAAGGTCAGAAGGAACATGGCCGTTGTGCGAGTAGCCGACGACCAAATGCGTGCCGAGCCTTGCCCCACTTCCATCACTTGGGCTTCCCCGGCGGTGACAGTTACAAAGTTATCCAACATGGCAATGAGTTCGGCAATTTGGTTATCGCGCTGGTCAGTGGCTTCTTGAGCTTCCAAAGCTTGCGCCAAGCTCAAAAGCCCAAACAAGCTCAATGCCTTCCGGCGGTCGTAGAACACATTCACATAAGAGGCCACACTTTGACCGGCTTTACTCAAAACGGCCAGCGCATAAATTTTGCTGTCGTTGATGTCTGCTTGGGTAAAGCTTTTGGGCCAATATTCGAAATCGTCATTAAGAGATTCTTTGAGGAATTCACTCAAAGTGTTAATAATATTTTTATCAGGCAAGACAAAACCCGCCTCTTGGGCCGCTAAGAAGAAGTTCAAAACATAAGCCGTGAGGTAGACAGAGCGCCCTTGCCAATTGTAGGAATTGGGCCAGAAATTATAAGCCCCGCCATATTCCCAATTGGTCAATTTGCTCAAAGCCTCTTGCACCCGGCGCATAACAGCGGCATTTTCTTTGGGGTCAGCAGCTAAATGGCTCTTCAAAGCCAACCAAGCCAAATCGCCCCAAGCTTTCGAAGTGGTTTGTTCCACGCAAAGGTGACGATAATCACGGAGCCAAGCGAAAGGCTCTTCAAGAACATTTATTAAAGAAGGAGCCACTTCCAAAGCCAGGCCGCCGCGGTTTAGATCAGTGCCGGGCATCAAGGCCAAGCTCGTCTGCTTTTGACCCGGCACCAAGCGGTCATAAACAGCTTGGGCCGTCAATTTATTGGGATAAGAAACGGGCACGGCCAATTCCACCATGTCCTCTTCTTGGCCCATTTTAACGGTAAATAGGAATTTGGCGGTGGGGACTTTTTCTGTTTTAACTCGGAAGCGCACTTCTTGGCTTTGGCCCGGGTCAAGATCCACCGATTTTGGGGATTCTTCCAGCAAAGTGACGTTTTCCCCGGCTAAAGTGACGGTGGCCTGGCCTTTTTGTTCCCCTCGGTTAGAGACAACGACCGCAGCTTGGAATTCGTCACCAACAGCGGCATAGCCCGGGAGGGCCGAGCGGAGCAAGAGGTCTTTCGTAACTAAAATAGAGCCTTCACCAGTGCCGCCTTTGCGCCCGTGACCGGTGGCCACGGCATATAGTTTAAAGGTGGTCAAGTTATCGGGGAGCTTGATTGTGGTAGTCACTTTCCCCATGGCATCGAGCTTCAAATCAGGTTGGAAGGCGGCTAAAGGCGAAAAGAGCCGCCGGACGCCATCGGCCGACATGGCCGCACCCGCCAAATCGGCTCCGCCACCGCCATCGTTTGCTCCTTTGAGGCCCAACTCGTTACGCCCCATGAGGCTGGCAATGTTGTTAACAGTTTGCACCAAAAGGGGCAAGTCGCGGTTGAAATGGCTTTGGGGGTAGTAATCCTCAGATCCCCCCAGTTGAATGAGGGCCGCATCAACGGCGATCAAAGCCACTTCAGCGTCAGCAAAAGGTTGCCCCAGGTTATCACGCACGTCAATAGTCACCGCCACTTCAGAGCCCGGTTTGGGTTTTGGAGTTTCAGGGGCAACTTCCACTGTCAAGATGTCGGCCTTGGTGGGGATTTTCAACTCAACATAACCAATTTTCAAAGCCGGCTTACCAAAATCAAGGCCGTGCTCGTCAAGCTCGTCAGCCACCCGGCCTCTGGTCAGAATAACCGAAATAAAGACGTTAGGAGCATCACCTGCGGCAATGGGCACTTCCAAAACAGGAGACTGACCGGTGATGTCGAACACTTGGCTCCGCCGCACGCCGCTACGCTCCACAGTCAAGAGGCCTTGGCCTTGACTGAAGGGGCTTTGCACCATGATTTTGGCCATTTCCCCCGGTTTGTATTCGGTTTTATCAGGGATGAGGCGCAAAGAGTCATCATCGAAGAATTGCCAGCCCACGGCCTCTTGGCCGCTTACGTAAAAGCTGCGAGCCGCTTGGTTGCGGCGGCCTTTGTCATCTTCAATCTCGGCCAAAACCCAATAGTAACCGGCAGTTTGCGGCTCAAGGGGCAAGGCGGCCGGCTCTTTGGCGCTCTTTAATTCGGCGGTGGAAATTTCTTCATCCACCGGGCGGGAGACGTAGGCAAAGGCTGTGCCTGCTGTTTTGCGCCGCACATTTTGCCATGTCCGTTTATAGAGGGTGGCCTTTATTTTTTGGCCTTCCACCAATTGGCCTTGGTGGTCAGCAACAATGAGCTTCATTTCATAAGGGCTCCCGGCTTCAGTCACCAGTTTGTTGTCGCCCAAGCCCACATAGAGCTCGGCGGGGTGGACTAAAATGCCAGTTTCAGTGGAGACTTGGCGTTTGTCAACGTCGTCAACGGTGAAAAAAGCCTGATAGTCACGAGGGGTCGGTTTTTGATCGGGAGCAGCCGCCAAATCCACTTGCAAATCGAAAGCCCCGTCGGCACTTAAGTTGGCGTCCCCGGAGAGCACCGTCACCGTTGGTTCGGCGTAGTCATATCCTTCATTATCTTGGGTGGGATCCAAGCTCATATTGTCGACAATACTATATTCAGCAAAGGTGCCCGGCAGAGTAAAGTCAGTGGGCCCGGCCGTGACGCTATAATTGACCGGTTGCCCGGCCACGGGACTGCCGTAGTGATAATCGGCTTGAATTTTAATTGCGGCCTTTTCCCCAAGCATTGCTGTGGGGCTGGTTTCCGTTTTAATTTCAAAGGCCGGAGCCCGATAGTTGAGCACCTGGAAGCTCCCAACGTGGGAAGAATACTCTTCGCCGGGGTTGGTCAAAGAAACGCTCCATTCACCTAAAGAAGCTTGGGGCGGCACGTTAAACTCGTGGCTCAAAGTTCCAAAGGAACCCAAGTTGACAATTTGGCTATCCACAACTTCATAATTGGCATCACGAATTTCTAAAGTGAGGCCCTTAGTTGTGAGATCTGCCAATTGATCACCGAGATTTTGGCGGGCAATTATTTTGAATTTAGCCGTTTCCCCGGGCTTATAAATGGGCAGAGCACTTAAGAGCCAATAGTCATTTTGGGGGCGTTTATTCAAAAGAGGCCCGTAATTTAAACTCCAACGCCAGCTGCCATAGCTCTCTTGCCAATTGACGCCCCAAAGGGACATTTGCCCTTCGGCGCGGGCCACCACGAACCAGCGGTCGGCGTTACTGTCGGCTGAGTCGTTCGGTAATAATTCACCCAAGCCGGGTAAGACTGCCAAGCCATTTTCATCACTTTGACCGCGCCAAACAGTTTGCCCCTTATTATTTTTGAGTTCCAAATCAACCTGAGCCCAAGATTTGCCCTCAGAGACGTTAGTCGCCCAAATCAAAGAGGATTCCCGGCCAATTTTAGCAGCCAAGCCGATGTCTGAAACTTGGGCAGTGGCGTAAGTTTGCTCTTGGGTGGTTTTGCCGGTTCTCTCGTTATAACGAGGCCAGCTGGCCGTGAGGTAAATAAAGTGGTCGTTTAATTTATCGCCAACCAATTCTTCCAAATTGACCGCAATATTAACCGGCCCGTCTTGGGCGCCATCCTTGGGCACCTCTATGAGCTTGACGGTTGGTGCTGTGGTGAGAACGCTTTCAGCCTCTTTGAGTTCGCCTGTGTAATAGGGATAATAACCGGCAGTGGCCATAAAGTTAATGGCTTCATCGGCGGGCAAAGCATAAGCTGTGAGGCGAGCTTCTTTGACGTTGGTGGCTGAAAGGCGCAAAAATGGTTTTGAAGAAGTTTCCAATAAGCTATATTTTTCAGGCAAATTAAGCGATGGGCTATAAGATGTTGTGGCGAATACCTTTCTGTATTCAGTGGTCATTTCTTGGCCGAAAATATCTTTGAGCCCGGGAGTTATGGTAACTTTATATTGAGTATTGGCCTTAAAATCACCGGGGAGATCAATGGAGCTACTTAAGTGGTCATAACTTTCTTCACCTTCATCACTTGCCCCGATATTTTCGTAACGAGCTTTGAGAGCGCTTAAATCATAAGGAGGATCAAGGGAGAGGTGCTCTAAAGCTTGGCGCAAATCAACAGGGTTGGAAAAATTCACGCTCACCCATTGAGTGGGATAAACTCCGTCTGTTGCATCCACCATCGCCGTCAAGGGGCCGAAAGTAGAGCCGTTTCCCAAAACCATCTCGGCTCCAAGGTTGGGGCCGGCCTGAGATTGAGCCCCGGCCTCTAAAACAAGAGCATATTCAGTGTTGCGAGGGAGAGTATCCTGCGGGCTGAAACTAAAGCTGGTGGGCTCTTCTTCCGGTGCATCATTCCCTTCGATAAGGGCGGCAATGCGCATTTTCTCCCCACCTTGAGTGTAGACGTAAAAAACGCGGTCAGCCAAACTTTCAAGCACGACCGGCTGATTAAAAGTGGCCTGCCATTTGGGTTTAAGGGCCTCTTCTTCAGTGTAAACAGGGGAGTATGATTTATAGCTATTAGTGACATTCAAAGGCGGCAGGCTAATTTTTAGCCCGGCCTTCTCAGCTAAAGTGGCCCCGGAAAGAGCCGTGAGCTTGCCCGGGTCAAGGCTTGCCTCCAAATCAAGGCTACCGGTTAAAGGCTTTTGCGGCGTGAAGGCCAAGGTATATTGATTGAGCCAAGTGAAAGTTCCTTCAATAGGCGGGGTGATAATCAAAGCTCCTTCAGGAACTTGACTGTAAGCACCTAAAGCCACCATGGGCTGATTAAATGTGGCCACAATTTGCGTCAGGCGTTTGACTTCGCCATCTGGGGCAAAACGCAAGAGCTCCAGCTTTTGGTCTTGAGGGACAGAAGCCCCGGCTTGACTGGCCGCCTTGACAGTTGCCGCAGAATTCACAGCTGCTTTTTCCTCCACAGCATCCTCCTTTTGGCAAGCAGTTAATACAAGGCTCAGAGCAAAAATAGCAGTTAAAATAGTGATGCGGATTTGTTTTCGCATAATCCCCCCAAATGGCTAGCTGGTTATTTAGTGCCCAAAAGTATAGACACTTTTAGGAAACACCGATCAACTAGTGTTTCCTCTAGGAAAATGTGGATAAAAAAATTAACTCTTCCAATAATATAACAATTCTTCCATCATTGCAAATTGAGAATCTAGGGCCTATGCGTCTCAATTTTCGTCGCTCACCTTGGGAGAGCTTCTCCAAAAGCTTCCTTATTTTAATTCCTTCGGCTTCGCTACACTTCGGCTAGCGCCTCCGTTTCGCTCATTAGGCGGAATTAAAATTGCGGAATCTTTTGGAGAAGCTCTCCCTTCAGTTTCGCTTGCTTATGACAAACTTTAAGCTTTAGCCGCAAATCATCATTAATTACAATAATTTATCCTGTAAAAAATGATTGCATTCAAAAAATTTAGACGCGTAGCCCTTGCGAGGGAAGCCTGGGGAATTTTTTACTTGCTAAAAATACGATTCTGTGATACAAACATAAATTCTTCGTGTCTTTTCTGTCTTGCTTCTGCCCTTTGGGGGCTGTTTAGAAAGGCGAAGATAACAGTAAAACCGAGGCCAAAATTCTCCCCATCTCGAAAATGGTAAGAATATAAATACAATGGCCCGTAAATAAAAGGGGATAAAACCATGGCCCGCGTTTGTGAAATTTGTGGCAAGCAAGCCCAAAACGGCAATAATGTTTCTCATGCCAATAACAAAACCAAAAAACTTTGGCAACCTAACTTACAAAATGTTCGGCACCAAGAAGGTAGTTCCGTGAAGTCCATGCGCGTATGCACCAAGTGCATCAAAAACGGGCGTGTTACAAAACCCAGCCCACGTCCTAAAACGACTACCCCCTCTGCCTAAAAATCAGCTAAGATAAAATAAAAAAACGGTTTCGGTCTCCGAAGCCGTTTTTTTTTGCGCAAAAAATTTGGGCTCTATCCAATTTATATAAAGGATAAAGCCCAAAACGATCAAATTTCAATTGAAGTTATTCGCTGCTGCGGCCCCCAAAGAGACGCAAAATGAACAAAAAGAGGTTGATGAAATCCAAATAGAGAGTCAGAGCGCCCATGATGACGGCCCGACTTTCATTGTCGGCTGAGCCGTCTAAACCGGCATACATGACCCGCAATTTTTGATGGTCATAAGCTGTGAGGCCAGCGAAAATCAAAACACCAAGCACGGAAATCAAGAAATCCATCGTGGAGCTTTGGGTGAAGATGTTGATAATACTGGCAATGACTAAGCCGATGACTCCCATAAAGAGGAAGCTGCCCCAGGCTTGCAAGGAGCGTTTAGTCATCAGGCCATAAGCAGCCATGGCCCCGTAAACCCCGGCCGTGCAGACAAAAGCCTTGACAATGGCCGATGAGGGGTAAACCAAAAGAAGGGTAGAAAAAGTTGCGCCGGTGGCAGCAGAATAGACTAAAAAAATGATCTTAGCTTGTCCCGGGGCCATTTGGTGAATGCGAGCACTTAAATAGAAAACCAAACCGAGCTGAACAAGCATGGCTCCGATGAGCACAAAGCTGCTGCTTAAAAGAAAGCTTTGAAAAGCTTGGGAGCCGGAAAGCACATAAGCTATGCCTGCTGTTAAAGCCAGGCCGGCAAACATCCAAGTGTAGATTTGTTGGAAAAAGATGGCTTCAGAGCCAACGGCAACTTGGCTATAAGCGTCACCCGGTTGCTTATTGGGGCTGTAATTTGTGAAGTCTTGCATTTATTATGCTCCTTTAAATGTGGAAGAGTCGTTTCCGTCTAAAACAAAACAACTATAACCTAATATCTATTGTATTAAGGAATACGTCAAAAAGCAAGCTGAAAATTCCAGGGCAAGAGCGTCTTATTTGCCGACACTACGGGCTCCGCTGGCGCAACTTTTCCGTAATGCTTCCTTTAAATGCTCCAAAATAGGTCGGCGTAAGTGGGTAGAGGCCAGAGCTCGGCATCCACTTTGTTTTCAAGTTCATCAGCCACAAGACGCACCCGGCCCATGGCTGGCAATAAAAAATCACGAGCATTTTTAGCCTTTTCCAAGGAGTTATCTTTATGGCACACATTGACCTCTTCAATGGCTGCTTGGAGCTCTTTTAAATGCTTGGTCAAACTTTCAGTCAAAGTGCGCAACTCGCTATAGGCAGCTAATTCCGCTTTGTTTTCTCCCAACAGCTCTTTGGCTTGCAAGGCCACATTACCTAAACATTCCTGCCATTTAAGGGCTGTGGGCAAAATGGTGGTGCGGCCCATATTTAATGTTATGTCAGCTTCAATTAAAAGCCGCCCGATATAATCCTCCAAAAGAATTTGCTGGCGCGACAAAAGTTCAGCGTGAGAAAGGACTCCCTGGCTTTTGAAGACTTCCACCACTTCCGGGGAATCAAAGCGGGCCAGAGCTTCCACGGTGTCTTTGTAGTTCGGAAGCCCTCGACGGGCGGCTTCTTCTTTCCATTCATCGGTGTAGTTATCGCCGTTAAAGAGGGCTACCCGATGAGCTTTGAATATTTGCGGAAGTAAAAGTCGGGCGGCTTGAGCTCCGGTCAAATCATTTTTTTCGGCAACTGTTTCAATTTCGGCGCAAAATTCCGCCAAAGCTTTAGCCACGGTGGTGTTGATGGAAATATTGATGGTGGCCAGCGATTGTGAACCGCCCAGGGCCCGGAATTCAAACTTATTACCGGTGAAGGCCATGGGGCTGGTGCGGTTGCGGTCAGCGGAATCTTTAGTCAAACTCGGGAGTGAACTCACCCCCAAATCCACTGCCCCGGGCGCCAAGCAGGAGTGGTCAGGCCCGGCGCAACCGGAGATAATCCCATCGACAACCTTTTCCAGCTCAGCCCCAAGATAGGCCGATATGATGGCCGGTGGGGCTTCGTTGGCACCCAAACGGTGGTCGTTACCGGCCCCCACAATGCCAATACGCCAGATGAGGCTATCGAGGTGAATGGCCTGCATCACGGCGGCTAAAACAAAGAGGAACGGCAGGTTATCCCACGGGTTGGGGCCGGGATCTAAAAGGTTACGCCCGGTGGAATCAACTAAAGACCAGTTGTTATGCTTGCCGGAACCGTTAACACTGTTAAACGGCTTTTCATGGAGCAGACAAGCCAAGCCGTGCTCTTCAGCCGTGCGGCAGAGAGTATCCATAATCAGCATATTGTGGTCAATGGCCACGTTGGCCGGCTCGTAAATGGGGGCCAACTCATATTGGCAAGGGGCTACTTCGTTATGGCGGGTGTGGATGGGCACTCCCAAAGCGGCAAGGCGCGATTCCAAATCGTCCATATAAGCCAAAACCCGTTGAGGAATGGCGGCAAAGTAGTGATCGTGCATTTGCTGGCCTTTGGCCGGAGCCGCCCCAAAGAGGGTTCGCCCGGCCATGCGCAGATCGGGGCGCTCCCGGTAAAGGTCTCGGTCAACAATGAAATATTCTTGCTCTGCCCCAATTTGCACAGCTACAGATGTTACCTCCGGGTAGCCGATGAGGTTCATCAGGCGAGTGGCTTGGCGTGAGAGGGCATCAAGGGAGCGCAAAAGAGGGGTTTTACGGTCGAGGGCTTCCCCGGTATAGGAATAGAAAACAGTGGGAATACAGAGAGTCACCGTCCCGGCACTGCGCAAGACAAAGGCCGGCGAAGTGGGATCCCAAACTGTATAGCCGCGAGCCTCAAAAGTTGAACGCAAGCCCCCGGAAGGGAAAGAGGAAGCATCGGGTTCACCTTTGATGAGCATTTTGCCGGAAAATTCCGAGATGACTTGACCATCGGGTAAAGGACAGAGGAAGGCATCGTGTTTTTCAGCAGTTAAGCCGGTCATGGGTTGAAACCAGTGGGTGTAGTGAGTGGCCCCACGAGCCATGGCCCAATCTTTCATGCTGCTGGCCACCACATCGGCGTCATGAGGGGCCAAGGTGCTACCGTTGTGACCAATGCTTCTTAAGCGTTCGTAAACCTCTTTGGGCAGGCGTTCGCGCATAAGGCGCAAGCTGAAAACGTCTTGCCCGAAAGTTTCAAACATATTGCCCCGTTGGGATTTTTGCGGCAATTGGGCACTTTGACACCCGGCTGAATATTGTAAGGCACTGGAATTGAACAAAAATTTATTTTCCACAACCATAATCCTTTTTAATTATAATCTTAAAAGCAATAAAGCTTGAAATTCTAATCTTAACATTATAACATAAATTTTCTATTTAAATAAGGTAGAATTTTATGGAATACGCCAATCTAATTAATTGGTTTCCCGGGCTCCTACGGAATAACTTTTTGCCAATTGAGCCCTACCGGTCTTTATCATGCGGCTTTGTTGTGTCAAATCAGCCACTTCTCAAGGAAAGAAGCGGATTCTCTAAGCACAAACCTTAGGAAGCCTCATAAAGCGAAGCCTTGGGGGAGCTTCTGCAAAAACTTCCGCAATTTTAATTCCGCCTTATGAGCGAAATGAAGGCGTTAGCCGAAATGAAGCGAAGCCGAAGGAATTAAAATAAGGAAGCTTTTGCAGAAGCGCCCCCAAGGCAAGCAACAAAAATCCAAACACGCCGACTCTGGAGAGGAATCTATGAAGACAATCCCTAGACTTTTGCTGGCCTCCCTTCTCTCCTCAGCTTTTTTTTTCGCTAACCCTTCTTTAGCCGAGGCGGCTCCTGTTTGGCTTGCGGAAGTGCTGAGCTCTCAAAAGCACCATAGCACCTGTTATACCCAAGGGCTTTTCATCCACCAAGAAAAACTCTTCGAATCATGCGGACAATATGGTCAATCTAGCTTTTCCCGCCGCAATTTCCCCTCAAATCTCCCTTCACCTGTTGAGCTTCGCTACGATTTGGCCCCGGAGTTTTTCGCCGAAGGAGCCGTCATCGTCCCGGAGGAAAACCGAGTTTACCTTCTGACCTGGCGAGAGAATATTTGCATTATGCTGAATTCTGAAACTTTAACGGAAGTGGGGCGACGCCCCTATGATAGTGAGGGATGGGGGCTGGCTTATGACGGCGCAACGCTTTGGCGTTCCGACGGCTCGGCCAAGCTCTATCCCCACCACCCGGGGGATTTCAAGCCCAATGGCGAAGCGGTGGTGGTGCGCTTAGGCACTCGTGAGGTAACCGGGCTCAATGAGTTAGAGTGGGACAAAGAAACCGATTTACTATTGGCCAACGTTTACGGGCAAGATTATATTATTGCAATCGATCTGACTAATGGCCAAGTCGCTTTTGTACTGGATGCAAAACAGCTTCGCAAGCTGGCCCAAAAAGATGGGCTAGACCCAGACCTGCACTTTTACGACACAGTGCTAAACGGTTTAGCCCTTAACGAAGAAGGGCTTTGGGTAACGGGAAAATATTGGCCGAGCCTTTATTTACTCAAATGGCCACCGACAGGTTTCAAAAAATAATTTTTTGGTGTCATTTTATCATTCACCGCTAAATCAGGGGCTATTTTCAAAAAATCAATACCCAAATGCCTCAGAGCAGAAAATTAAAGCTCAAAACTTTTAAATAATATGATTGAGTTGTTGACTTTAAAGCTTTGCATGAGTATACTTTCAAAGGGTATTTTTAAAAATCATGTTTAAAATTTTCTTTATACAGCTGAACTCTTAAAGAGGCAACCCCTGCCTTTATTGCGAGTTCATTTGGTCTTTTTTTCGTCTGGCAAAACTACTTGTAAGTCGCTATGAACAAAATAGCGATAGAAAAGGTGAGCACTCATGGCCAATGATTCCAAAAAAAGCGGCG
>CAYJAF010000051.1:0-19768 GCA_964368195.1 uncultured Thermodesulfobacteriota bacterium
AAAACTCATCTTCCTTGATATAACTCAAAAATTCATCTCGCAACGACACTATCTAGGCTTAGCGAAAAAAATGAATAAGGCGTGCGTAAAAATTGCCACTGTTGGTGATAAAGATGTTATAATGAGTCGATATATAATTAGCGAGTATGCGGAGGTTGACTAAAAGCTTAAGAGTCCAAAAGGTTTAAGAACACATTAGCTAAGGTTTAAGAACACTTTGCGGCGAAACTTGCGCTTAAAGGAAAAACTGATTAATTAGCGTTTCCTTGGAAGTTGGCAAAATAGCCAACTTCGCCGCCCCCATACTCCGTAAATACTAAAGACCTTTCTTTGAAAGAGGTCTTCAGCAGTATTAAATGGAGAATTTTATGCACTTTACAAAAATGCACGGCGCATCTAACGATTATGTCTATATTGACGGATTCGCCAAAGATTTCAAGGGAGTTGATAGCATCATTCCCCTTATTCCCAAAATCAGCGATCGCCACCGTGGGGTGGGTTCTGATGGGGTGGTTTTTATCTTGCCTTCAGAGGCAGCAGACTTACAAATGCGGATGTTTAACCTTGACGGAAGTGAGGCCCAAATGTGTGGCAACGCCATTCGTTGCGTGGGGAAATATGCCTACGAGCGGGGCTTGGTTAAAAAAACCGAATGTAGTGTGGAAACGAAAGCGGGGCTGAAATACCTCACTTTGCATCTGGTTGACGGAAAAGTCAAAACCATCACAGTGGATATGGGCACGGCTTCCTTTTACAATAAAGACATTCCCGTGGCCTCAAGCCAAGATTTCTGCCTCAATGAGCCTTTGGAAGTTTTGGGCCAAACATTTCACATTTCGTGCGTTTCCGTGGGTAATCCCCATGCGGTGATCTTTGTGGACGATGTGGAAAATATGGACATCACAAAAGTTGGCCCGGCCATTGAAAATCACAAGCTTTTTCCTGAACGCATTAACGTTGAGTTTGTGCAAATTTTAGACCGAGGGCGTTTGCGCATGAGAGTGTGGGAACGGGGGGCCGGCGAAACGGAAGCTTGCGGCACAGGGGCTTGCGCCACAGCCGTGGTGAGTGAAAAGCTGGGCCATTGCGACAAAAAAGCCGAAATAATTTTAAATGGCGGCTCCCTCACCATTGAAATTAAAGAAGACGGCCATATTTTTATGGCCGGAGATGCCCATATTGTTTTTGAAGGAGAAATAGATGCAGATCAACTATAATTTCACCAGCTTCCCGGCCTCTTATTTGTTTTCGGAAATTGCCCGCAAAGTTCGGGAATTTCAGGCCAAAAACCCGGAAGCCAAAGTCATAAGTTTAGGGATTGGCGACGTCACCAAGCCCCTTAGCCCGTCTGTTATTAAAGCTTTGCACGCAAGCGTTGACGAAATGGGTGTGGCCGAGACTTTCCGCGGTTATGGCCCCGAGCAAGGCTATGCTTTCTTGCGGGAAACAATTCAACAAGATTATGCCCAAAAAGGCATTACCATCTCCGCTGACGATGTCTTTATCAGTGATGGCGCCAAAAGCGACATTGGTAACTTTCAGGAACTCTTTGGCCCGGAGGCCAAAATTGCCGTCACTGACCCTGTCTACCCTGTTTACGTCGATTCAAATGCCATGAGCGGACGGGCCGGGCAGTTTAATGGCCAAAGGTGGAGTAACTTGGTTTATTTAAACTGCACCGAGGAAAATAACTTTGTTCCGCCTCTGCCTTCCGAGAAAGTGGATTGCATCTATCTTTGCTACCCGAACAATCCCACCGGTAGTGTTTTAACTAAAGATGAGTTGGCTAAGTTTGTGCAATATGCCAAAGAAAACCAAGCCATTATCTTATATGATTCCGCCTATGAGGCTTTCATTCAAGATGAAAATATCCCCCGCAGTATTTATGAAGTTGAAGGTGCGTCGGAAGTGGCCGTGGAGTTCCGCTCCTTTTCCAAGACGGCCGGGTTCACCGGTTTAAGGTGCGGTTATGTTGTGGTGCCGGAAACCGTGCGTGGGTTTACAAAAGACGGCCAAGAAATGCCTTTGAAAAATATGTGGAACAGACGACAAACCACCAAGTTCAACGGCACCCCTTATATTGTTCAAAAGGCGGCTGAAGCTGTTTACAGTGCTGAGGGGAAATTGGAGGTTCAAGCTTTGGTGGGCGGCTATATGGAAAGTGCTCGCAAAATTCGTCAAGCCTTTCAAAACATGGGTTTGTCGGCTTTTGGTGGCGAGAACGCCCCTTACATTTGGGTGAAAACGCCCAACAATATGCCGAGCCACGATTTCTTTGATCAGCTTTTGGAAAAAGCTCACCTCATTTGTACGCCCGGGGCCGGTTTTGGCTTAAGCGGCGAGGGCTATTTCCGCCTCACTTCTTTTGCCCATAGTGATAATATAAATGAGGCGATTAAGCGGCTGGAAAAAGCCTTTGGCTAAAATTTTTAATCCCCCCTCGGTTTCCTTGGGGGGATTTTTTCAAGGTAATATTTGAATATAAAAGGATAAAATGCCTAAACGCACAGATATAAAAAAGATTATGGTCATAGGCTCTGGGCCCATTGTCATTGGGCAAGCTTGTGAATTTGATTACTCCGGCACCCAAGGGGTTAAGGTTCTGAAAGAAGAGGGTTATGAAGTTGTTTTAGTCAATTCAAACCCGGCCACCATTATGACCGATCCCGGCATGGCCGACCGAACCTACATTGAACCCGTTGAGCCGGAGACCGTGGCGGCCATTGTCCGCAAAGAACGCCCTTGCGCTTTACTCCCGACTTTGGGGGGCCAAACGGCTCTCAACACCGCCCTTTCTTTAGCCCGTAGCGGTTTACTAGACGAGTTGGGGGTCGAGCTCATTGGAGCTCGGGCCGACGTCATTGAAAAGGCGGAATCACGCAAGCTCTTTCGTCAGGCCATGGAAAACATTGGCCTGAAAGTTCCGACCTCTTACGTTGTTCACAATATGGACGAAGTAAAAAATATTGGGAAAACAGCGCCTTTCCCCCTAATTATTCGCCCGGCTTTTACTTTAGGTGGGGCCGGGGGCGGCATTGCTTACAATCAGGAAGATTTAGAACATATTGTGGCCGATGGCCTGGCCCTTTCCATGACGGGCGAAGTTTTAGTTGAGCAATCTGTTTTGGGTTATAAGGAGTTTGAAATGGAGGTCATGCGTGATGCGGCGGATAACTGCGTCATTGTCTGTTCCATTGAAAACGTAGATGCCATGGGAGTCCACACCGGCGATTCAATCACGGTTGCCCCGGCTCAGACTCTCACCGATCGTGAATACCAAAAAATGCGTGATGCCTCCATCGCCATTATGCGGGAAATTGGGGTGGAGACTGGGGGAGCTAATGTTCAATTCGGCCTAAACCCCACCACCGGGGAGATGATCGTTATTGAGATGAACCCCCGAGTCTCTCGCTCGTCGGCTTTAGCCTCCAAGGCTACCGGTTTCCCCATTGCTAAAATCGCCACTAAGCTGGCGGTCGGTTATCGTCTTGACGAAATAAAAAACGACATAACCAAGGAGACTGTGGCCTCTTTCGAACCGGCTTTGGATTATTGTGTGGTGAAACTTCCACGCTTTGCTTTCGAGAAATTCCCTTGTGCGAAAGACGAGCTCACAACTTCAATGAAGAGCGTCGGCGAGGCCATGAGCATTGGGCGCACCTTCAAAGAGGCTCTGCAAAAAGGTTTACGTTCTTTAGAGATTGATATTTTTGGCTTTGCTGGCGACCCTCGCTTAAAAGCAAATTCAGAAGAAGATTTAATTCCCCTTTTGAAAAAGCCTTTTTCGCGGCGGATTTTCGCTGTGCGCGAGGCTCTTTTGGCCGGAATGAGCATCTCTGAAATCTATGAACACAGTGCCATTGACCCGTGGTTCTTAGAACAGATGGAAGACATCATCAAGGCCGAAAAAGAAATCTGCGGCTTTGCTTTGGCCAATAGTTTAAGGACGCAAAACCAAGACATGGTGAAGACCTTGAGCCGGGCCAAAAGTTTGGGTTTTTCCGATAAGCAACTTGCCCAAATGTGGAAGAAGAGCGAAGAAGATATTCGCGATTTGCGGCGTAAAGTCAACATCAGGCCCTCTTATAATTTAGTGGATACTTGTGCGGCCGAGTTCGAGGCCTTTACTCCTTATTACTACTCGACTTACGAAAGCTCCAAGCTTTCCGGTGGTGATGTAGACCTCAACTCCAAGCAAAACAGCCAAGGCCAAGAGGGGCGCAAAGTCATTATCTTAGGCGGTGGGCCCAATCGTATTGGTCAAGGTGTCGAGTTTGATTACTGTTGCTGCCAGGCTTCTTTTGCCTTGCAGGAGATGGGCGTCACCTCAGTGATGATCAATTCAAACCCCGAGACAGTCTCCACCGACTACGACACCTCCGACAAGCTCTATTTTGAGCCCCTGACCTTTGAAGACGTGTGTCATATCATTGAACGGGAAAATCCCGACGGCGTCATTGTGCAATTTGGCGGCCAAACTCCGCTGAACTTGGCCCTTGCTCTCCAGCGGGCCGGGGTGCCTATTTTAGGCACAGATCCCGACGCCATTGACCGGGCTGAAGATAGGGAGCGCTTTCAGGCTCTTTTGGCAAAGTTGGAGCTCAAACAAGCCCCGTGCGGCATTGCCCTTTCTTACGGTGAAGCCGTTGAAGTGGCCCGAAAAATAGAATATCCCATTGTGGTTCGGCCCTCTTACGTTTTGGGCGGAAGAGCCATGCAAATTGTTCATTCTGAGCTTGAATTGGAGGAATACTTCAAAATTCATGTTGGGAATAGGGCACTCGAGCACCCGATTTTAATTGATAAATTTCTGAAAAATGCCATTGAAGTTGATGTTGATGCTCTTTCTGATGGCGTTGATGTTTACGTGGCCGGCATCATGGAGCACATCGAAGAGGCGGGCATTCACTCCGGCGATTCGGCTTGCGTTTTGCCGCCCTATTCATTGTCTAATGAAATTATTGACGAAATCAATAAGCAAACGACTTTATTAGCTCGTGAGCTCCACGTTATCGGCCTTATGAACATTCAATTTGCCGTCAAAGATGGGGAGATTTACATTCTTGAAGTCAACCCTCGCGCCTCAAGGACAGCGCCCTTTGTGGCCAAAGCAACGGGCATTCCTCTGCCCAACTTGGCCACTAAAGTTATTATGGGCCAAACTTTGCGCGAGCTCGACCCTTGGGCAAAGCGGCGGGGCGGCTATGTTTCGGTGAAAGAGGCCGTGTTCCCGTTTAAGAATTTCCCCGGGGTAGATATTATTTTAGGGCCGGAAATGCGCTCCACCGGTGAAGTTATGGGCATTGCCCCCAACCTTGAAGAGGCTTTTATGAAAAGCCAAAAGGGTAGTGGGCAAATTTTGCCAAAATCTGGGAAGGTTTTCATTTCCGTTAATGACAACGACAAGCCTGAACTTCCGGAGCTTGTGCGCTTGTTAAAAACAGAGGGCTTTGAGATTTTGGCCACCAGAGGAACGGCCAAGTTCTTAGCTCCTTTCAATATTGAAGTGACAACTGTGCTCAAAGTCTACGAGGGCCGCCCCAATATTGTGGATATGATCAAAAACGGAGAAATCGCCCTTGTTATCAACACGGTGGCAGAGGGAAAAACAGTTTTGGATTCAAAATCTATTCGTGAGGCGACTTTGCATTACGGCGTTCCTTACACCACAACTATTGCGGGGGCTAAAATTATCGCTCGGGCAATAGCTGATAAAGAAAACCAAGAAATTAAAGTGAAATCTCTGCAAGAGTATTATTTAGGCGATTGCTGCTCGAAGGGTTAATATGAAAGCATATATTGTTTTAGAAGATGGTTTTTGGCTGGAGGGCACTTCTTTTACCGGGGAGTTTGAATCCGGCGGCGAACTTGTTTTTAACACCGCCATGACGGGTTACCAAGAGGTTTTAACCGACCCCAGTTACACTGGGCAGATGGTTTGCATGACTTATCCTCTCATTGGCAACACCGGCATTAATGATGAAGATATGGAATCTGAGAAAATACACGCTGCTGCTCTCATTGTGAAGGAGTGTTGTAAGAGCCCGTCTCACTGGCAGAGTAAAGAGAGTCTCCCCGATTTCCTTAAGCGTTTTAAGGTGCCCGGAGTGGAAGGCATTGACACCAGGGCCTTGACTTTGCATTTGCGCGATGCCGGCGCCTTAAGGGGGGTGGTCTCCACTAAAACAGATGATATTGAAGAGCTGGTGTCCAAAGCTCGGGCCTTGCCGCAGATGGAAGGCCAAAACCTGGTGGCCAAAGTTGCTCCGAAAAGCCCTTACGTATGGGACGGCACAAAGCCTATGCCCGTGGATTTGGGGGCCGATGGTTCCCATAAGTGGCAAGGGACGGGGGCCCCGCGGGTAGTGGTTTATGATTTTGGTATTAAGTGGAATATTTTGCGTCTGCTCAGCCAAATGGATTTAGATCTTTTGGTTGTGCCCCCTTCTTTTTCGGCTTCCGAGGTGGAAAAGAGCGGAGCTGAGGCCATCTTTTTATCCAACGGGCCGGGCGACCCGGCCAGCTTAACGGCGGAAATTGAGACCATAAAAGAGTTGGCCGAAAAATATCCCATGGCCGG
This sequence comes from uncultured Thermodesulfobacteriota bacterium, assembly GCA_964368195.1. Lineage (GTDB taxonomy): Bacteria > Desulfobacterota > Desulfarculia > Adiutricales > Adiutricaceae > Adiutrix. Next base: position 6,581 of record CAYJAF010000051.1, read on the forward strand.
AATTTGTCTGGGACACCAACTTTTGGGGCGGGCCCTCGGAGGCACCACTAAGAAGCTGAAATTCGGCCACCATGGGTGCAATCATCCCGTGAAGGATTTGGTTTCAGGCCACATTGAAATCTCTTCACAAAATCATGGGTTTGTGGTGATTAACGATAGCGTGATTACTACGCATATCAATTTGAACGACAATACCATCGAGGGTTTCAAGCACCCCACCAAGCCGATTATCGCTGTTCAACATCACCCCGAGGCGGCTCCCGGCCCCAGCGATGCCTATTCTTTTTTCCGGCAGTTTAAGCAGCTTTTGGAGAGTAGTGGTAGGTAGTAGTAGGTAATAGCAACGCCGGGGTGCCCTGGTCTATTCCAATTGAAAATTCGCCCGTGGAGGCTAAAGCCTCTTTTAAGGGCGGATTTTCAATTGGAATAGACCAGGGCACCCCGGCTTTTCGTCTGTTCGTTTGCTGGCGTTTGGGTAGAGGCAGATACTTGTGTGGGGCCTCGCCCCTGCCTGCCGGTCGGCTTCCTACGGAGTAACTTTTCCGTAATTGCCTGTATTTTTGCCCCTAAAGTTCGCTAACGCTCACAGGCGGTGCAAAAATGGACAGTCAATTACTGCAAAGTTCTCCTACGTCGGGCGGCAGGGCCGCCTGCCAACGCCGACGTCGCTTCGCTTACTTCAAGCAGAACAAGTGACATTAGTTTCCGAGTAGGGGCTAAACTCATCCATCTTGCCCCTGCCTGAATTTCTGCTCGGAAACGAACGCGGCTTGTTTGATAGGTAGTTAGCTTGGCCCTTTGGGCCAAGAAGCGGCATCGGAGGAAATGCGAAGCATTTCAGGGTGCAGGGCGAAGGCCCTGCGGGTGCTGGGCGAAGGCCCTGCCTGCTAGGCGTCAAATTCTTCTAAGACTGTGGCTTTGTTGATTAAAATGGGCTCTTCCGGCACGTCATCATGGTAGGAACGACTGGTGGTATTGACGTTTTCAATTTCGTCCACCACCTCTTGGCCACAAATAACTTTGCCGAACACAGCGTAGCCCCAGCCTTGGGGATTTTCACCGGTGAAGTTGAGGAAGGCGTTGTCTTTGGTATTGATGAAAAACTGACTGGTGGCCGAGTGGGGATCCATGGTTCGGGCCATGGCCACGGTGTAGTGGTCGTTGGTCAGACCATTGTTGGCCTCGTTGGGAATCGGGTCATGGTTGTCTTTGTCAACCATATCAACCGTCATGCCGCCGCCTTGAATCATAAAGCCGGCAATCACTCGGTGGAAGATTGTCCCTTCGTAGAATCCCTCTTGGGCATAGCGCACGAAATTTTCAACGGTTTTCGGAGCTGCTGTGTGATTGAGGGAAATAACTATGTCGCCTTTGTTGGTTTCCAATTTAACAAATTGCATAATATCCTCTAAAGAATTTTTAAAAGTGTTAAAAGTGAGCCTGACCAAGTCAGAGGGTCGGCAATTAATATTTGTATTTCCTTAAGGTTGAGCTATGATGGTAGCTTTTTCAATGATTACGGGTTTGACCGGAACATTTTCATGGGGGCCGAAGCGGCCTGTTTTGACTTTGGCAATTTGATCAACCGTGTCTTGGCCTTTCACGACTTTACCAAACACGGCGTAGCCCCAACCTTGAGGAGTTTCGGCGGTGTGGTCAAGGCCGGGATTGTCAACGGTATTGATGAAAAATTGGGCCGCTGCCGAATGGGGATCGCCGGTTCTGGCCATAGCCACGGTGTATTTCATATTTTTCAGGCCGTTAGTGGCTTCGTTTTGAATTTCCGGGCCGGTGGGTTTTTCTTTCATATCAGGGGTGAAACCGCCGCCTTGAATCATGAAATTACCGATAACCCGGTGAAAAATGGTGCCGTCGTAGTGGCCGTTTTGGACGTTTTTGGCAAAGTTGGCCGCCGTGTTGGGAGCAGTTTGGTTATCTAACTCCAAAACAATAGGGCCGAAGCTTGTTTCTATGTTTACGTAAGTGGGGGCTGCCCCTTGGGCGTGGGCCAAGGCCGGTAAGAAAAACAAGCTGAAAGCTGCTAAGAATAAAGAAAAACGAGACATGTTACCTCCGAGAGTTTGGGCGAAAATACCCATAACAAATTTATTGTGCCGCTTTTTGGCGGCGAAATTTTTAGAGTAAAAACTTTTAATCAACACCGGTCATACATTGAATGATGTCGCCGGGATAAACGTAACCTTCAAGCACTTTAAGAGAGCTGGAGCTTTCATTAACTTGCTCAACTTCCAAATCAGCCAAAGAGGCTCCCATAACCTGATAGCTTTCGCCGATGGTGTTTGTGACGGTGGAGACAATTTCAAGCTTGGAAAATTTGGCTCCGCGGGGGAGTTCCACGTTTTGACCAAAGGGGATGGTGGCCTCGCCGTCGCCGGAATAAACTACCATGGCTTTAAAGGGCAGGGTGGCTAGGCCTGCTCTGGTGCGGTAATAAGATTCCTCCAGGGCCTCGTCCAAGCTGGCCTCTAAAGCTTCCTGGCTGGGTATGTTAACGGTGTTTCCGGTGGCTAGGGGGTCACTTTCAAAAGTTCCGCCGTCAAATTGCCCCACGTTGGCTCGTGAGACTAAAACAATGCCGGTGGTGCTGTCGACGGCACTCACGGCCAAGACAGCATCAACATAAGTTTGTTGATCGGTGAAAATGCGGGCTGCCCGCCGCCACCCCGTGCGGAGGGCGTATTTTTTAATTTCGCTGATTGAACCGATTACCACAGCGTTAAGACCCAAAGCCAAGCCAACTTCGGCAGCTTGCTTGGGGTTTAAGAGCCCGGAGAAGCCCAAGTTTTGCATGGCGGCCTCAACTTCGGCCACGGGCACCATTATGAGGTTGCTATCTTTGGCCAGTTCTTTGGTCATGAGTTCGGCCATGTTATAGCCGACTCCCGCCCCACCTAAGCCAACGCCGTCCACAAAGGGGAGAACCCCCACCCTCAACTCGATAGGGCTCACGAAGCCATCGCTGAAAGTGGCCCAACGCCATTCGTTGTCGTGGGCCATGTCAATAAAAATGCCGCAACCTGTGGCCAAGAAGACAGTTAAGGGGAGCATAAGCACCCAGCGGCGAATATTGGTAAGGATAGTTAATTTATTCATATTTATAATGGTGTAAACCTTTCCGAAATGCTTATTTAATTTAGAAGGAAATTTTCCTCTTTTAGTTAAAGTTATAAGAATTTTACATACTAGCTAACTTACTCTATAGAAGCCAGTTAGTCAACAGGGAAATCACATCAATCTAATTTATTGTTTTTTCGGGCTCCTACGGAAGAACTTTTCATCTCTTGCCTGTAATTCAAGCCCTACAACTCGCTTGCGCTCAGACAGTAGGGCTTGAATTTTTTAGGCAAGTTCTGAAAAGTTTTCCTCCGTCGCCATTAAGTTCATGATGTTCTAACAAATTTGTTTGATGTGACAGGGAAATCACGTCAATCTAATTTAGAAGTTTATCGGGGCAAAATATTTTTCAACAAGAAATTTTTCACTACAGCTCCTATTCAAAGAACATTTTCGGTGACCGTTTAGTCCTTTTTACAAAGTAAAAAGGACTAAACGGTCACCTGTAAAAGTTTTTGGAAAGGGGGTCTGGGGGAAAACTTTTTTTTAAAAAAGTTTTCCCCCAGAAAAATTCTTAAATTAGATTGAGGTGGTATCATTGTCGGCCAGCATTTCTAAAGCTTCGGCTTCTGTTAAAATGGGAATGCCGAGGGTGCGGGCGGCGGCCAACTTGCTCCCGGCGCCGTCTCCGGCGATTAAATAATCGCTTTGTTTACTGATTGCGCTGATAACTTGGGCGCCTTGGGCAATTAGGCGGGCCTTGGCTTCGGCCCGGGTGAGGGTGGTGAGGGTTCCGGTGAGGACAACTTTTTTGCCGCTAAATGGGGAGTCGGTGACCTTTTGATTTGTGGGCGGAGCCGGATTGATGCTTAGTTCAGAGTTGGTTAAATCTTGCCAAAATGATAAATTTGCCGAATCTTGGAAGAAATCCAAGACGCTGGCGGCCACCTCCGGGCCAATGTCGTTAAGGGTGGTGAGTTCGTCGGCTGAGCTTTTGGCCAGCGATTCTAAACTCTGGAAGTGTTCGGCCAGAACTTGGCTGGTGCGCTCCCCCACGTGGCGAATTCCTAGGGCGTGGATAAATCGCCACAGGGGGGCTCGTTTCGATTCTGTCAGTGATTCCAAAAGGTTTTGGGCTGATTTTTTGCCAAAACGGGGCAGAGTCTCCAGCTCTTCCAATTTGAGGCGGTATAAATCAGTGGGGATTTTAACCAGTTTTTCTGCCAGTAACATATCCACCAGCTTTTCACCTAAGCCCGTGATATTGAGAGCATTTTTACTGCCAAAGTGGAAAAATCTCTCCCGCACTTGGGCCGGGCACCAAACATTGGGGCAGCGGATAGCCACTTCGTCTGGGTTTTTGATGGTTTTTGTTTGGCAAACGGGGCAGTGGTCGGGGAAAGTAAAGGGAAGGGCGTCCGGTGGTCTTTTGGTCAAGACCGGCTCCACTACTTCGGGGATAACGTCTCCGGCTCGGCGTACTAAAACGCTGTCGCCGAGGCGGATGTCTTTGCGGGCCAATTCCTCTTCGTTGTGGAGGCTGGCATTAGTTATCGTCACTCCGCCCACAACTACCGGGGCCAAACGGGCCACCGGAGTCAGAACTCCCGTGCGCCCCACTTGAATATCAATGGCAACTATTTGCGTTTCGGCCAAACGAGGTTCGAATTTGGCCGCCACCGCATAGCGGGGAGCGCGGGCTGTGGCTCCTAAGCGAGGCCAGAGGCTCAAATCTTCCAAGGTGATGACGAGGCCGTCAATTTCGTAAGGGAGCGAATCTCGGGCTTGGGTCAGTTGTTCAAAGGTGGTCAGAACGTCATCTTCCCTCAATCCTCCTTTAGTAAAGGAGGATGGTTCCACTTCCAAGCCCCATGATTTTAACGATTCCAGTGTTTCACCGTAAGTGTTGACCCCGGTTAAGGGGTTTGCCACGCCATAGGCAAAAAAGCCCAAAGGGCGCCCGGCGGTGATTTGAAAATCCAATTGGCGCAAAGAACCGGCTGCGGCGTTGCGGGGGTTGGCAAAGGGGGCTTCGCCGCGCTCTTCTCTTTGGGCGTTGAGCTTTCGGAAGTCTTCTTTAAACATAAAAACTTCCCCTCTCACTGTGAGTTTGGGGGGCCAAGCTTGGCCAAAAAGATTTTCGGGCTCTTTTAATTTTTGGGGAATGCTCTTGATGGTTAGGGCGTTGGCCGTGACGTTCTCCCCAATAAGCCCGTTGCCGCGGGTGGCGGCCAAGGTGAGGCGACCGTCTTCATAGACCAGCTCAAGGGCTAGCCCGTCAAATTTGGGCATGGTGTGAAAAGTCAATTTGCCTTGAACTTGCGGGCCTAAAAAGCGTTCGGTGCGCTGGACAAAAGCCGAAATATCCTCCGGCTTCAATGCTTTATCCAAACTCATCATGGGCGACTGGTGCTCCACTTTGTGTAAAGGACTGGAGCTATGAGGCCCGGTGAGATTTGATGTGCCCACGGTTTGGGTGGGGGAATCGGGAGTCACTAGTTCGGGATAGCGTTCTTCCAGCGATTTTAACTCGTCAAAGAGAGCGTCCCAGGCTTCGTCGGTGATCTCAGGGGCGTCTTGGGCGTAGTAAAGCTCGCTGTGGCGGCGTAGTTCTTGACGTAATTTTTTTATGCGGATAATAGTTTCGGGGGAGATATTGGCTTCAGTGGGAGTAAAAAGCATCTTTATTCGACTCTTTAATATAATGAATGTTGTTTGTAAAATCGTTTTATTTTCAAACTGTTAGGCTGTTTTTTGCTGTTTGTTTGCTTTTAAAGCTTGCGCATTGGGCTCTAAAAGATTATTTTATCATAAGGCGTATAATAACGCCAATTTTTAAAATTGAGGAAACAGGGCAAGAGCGTCTTATTTGCTACTTCCTCGGGCTCCTACGGAGCAGCTTTACTGTAATTGACACCATTAGTCCTACAACTCGCTAGCGCTCAAACAGTAGGACTAATGTTGGTCAATTTCTGTAAAGTTCTCCTCCGTCGCCCTTATATTTTGTGCGGAAATAAATTTCTTATATAATATTGAATATTTATCTGCTTTTGGCAGGCTTTAATTAAGACGCTCCTGTCCAGAATAAGGAAAAAGATATGAAGTTACCGATATTTACCTTGGCCGGAACTCTGGGCCTTTTACTGTGTGGGGCAGCTTTGCCCATAAGAGCTTGGGGTGCTGTGGAGGAAAGTTTTTTTCTCCCCAATGGTCTGAAAGTTATTTTAGTGGCTCAACCCGATAACCCGGTGGTCTCCATGCGGGTGATGATTCGCACGGGTTCGGCTGACGAAAGCACCCGTTCGGAATATGGCTTGGCCCATCTCATGGAGCACATGGCCTTCAAAGGTTCAGTGCGCTACCCGGAACCGGGGCTGATTTCCAAAATGGTGGAGCGCAACGGCGGCAGTATGAATGCCTATACTTCCCACGATTCCACGGTATATTATTTCAGTTTGCCGGCTGAGCAAGTGGCCATGGGTCTTGATGTTTTAGCTGAGCTCGTCTTCCATCCCCTCTATGATCCCAAAGAATATGAGTTGGAAAAAGAGGTGGTTATTGAAGAAATTAAGCGGGGCCGAGATAATCCTGACCGCACGGTGATGGAAACCTTTTTCAACGCCGCCTATCCCGACCACCCTTACGGTCGGCCGGTCATTGGCTATGAAGAGACGGTGAAGGCCGCCACTGTAAAGGAAGCTAAAGCTTTCCACGAGCTTCACTATCGCCCTGATAATGCGGTGTTGGTTGTTACCGGTGGTTTTGATTCTGCCGTAGTAAAAGAGAGCATTGAAAAGTTTTATGCCTCGCTTCCCAAGGCTAAAGATGAGTTGAAAGCAAAGCCCACCCCGGCTTTAGCCACACCTAAAGGGCCGGAAATTCGTTTGGCTGAAAGTGAAAAGGTGGCTTTGGCCAAAGTCTTTATGGGCTTTCGGAGCCCGGCTGCTTATGAACCGGGAGCCGCCACCATGGATCTGCTCTCAGCTGTGCTCTCCGGTGGCAAGGCCAGTCGCTTGGTGGAAGTTGTGAAAGATGAAAAACAGCTGGTGACCGATATTTCTTCGGCAGCCTATACGCCTCGTCATCAGGGCACTTTTATGATCTCCTTTGAGACGGAGCCCTCTAAAGTCACGGCCGCCACCAAGGCTGTGCTTGAGGAATTGGAAAAGCTGGTGACCTCGCCTCCGGCTGACGAAGAGCTGAGCCGGGCCCGTTCTTTGGCTGAGAAATCTTTTTTAGCCGGTCAAGAAAGTGCCATGGGTTTGGGCTCGCAAATAACGGAATTTGAAAACCTTTTTGGTGATTGGCGTTTGCGTGATGCCTATTTGCCTCTGTGGCAACGCACTGGCTCTGAAGAGCTGGCCAAGAAAGCGGCTGAACATTTCTTACCGAAAAATTTGACCATCTCTGTTCTTCTGCCGCCTGAGATTGAAGGTGACGGTCGGCCCACTCCAGAGCAATTGGCTAAAGTGGCCACTGATTTAATGCCTGCTGTTCAAGAGATTGAGGCAGAAAAACAATTTTTCCGGGAAATGGCTTTAGATAATGGAATAAAGCTCTTGGTGCGCCGCGATGCCAGCTTGCCTTTAGTTAATGTGCGGGCGGCGGCTTTGGGGGGGCTTTTGGCTGACCCGGCCGAAGAAGAGGGCCTCAATAACTTTATGGCCTCGGTTTGGAGCAAAGCCACTCTCCAAAAAAATGCGGCGGAATTATCTCGGGCGGTGGAGGGCCTTGGGGCGACTCTCTCGGCTTTTTCCGGGCGCAACTCCTTGGGGCTGGTCGGTTCGTTTTTGGCTTCCCAAAGTGAGCCCGGCTTAGAGCTCTTTGCCGAAGTTTTAATGAGCCCCAAGTTCAGTAAAGAAGACGTCGAGCGCGTCCGGCCGGAGATTTTAGCTCAAATCAAAGCCCAAGAAGAGCAGTTGGGCAGGCGAGTCATGCGCTCTTTGGCCACCAAGCTCTACCCCGGTGACCATCCTTATAGTCGTGATCAGCTTGGCACGGAAGAGTCGGTGACGAAGATAACTCCGGCTGATTTAAAGGCCAGTTATGAAAATATTGTTCGGCCGGAGAATCTTATAATTACCGTGGCTGGCGACGTTGAACCGGGGAAGGTGCGGGAAACTTTGAACAGCCTTATAGGCAAGTGGAAGCCAGCTGGGGAATCGGTGAAGGTTAGTGTGCCGGCGGCCCCGCCAGCAATTACCGAGCCTACTAAAACAGTTGAGACCATCGAACGAGCTCAAACCCATTTGGCCCTTGGTTTCCAAGCTGCTGCGTTAGGGACGGAAGACGTTCCGGCTCTAGAGGTTTTGGCGGCTTATTTGGGCGGCATGAGTGGGCCTCTCTTTCGGGAGCTCCGCGATCAACAGAGCTTGGCTTATACTGTTCAGTGTTCTTATAATCCCGGGTTAAATGTTAGCTCTTTTGTCTTTTACATTGCCACCGCCCCAGAAAAAGTGGATGAGGCTTTGAGCGGTTTTGCCGGTATTATTGACCGAGTGCGTCAAAAGCCAATCAGTGCTGAAGAGCTTGAAGGGGCTAAGCGTTATATTATTGGTGTGACTAAAATTGGCCTTCAAACTGTGGCCAGCCGCGCTGCCCAAGCCACTTTTAATACCCTTTATGGCTTGGGGATTGATTATGACCAAAAAAGGTTAGCCGCCATTGAAAAAGTCACGGCTTCTGACCTACAAAAGGCGGCTGCTAAATATTTAGCCCCGGAGCGCGAAGTGTTGGCCATTTTGGGAAATGTTGAAAATATTGAAAATGCTAAAAGCGCCGAAAGCGCCAAATAACAACTTCTTGCCCAAATAAATAGGCAAGTGAAAACAGGAGACTTTTAATGATTACCGTAACAATGCCCGCTCAAGAGGAAATGACTAAATATTTGGAAGAGCACAACCTTACGCCGCAAATTCGCATCTATGTGGCCCCACCGGCCGGTTGCGGCGGCTCTGAGCAGTTGACTTTGGCCTTAGATGGCCCCCACCCCGGCGATACCACCCACGAGGAGGGCGGCATAACTTACTCCATTAATACTGATTTACTCCAAGCGATAGCTCAAGTTACCATTGATTTTCGAGAAGAAGACGGCGACCGCGGCTTTGTCTTGATGACCGACCGTCCTTTGCCGGTGAGCGATTCTCACTGCGGAAAGTGTACTTCCTGTGGCTGAGCTCAAAAAGCAACCAATGCGGCCTGAGGAGATGAAGCTTTACCGCACGGTGGCTGATGCTCCTCAAGCTTTGTGGGATGACGTTCGAGCTCGTTCCATAGAGGATATTGTGCGGAGTGCTCTTGTCAGCTACTCGCCGGAAAAGGGCTTTTGCGTCCCCTATATGGGGGGGGAGTATTGGGTGAATGTGGAGGCCAAAACTATTTGCGGGCCTTCCAATCAGCGTGAGCCCGGCTTCCAAAAAGCTTTGGCCCTGCTTGGTTATTTGGCTAAAGCTCAAGACCTTGGCCAAGCCGGAAGGCAAGTTACGGCCCGCGAATTAAATGGCGGAGACATGTTCTTTGTCGGCATTCACGCTCTGGCCACTGTCCCCATTATCAACACCTTTGGTGAAGACGGGAAGGGCTTTTTAAACAAAGCCGCCGAACTTGGCTTTGCCCCAACTTCCCTGGGGAGCGGTTTTGCCTGCCAAGGCCACATTCTCCCCCAAGTGCCCATGGCCATGATTCTCCATGAAGGTGATGAGGAATTTGACGCCGATTTGACCTATACCTTTGACGCTTACGCCCATTACCACATGGCCTTAGATGCCATTTGGTCGATGATTAACGTATTGGCCGATGAATTTCTGCCCTAGGAGTAGAGCAGGGTAATCTAATTTATTATTTTCCGGGCTCCGTTGGCGCAACTTTTCTGTAATTGAGCCCTTAAGCCCGCGGGCTCGCTAACGCTCAAACAGTAGGGCTTAGGGCTTCAATTCCTGAAAAGTTCTCCTTCGTCGCCGCATAATTCACGATGTTCTATCAAATTAGATTGACGTGAGAAGTAGAGATTAAAAGTTGATGTCGACAAGTTTGAACACCTTTAGTGCCGAAGTGAAGGAAACTTTATTAGTTGAAGGCGTTCCCCTCTATGTTTGCGGCCGCGGCTCTTCTTCTTTAGATGTGGCCTGGGAACTTTTGGGCCGAGGCGATGATGAAGCACTCTTCCCTGTGTGGAGCTCTTTACTTTTGGAAGCCCAAACAGCCGGGCGAGGCCGCATGGGGCGGACGTGGGAATCGCCGCCCGGGCATATTTATGCCGCCTTGCGCCTCCCTTCCGCGCCTCCCTTTGACAGCCCCGGAGCTTCTTTGGCCCTGGCTGTTATCTTGGCGGAATCTTTGGGTGAATTAGGCTGGCAGAGTTTTATAAAGTGGCCCAATGATTTGATTTATAATGGCGGCAAAGTGGGGGGCATTTTATTGGAAAATAGGCGGGGAGCACTAGTCGCCGGGATTGGTCTCAATTTAAATGAAGCTCCAAAAGGGCCGTGGTTACAAGAGCGAGATATTTGTGCCGCTCCTCCGCCAACAGCTCTTCCTTGGGCCGAAGAGCCAAAAAAATTGTGGCGGGCTCTGGTCAAATCGGTTATTTTGTTGTATAAGAAAAAATTCAAGGGGCCAATGGCCACGCTTGTGCCCCACATTGAGCCGCGACTCCTTTGGCAGGGGCAAAGGGTCACCGTTATGAAGGCCGCAAGTGAGCCGACGGCCCAAACACCTGATTTAACCGGAACTTTGGTCGGCTTAGGTGCTGATGGCCAACTTAAAATACGAAATGAGCTTGGCGTAGATTATTGTGTTTGGTCTGGGACTTTGATTTGTCAGAATTGAAAACGACAAGTTTTGGGTTGCCACGTTATTTTAATTTGTAAAGAACATAATGAACTTTGTGGCGACGGAGAAAGTTACTCCGTAGGAGCTTGGAAACTTATAAATTAGAGCGACAAGTTTTTGGTTGCAGTCTTTTTTGTTATAATTATAATTTGGATTAAATTTATAAAGGTGGATTATGAAAAGTTTTGATGACGTTTTAAAGATGCTGAAACAACAGCCCTTATTGGTTGCCAACCGGGGCATTCCCGCTCGCCGCATTTGCCGTTCTTTTAAAGAACGTTTTGACGCCATCGCCATCATGACAGCCACCGATGTTGATAAAGCTTCGCCTGCGGCGTCCGCCGCCCATGAGCTTCTTTTGTTGGGCGAGGACACCCGGGCCTATTTAGATTTGGAAAGAGTTATTTCGCTGGCTAAACGGCGCGGCGTTTTGGGCATTCACCCCGGTTGGGGCTTTGCTTCCGAAGATGAACGCTTCCCCACCATGTGTGAGGAAGCCGGGATTGTCTTTATTGGTTCCACGGCGAAATCGATGGATTTACTTGGCAATAAAGTCCAAGTCCGAAAACTTGCTCAGAGCTTAAATATTCCCGTCGTGCCCGGTTCAGACGGTGCCGTTGACGTGCCCACCGCCCGGAAAGTGGCCAAAGAAATAGGTTTTCCCATTATGCTCAAAGCCGAAGGCGGCGGCGGCGGCAAGGGCATTATTGAAGTCCACAACGAAGAAGATTTGGAAATAGCTTTCAACAAGGCCTCCACCATGGCGGAAGCCTCCTTTGGCAATCCGAAAATTTACGTGGAAAAATTCTTAACTGACGTGCGTCACATTGAAGTTCAAGTCATTGCCGACCAATATGGCAACGTCTTTTGCTTTGATGAACGTGATTGCACCGTTCAGCGCAACAATCAAAAGCTGGTGGAGATAACCCCCTCTCCTTGGCCTCTTTGGACGCTGGAAAAGCGAGCTCTCATCAAAGAGTATTCCCGCCAACTGGTTTCGGCAGTGAATTACTATTCCCTCTGCACGGTGGAGTTTTTAGTCACCTCTGATTTAGAACCATATTTGATCGAAGTCAACACCCGCCTGCAAGTGGAACACGGCATTACCGAGGCCCGCTATGGGGTGGATTTGGTGGAAGAACAAATCGCCATTGCCTTCGGGGCTCCTTTGCGCTTCACCGAAGATAATACCAGCCCCACCCAAGTGGCTATGCAGGTGCGGGTCAACATGGAAGATCCCCAGCAAGATTTCACCCCCAACTCCGGCAAAATCACCCGTTACGTCTCCACCGGTGGCCCCGGGGTGCGCCTCGATTCCAACTTGATGGCCGGTTACGATTTCCCCTCGCAATACGATTCAGCCGGTTCTTTGCTCATTGCTCATGGTCAAGACTGGGTTAAGACTTTGGGGATTATGGATAGGGCCTTGAGTGAATATATGATTGGTGGCCTCAAGACTACCATGCCCTTTTTCCGTTCTTTGATTCATACCGAAGAATTTAGAAATGGTGATTTTACTACTCGTTTCATTGAAAAACGCCCTGATTTATTTGAATATGACGACATGGTGCCGGAGGCTGTGCGCTCGGCTCTTTTAACAGCGGAAATTTCGGCTCGTGGTTACAATCCCTTTGTGCAGCTTGGGGCTTACCGCACCATTGACACCCCGCGCCTGCCTCAGTTTAACCCTGTTCTGCCCAAACTTTCTTTAGAGCAAATGGGCGGAGTCTCTCCCTATCCCCAAGGTGACCGTCGGGCACTTTTGGATTACGTTCGCGATTCCGGTAAAAAGCATTTCTGCGATACCACCTGCCGCGACGTCACCCAATCCAATAGCTCAAACCGCTTTCGCTTGGCTGAAGATGCCCTCGTGGGCCCCTATATGGATAACTGTGATTTCTTTTCCATGGAGACAGGGGGCGGTGCCCACTTCCACGTGGCCATGCTCGCCAACATGACTTATCCCTTTTCCGAGGCGGCCCTGTGGAATAAGTTCGCCCCCAAAACAATGAAGCAGATTTTGGTGCGCTCCACTAACTTACTGGGCTACAAACCCCAACCGGCCGGGCTCATGGAAATGACCGGCGAGATGATTTGTGAGCACTTCCAAGTTGTGCGCTGTTTTGATTTTCTAAACCACGCCGACAACATGAAGCCCTTTGCCAAAGTGATGATGGCCCGCAAAGACGTTTTATTTGAGCCGGCCCTTTCTTTGAGCTGGGGGCACGGCTTTGACGTGGATCATTACATTGAGGCCACTGAAGCCATTTTGCGCATGGTTTC
>CAYJAF010000052.1:0-8100 GCA_964368195.1 uncultured Thermodesulfobacteriota bacterium
AAGGGGGTTTGGGGGAAAACTTTTTTTCAAAAAAGTTTTCCCCCATGAGCCCAATCCACTTTAGCGCCGTCCAGAACGGGGCCTTCTTGGCAAACCCGGAACCGCCCTCCACCAATTAAAGGCAGACTGCAAGTTAAGCAGACGCCAAACGCACAAGCCATCTCTGCCTCCAGAGAAACCCACGGAGTCACTTTGTATTGTCGGGCCAGCTCACTTACGGCCGCCAGCATGGGCACAGGGCCACAAGCAAAAATATCTCGGGGCTCTTTGGCCAAAGCCTCAGCCAAGGGAGCCGTCACCAGACCCTTTTGGCCGTAGGCTGTGCCATCTTCGGTCATGGCGGTAAAATCCCCCGCCCATGAGGCCAGCCACTCTTCTTCCACAATGGCGCAAGCCCCCCTTTCTCCGTAAAACAAGTGGGAGTCAACCCCATTCAGCCAATCAAGAACAGCAGACATCGGGGCCAGGCCGATTCCGCCACCAACCAAATAAAGTGGCTTTGGTTCAGGCATAACTTGTGGCAGACCCCGACCAAAGGGGCCGCTTAAATGGACTTTTGCTCCGGCTAAAGCTTGGCTCATTAACGTGGTGCCCCGACCAACGCGGCGGTAAAGGAGCCAAAGCTCCCCATTTTTAGTGGAGTGAACGGAAAAAGGTCGTGGTAAAAAGGGGCCTTCGGCCCAAGCTTTTATTTTAATAAATTGACCGGGGCTGGCATCGCGGGCTATTTGGGGACAGTCAAGGGCCATTAAAAAAGTGTCTGGCCCCACACTTTGTTGACTTATTATCGCAGCTTCCGTGATGGTTGCTTGAAAGCTCATGAATTTTCTCCGCTTGAATATACACTGATTTATCAGCGTTTACTTACGAAGTTGGCAATTTGCCAACTTCGCCGCCGCCGAAATGAAAGAAAAACCCATGGTTTTCCGTTCTGAGGGGGCTCATGAGAGGCGGCGTGCCTTGCTTATTTATTCTGCAAGCAGAATAAATAAGCTTTTACTTAAAGGGCCTTTTGCATCGCGGCCACAATCCCAAACCGCTCCCAAACGTCCCCCCCTCGAAAACTGAAAAACTCAGGCGAACACTGGGTGCAAACTCCGGCCAGATCAATATTCTCAGGCCGCAAGCCGGCGGTAGTCAATTGATGCTTACTGATGGCCCAAAAGTCAAAGTGGTTTGGCCCGGCCATAAAATCTTGAAACGATTTGGGAAGCTCTTCGGCATAATTGACAAATTCCGCACAACAAGGCCCCAAAGATGGCCCAATGGCGGCTTTAATCCTTTGAGACTCTGCCCCGGCGGCCACCATTTTCTCAACGGTTACCCCTAAGATATTTTGCACAGAACCGCGCCAGCCGCTGTGAACCAACCCTAAGATCCGTGCTTGAGGATCGTATAAAATCGCCCCTTGGCAGTCTGCAATTTTAATAAGCAGACTAACGCCGTCATCTGAGGTGAGAAGAGCATCGTAATCATTTATAGTTTCGGCCAAAGTGCGAGGGTGGTAGTTATCTTGAGCTTTGACAACTAAAACCTTGGCACTGTGAGTTTGCCGAGCGGAAGCCAAAGGAGAAAGGCCCAAAGTATTTTCCACCAGAGCCAGACGAGCACTTACGGTCTCGTCTGCTTCCACTTCATTAAAGGCCAGTGAAAATTTACCGGTGCTGTGAGGGCCATCGTTTGTTAAAACCCCGTGGCGAAGTTCCGGGTGAGGAGCAAAAATAGAAAAGGTATACCATACCAAACCATTTTCACTGTGTTTTACCAAGCTCATTTTTTCATCCTAAAAAATAAAAGATAACAGTTAGAACACAAAGCTCCCCACGCTAAAAAGCCAAACTCTTTTTCAACTGGAGAAAATCACTTAATACGCGACCAATACTCTTTATAGAGATCATCTGCCGCCCCTAAATCTCTCAAGGGCTCAGAACGGCCCCAAACAGGCCCCGGGGAATATATCACCGGGTTTGAGCGCACCAGGGCAGGCAGGCGAGTAAAGACCTTCAAATTGGGGCTGGCCGCCAAATTCCAAGTGGAAACTTCAGCCGCCACATCAGGATCTAGCAAATAATTAAGCCAACGGTGAATCTCTTTTTGGTGCGGGCTGTTTTTATTCGCTGCAAAAGCATAGCTCCAAATAAAGCCCCCTCGGTTGGGCACGTAAAACGAAAGGCCGGGGTCTTCTTGCATGGCTTTTGCGGCAATGCGGTTATAAGTGACGGCTGCGTAAATAAATTTTTCTTTAAGGAAACGCAAAGTGCGCTCTTGGGGCATAAAGGCAATGAAAGCCGGGTTGTTAGTTAAAAGCTCTAAAACTTGGGCGGCTTGGGAAATGTCCTCGGGGGAAGTGGAGTTGACCGAGTGGCCTAAGTAGATTAGGGCCGCTCCCATGGCATCGCGATATTGATCGGTAATAGTAAAGCTGGCCACAGACATATTGGGAGCAAAAATGTTATTCCAGCTGGGGCTCCCGGGGCCCCACATCCCGGAGCGATATAAAACTCCCACAATACCTTGGATATATGGAATAGTATAGTGATAGTGAGGATCTTGGGGATTATGATCATTATAAGGTTTAAGGTTAACTAAATTGGGCAGCAATGAGCGATCTAAGAAAGCCAGTTTATTTGCCGTGATGTGAGGCGCAAGATTAATGCAACGCATTAAGATTAAGTCGCCGTCAAAATCGGTATCTATATAGGCATTCAGAGCGCCCGCTGTTTCAAAATATTCAATGCGAAGACGAATGCCGGTTTCCCGAGTGAAGCGTTCCACAATAGCGGGGGGAATAATTTTATCATCGGTTAAAATGCGCAAGCTAGCTGCTTCAGCTAAAGCAAGGCTGTAAGAGGAAATTGTGAAAAAAACTGAAATCGCTAATAATAACCAATATCGCAAAACACAAACCTCCCCCATATTAAATATAGAAACCACTTGCAGTTTGCACTGCCATTTGACTTCCTTATAATAATATTTTGCCCTGATTGAATAAAAAATGCAATTTTAAAGTTTGGCAAAATTATTTTTTTCTTCGAGCCGAATTTCAGGAAAAAGACTTTTACGTTAGATTAACGTGTTGATTTGCTATTTTAATATTTACAAAGCCGAGAGCATATAATAAAGTTAGACAATTGTAGTAAATAAGTCAAAGAGGTCATAGAGGCGACAATGGAATACCAGTTATACAGAGGCGATTTAAAGAGCTTAGCTGCCAGCGCCACCAGACGAGTTGTGCTGGGTGGAGTGCCCCAAGCGGCTTTGGCTCGGCTAGCTGTGCAACTGGTTG
Source organism: uncultured Thermodesulfobacteriota bacterium (assembly GCA_964368195.1). Lineage (GTDB taxonomy): Bacteria > Desulfobacterota > Desulfarculia > Adiutricales > Adiutricaceae > Adiutrix. The sequence goes on from CAYJAF010000052.1 coordinate 3,287, forward strand.
CCGCCGGTTCCCAAAGCATTTTAATTGCCATGCCAACCGCCTTGATGGCTGAAGATTTAGTCGGAGATTTAAACTACTTCTGGCCCCAAGGCCGAGAGCATATCCACCTTTTGGCCCCGGTGGAAGCCAAACCTTTTTTAGCCCAAGCCAGCTCAGCCGACACCTTGGCCCAAAACCTTTGGGCCTTGGAAAAGCTGAGCACCTCTCACACCCCCCGCTTAGTGGTAACGTCGGCGGCGGCGGCCCTACGCCGCTACCCTCCTTCTGAGGCCAGGCGGAAGCGTCTTTTGCAAGTGGGTAGCGAAATAGACCACACCGAGCTCAAAACATTTTTAGTGGAAAATGGCTATGCGGCTGTGGGGCAAGTGGAATCGCGGGGAGATTTTTCGGTGCGTGGCGATATTATAGATATTTTCCCCGCCGGACAAAAGCTCCCTGTGCGTTTAGAATTTTTCGGCGACTATTTGGAATCATTGCGTTCTTTCCGAATTGAAGACCAGCGCTCCGTCGCCCCTTTAGAATCTTTGGAACTGGCCCCGGCCGCCGATTTCAGTTACCAAGCAAAAGAGGCCCTTAAGGCAGCCGAGCTTTTGGCTGAACTTGCCAAAGAAAACGACTGGCATAGCCTTCTGTGGGAACCTTTAGCCGAAAAGTTCCGCAACTTACAGACCTTTAGCGGCTTGGAATCCTGGGCTCCTCTCTTTACGAAGCTGAGCCCCCTCACCGATTCAGTCAGCGGAGCCTTAAGCTTAATCTACGAGCCCGAAGAGTTCTACCGTGCCGCCCAAAGTGCCCACCTAAATTTAAATAACCACTTTGACCGCCTGGCCGCCGAAGGGCGCCCCCATTTGCCTCTCTGTCAACTCTGGCAAAGCCCCGAAGAACTTTTGCAGAATTTAGATTCCCTTGGTGGCTGGCGAGCTCGCAACTTAGCTCTTCCGGAAGAGCCCCAAGCTCAGACGGTCTATTTTAATTTAGCGGTGGAAAACAATATCAATCTGGAAGCCGCCACAGCCTTAAAAGCCGGAAGCAGCTTTCTGGCTCCTTTGGTCGCCCGTTTAAAGAGCCTTTTAGGGCGCGGATTTGAGACGCATATCGTTTCCCGCACAGCCGAACAATCTCGCCGCCTGGCCACCATGCTGGAGGAATACGACCTCCGCCCAGACCAAAGCCCCTCCGAGAGCTCCGCCGCCAAAGGTCAACTGAACCTGGAAGTTGGCCAACTCTCCGCCGGTTTTGCCACGGCCTTCGACCAAGTAGCCTTCATCTCTGAGGAAGAAATTTTTGGCGGGCGGACAAAAATGCGCAGACGAGCATCCTCTGATTTTAAGGGCCTGAAATTTGCCAGCTTGAAAGATCTCAGCCCCGGAGATTTTGTCGTCCATGACACCCACGGCATCGGGCAATATCAGGGCTTGGTGACCTTGACCCTCTCTTACGGCCAGAAGGGAGATTTCCTCCATTTAGTCTATAAAGGAGGAGATAAGCTCTATGTGCCGGTGGAGCTCTTGGGCTCAGTGGCCAAGTATGTTGGCGGCACCGACCGTTCCCCGGGCTTGGATAAATTAGGTGGCCTCACCTGGGGACGCCTCAAAGAAAAAGTGAAGGAAAACATTCGCCAAATGGCCGAAGAGCTCCTGAAACTCTATGCCGCTCGCCAGGTGACCCCGGGCCACGCCTTTGAGGAACGAGACAACTTGTTGGCCGAGTTTGAATCGTCCTTCGAATACACCGAAACCCCCGATCAACTTCAAGCCATTAACGATGTCTTGGGCGATTTAGCCAAAGCCAGACCCATGGATCGCCTCATTTGCGGCGACGTGGGCTACGGCAAAACCGAGGTGGCCCTGCGGGCTACATTTAAAGTCGTGGCCGAAAAAAAACAAGCCGCCGTTTTAGTGCCCACCACCATTTTGGCCGAACAACACGGCCACACCTTCGAAAGCCGTTTAGCTCCGTGGGGCATCAAAGTTGTCTCGCTGTCTCGCTTTAAAACAGCATCTGAGGTTCGGAACATTTTAAAAGACGTGGCCGCAGGGCAAATTGACGTGGTGGTGGGCACCCATCGGCTTTTATCAAAAGACGTTAAATTCAAAGATTTAGGTCTCTTGGTCATTGATGAAGAACACCGTTTCGGAGTGGCTGACAAGGAAAAATTGAAACAATATCGCGCCCAAGTGGACGTTTTAGCCATGAGTGCCACCCCCATTCCTCGGAGCCTTTCCATGTCTTTGGCCGGCATTCGCGATTTAAGCTCCATGAGCACTCCGCCCCAAGACCGCCAAGCCGTTAAAACCACTTTGCTCAAATATGAAGACGAGGCCATTGTCGAGGCCATTGACCGAGAACTTGCTCGCGGCGGGCAAGTATTTTTAATCCACAACCAAGTGCGCGACATTCACCTTTGGGCCGATAAATTCCGCAAGCTAATGCCCTTGGTGAAATTCGGCATTGGCCACGGCCAAATGAAAGAAAAAGAGCTGGAAGAGGTGATGACCCAATTTCTCAACCGAGAATTAGACGTTTGGATCACTACCACCATTGTGGAAAGCGGCCTTGATTTCCCGGCGGCCGGCACCATCATCATCGACCGAGCCGACCGCTTTGGCCTGGCTCAGCTCTACCAACTACGAGGGCGGGTGGGCCGGGGCAACCAGCAAGCTTACGCCTACCTATTAGTTGACAATCCTGATATTTTAACGGCAGATGCCAAAAAACGACTCAAGGCTATTTTAGACCATTCAGATTTGGGAAGCGGCTATCAAATCGCCATGCACGATTTGCAAATCCGCGGCAGCGGCAACATCTTAGGGGCGGCTCAATCGGGCCAAGCCCAGTTGGTGGGCTATGAGATGTATACCCAGCTCATGGAAGAGGCCATTGGCGAACTCAAAGGCGAGCCCATCGACACCGAGCCGGAACCGGAAGTGGCTTTGGGCCTGCCCAGTTATCTGCCGGAAAGTTATGTGCCGGACGCCGACTCACGCCTAGTGCTCTATCGCCGCCTTGCCGCCGCTAAAAATAATGACGAAATTGAAAATATAACGGCGGAAATTATTGATCGCTTCGGCCCTTTACTGGACGAAGCTAAAAACTTGGTGGCCATGATGGAAATTAAATTGCAACTGAAAAAAGTGGGAGTCCGCCGTTTGGAAACGGGAGCCGGCGGCCTCACTTTGGCCTTTGGCCCCGCCGGGCCTCCCAATTATGAGGCAGTGATGCAGCTAGTGATGGATAAAAAACGAAAAGTGCGTTTGTCTCCCAGCGGCAAACTCTTTTTAGGAGATATTAAACTTCAACAAACCGCCGATTTAGAGCGAATTAAAGAATTTTTATCATTTTTGGAACCCTGAAAATTATCAATTTTCAAAAGCGCCTTCCTCCTCTAAAAAGGCCACACTCTATAAAGTCCCACAGCCTTGATCCAAACACCATATCTAGTAGAAAAATTTTTTTCTAGTCTTAACTTTGACTTTTTTCACGTGACAATATAAAATAAATAATGTTTGCTTGGGGAAAGTATAAGTAAAAGCATATTAAGCCCTCATTACAATTGGGTAAAGGTTCGAAAGCAAAACCAAAAATTTTGCAACCCCAGAAATCAAAAGTTCGGCAAAACCACGCACTTTTGCCGTAAACGTTTTATTTTGTGCCTTGCTAATTGAAAATGCCTCAGCAGGCAAACTGGATATTCCCACAAATTTTATAATTATGCAGAAATCTCATATTTCTAAAGAGGTCGAATGTTTGGCAAAAATTTAATACTGGTGTTAGCGGCCCTAACTTTGGGTGGGTGCGGATTCTTCTCGTCAGAAGCGGGCTCCCCCCAAGACCCCACTACAGAGACCTTCGATTCGTCTGAAAGCTCCACTGTGGACGGCCAAAGCTCTTACACCCCAACCAGCAAAGCTCGCTATCAAAGCACAGCTCCGGCCGGGGCTTCAGTCAACCGCATTGTGGCGGCTGTTAACGGCGAAATTATAACTTTGAGCCAACTTGACGCCCGCATCAATGCCGTAACTCGCGGCCGCAAACCCACAGGTGATGCCGGTTATGAGCTGGAAAAAAAGGTGCTTGACGGCCTCATTGAGCAAGAGCTGGTAAATCAAGCGGCCAAGGCCAAAGGTGTTTTTGTCACGGAATCAGATGTCAGTAATGCCGTAAATGCCGTTAAAACTGACAACAAACTCACCGATGCTCAATTTGAAGCCTCCTTGGCCCAAAGCGGCACCACCATGGAGGGCTTCCGAGAAAACTTACGCATGGAGCTCTTGCGTAATCGCATCATGGGTTCCCAAGTGGTCAGCAAAGTTGTGGTCACTGATGCAGAAGTGGTAAAATTTCTCAATGGTGAAGGCCCTGACCCCAAGGAAATGGGCATCAGAACAGGCCCACCCGACACCCGAGCTGTGCGATTGATTATTATCCCGCTCAACCCGCAAAACAAACAAGCCTCTTTAAACGAGGCCAAAAAGATTATGGCCGAAATTGAAGGGGGTTTAAGCTTTGCTGAAGCCGCTCGCAAATATTCTAAAGGCCCGGGCCGCGACAAAGGCGGCGATACCGGTGATGGGGCCAGTGTTGATAAATTGCCGCCGCCCTTGCAAGCAGCTCTGGCCGATAAAAAAGCCGGGGAGCCCATTGGCCCCTTGGAAGCCGGCAATGCCGTTATTGTTATGAGCCCGGCCACTGACCCGGCTCCGACCCCAAAACCGAGCGGCAAACGCAGTGCCGATGAGTTTTCCACCGAAGAAAAAGAAAAAGCACGGCGTCAATTGGAAGCCTACAAACTGCAAAAACGCTTCGGCGATTGG
>CAYJAF010000052.1:8200-19271 GCA_964368195.1 uncultured Thermodesulfobacteriota bacterium
AAAAGCACGGCGTCAATTGGAAGCCTACAAACTGCAAAAACGCTTCGGCGATTGGTTAAAAGACCTTAAACGCAACGCCGTCATAAGGGTCAACTTGTAAGGAAACGCTAGATGGTGCCGCCAAGAAAAACAACTGTTGGCCACCCTTGAATATTTCCGTAAACTTTTGGAGGGATAGACCATTGGGCAGAGAAAATGATCTTCTAAATGACTTGGAGCTCAGCGCAAACGATGTGAATCTTGAGCAACCCAAGCGACGCAAAAGTGCCGACAGTGCCAATAAAGCCGAAGGTGAACGCCCACGGCGGCGCAAGAAAAGTGTCGATGCCGGGCTTGAGGGTGAACGTCCGCGGCGCAAAAAAAGTGTCGAGGCCGAGCTTGAGGGTGATGAACGCCCGCGGCGCAAGAAAAGTGCTGTTGCCGAGGCTGAAGATGTCATGCGTCCGCGCCGTAACAAAAGCGCTGACAGCCTTGAAGGTGGGCACCCCAGACGACGGAAGAGTTCAACTCCTGTTTCCTTAAAAACTGGGGCTGACCTAGCTTCTGAAACAGCACAGCAAGCCGCAAACGAAAGGCAACGGCCAACAAAAGCCAGCCGCCCGCGAAAAGCCCCAAAAGCCGCTGAAGGCGGAATGGCCCGAGATTTAGATGAGCTGGGTTCTCTTTTAAAAGTTAAAAGAGAAGTGAACGGTTTGAGCCGTCGAGATGCGGCTTTGAAAATTAAAATCCCTCTGGATCAGCTTGAGGCCATTGAAGACGGACGACTTTCATCGTTACCGCCTGTTTTTGCCCGTGGCTTCCTGCGGGCTTATGCCAATGAGTTAGGCTTGGATGCCGAAAGCATTTTAGCCGATTACTCTCGCTTAACAACTGACGAAGGCAAAAAAGAGCCTATTGGTAAGGAATCACTTTCCCCCAAATATGTGGCCACCAGTGTGGGCGGCAAAAGGCGTTTCAGCCTGCGAGTTTTAGTTATCTTAGTCATTATTTTGGCGACTGCTATCATGGCTTGGCAGCTTTTACCCGGCCTCAAGAGCTCGGGGACTCCAATCACGACAAGCGGCGAACTCAGCTCTGGGGCAGAAACCGGCTCTTCAGATGCCACAGCCTCTTTGACAGAACAAGATGCAAACCAAACCCAGAGCTCCTTAGAGGGCCTAACTGGCGGGGTTTTAACCTTGTTAAGCCAAAACGACAACGTGTGGTTGCAAGTTGAAATCGATGGCAACCCCCCTGAGTTTATGATTTTAAACAGCGGGGATACTGTCACTTGGTTAGCTGAAAGATTTATTGTAGTGAAATCCGGCATGGCCAATGCCCTGAATGTCACCTGGGACGGTAATGACTTGGGTCTTTTAAGTGAAGGCCCCATTGCCGAACGTCGCTTTCCCAATTAAGTAAACGCCAATTAGTCAGCGTTTCCTAAATTATCTCCCTCCCTTTGCCTACAAAAACCAAAGGGAGGAAATTCTAAGCTTTATCTGAAAAGTAAGCCTTGCAAGGTGTTTTTCACCCCAAAACCTAACAAATCACTATAGCTTCAAATTATTGGCCTTAAAGTTGCTTATAAGGCTATTGTGAAAGATACTTTTCAGCTAAAAAGCGAGGCAAGAATCATGGCTTTTAATCTCAATGAGCAAATTACCAGAGGAAAAGAAATCATCGCCTCCGCCGGGCCTTCCAAACTCGCCGTTGGTGGCGTTTTATTGGCGGCGGCCACAGCAGTTTTACTGGTGACATTATTTTGGGGCGGTGAAAACACCACCTATGATGTGCTTTATAGCCAACTCACCGCCGCTGACGCCGGGGCCATTACCACTGAGCTGCAAACCCAAAATATACCTTACCGCCTCTCTACCGACGGCACTACCATTGAGATCGACAAAAATTTAGTTGCCCAGACTCGCCTGGCCTTAGCCGTTCAAGGCCTACCGTCTAAAGGCAATATTGGCTTTGAAATTTTTGACGAACAAAAGTTGGGCGTCACCGATATGGTGCAAAAAACCAACTTGCAAAGAGCTGTTCAAGGCGAATTGGAAAGAACATTGATGTCCATGCCGGAAATCAGCATGGCCCGGGTTCATGTCTCTGTGCCCAAAGACACTCTCTTCATTCAAGACCAAATGCCTCCGGCCGCCTCAGTGGTGATTAAAACCAGACCCGGCAGTGCTTTGACCAAGCCCCAACTCATGGGTATTGTCAATTTAGTTGTTTCGTCTGTCAATGGTTTGTCACCGGAACACGTTTCTATTATTGATACTGACGGTGGCCTCATTTGGTCGGCCGATATGCAAAAGCCCGGCTTTTTAAATGATGACCAAATGAAGCAAAAAGCCGCCTATGAAGATAATATCAAACGCAGTATTCAAGCGATGATGGAACGGGTTGTGGGCCCGGAAAGAGCCATCACTCGGGTTATTGCTGAACTTGACTTCAAAGAAGTTATCACCAACGAAGACATTTACGACCCCGAACGCACGGCCGTCCGCAGTGAACAGCGCATCGCCGAACGAAGCATCGGGGCCGGGCCCACGGCCTCGGGCGTTCCCAACGCCACCTACGAACTCGGCACGGCTAACCGTCAAAATTCCGGCGCCACCGGAGTGGAAGAGTATTCCCGCACCGAAGAAACCAGTAACTACGAAATTACCAACATCAAACGTCAAACCGTGGCCAAAGCCGGCGATCTTAAAAAAATTAGCGTAGCCGTGCTCTTAGATGGCATCTATTCTGAAAATGCCGCCGGCGAAATGGTTTTTACCGCCCTTCCTCAAGATTTACTCGACCAATTGGAAAATTCCATCAAAGCGGCCGTGGGTTTTGACGAAGCCAGAGGAGATACCGTTAGCGTGACCAGTGTTCCTTTTGCCAGAAGCGAAGAAGTTTCGGTTTGGGCTCTTTTTATTCTCGAATTAGTGCGCGAGTTCTCCCGTCCTGTGCTCAATATGATTCTTATCATCCTCTTTTTCTTCTTGGTGGTGCGCCCCATTATCAATTGGTTGAAAAAGGAAGTGGAACCGGTGGGCTCAGGTGGAGAAGCCGCTATCCTGCCTCAACAGCCGGGCGGTACTTATAACTATGGCGATCCTTTGCCGTTACCCACCCAGGCGGCTCCTGAAGACTTAGCTCCGGCCGGCGCAGCTACCATAGCCGCTGCAAGCCAAGTGGCAGAGCTGAGCCAAGAAGACGACGAAGAGCTGGAACCTGATTACGATGAATCTGAAGAAGAAGCTCTCAACTATGACGACGAAGAAGAAGCCGCCCAAGCCACCGAAGATGATGAACCCCTCACCTTGGCCTATGGCAACTTGAGCCGGGAAAACATTCTGCCTTTAGCGCGGGAAAACCTCGACCGCACAGTGGGCTTGGTGCGCTCTTGGATTGATGAAAAGCCGCCCCAAGAAGAGCCGAAACTGTAAATAACATTAGAGAGCTTTCCCCAAAAAGCTCTCTAAACTCATTTTTCCAAAACGCCCAAAAGATTTACCCTTGAATTAAACGCATTCGCGGAGTTTTAAACCATGGCCAGACAAGCTGAAAAAATGGAAGGATTAACCGGCCCGGAAAAGGCCGCCATTTTTCTCTTAACTTTGGGGGAGGAATTCACCACCGAAGTCTTTAAGGAACTGGAGGACATGGAGATTAAAGACTTGGGCAAAGCCATGAGTAAAATCCAAAACGTCACTCCCAATCAAGTGCAAGACGTTTTGTGGGAATTTGTCGAGGCCATGGGGCTCCCGGCCGACATCCGCATTAAAGGTGACGATTTCTTCAAGAACACCTTGGGGCGAGCCATTGATGGCGAACGGGCCGACGGCTTACTCCAAGACGTAAACTCCCCGGTGCCCTTTTCCAACATCAAACACATTGATGCCAAGGCTCTCGGCAACTTCATTCGCAACGAGCACCCCCAAACCATCGCCCTGATTTTAGCTCATATTGATTCCGGCAAATCAGCCCAAATCATTTCAGAATTTCCCGAGCCTTTGCAGCAAGACGTCATCTTGCGCATTGCTGATTTGGAAAATGTGCCCATCAATATTTTAGATGAGGTGGAAACTGTTCTGCGGGAAGAGATCAAAGCTCAAGGGCCCGTGGGCAGCCGCCAAGCCGGTGGTTCCAACACGGTGGCCGAAATCCTCAACCAGGTGGATCAAGGCACGGAAAACTCCATTATGGGGCGTTTGGAGGAAGATCGACCCGAGCTTTCCAACGAAGTGCGAAAACTCATGTTCGTCTTTGAAGATCTCCTCGGGGTTGACGATAGGGCCATCCGCACAATCTTGAAAGACGTCAACAACGACGAGTTGACTTTGGCCTTGAAAGCCGCCAGCGAAGAAATGCGCACCAAAGTCTTCGCCAACCTCTCTGAGCGGGCCGCCGACATGATCAGAGAAGATTTGGAAGCCATGGGCCCAACCAAGCTCTCTGACGTGGAAAAAGCCCAACAAGCCATTTTGCGGGTAGCCAAAAAATTGGAAGCCGAAGGCAAAATAGCCATTGGCAAAGGCGACGGAGGCGACCAACTTGTCTAATAACTTCGACCCCAGCTACCAACGTCCGGCCAAAGCTCAGAAGGGCGAGGCAGTGGAAGATTTTGAGCTGGAGACTTACCACTCTTTGGAAAATGCCGAGCCCTTACCCGATCCAAGTGAGGATTTCAGCTCCAATAAGCAAGAGACCCTCGAGCCTTTCCCTGACCCTTTTGCTGAATTTCAAGTGGAACGCACTCCCCTTTCCGCCCTGGCCACCGAGGTTCCCTCTTTAGACAATCTCTTTAAACCTTTTGATTTAGAAGCTGAAAACCCGGAACAAGGGGCCTCTTACGAAGATCTTTATGATTTCGTAACTCCTCGGGACTACACTTATGAAGACCTTGACACCCGCGACCCCGGCGTAGTGCGCACTTTGGCCCAAGCCGAAGAAAAACGTTTGGAAATCATCAAAGAAGCCCAGGTCGAATCAGCCCGCTGGCAAGAGGAAGCCGCCGCCGAGCGGGCCGCTCTGCCAAGTGAGTTAGCCGCCAAGCGTCAAGATGCTTTAGCCGCAGTGAAAGATGAAATTGAGCTTTTGCGCGAAGAAGCCCAAAACTTGCGCGCCGAGGCTGAACAAATAAAAGCCAAAGCCGAGAGCGAACGCACTCAAGCAGAAAATGAACGGCAAAAAGCTTTGACCGAGCGGGCAGAGCTGGAAGGCGAAGGGGAAATTATTCAAGAATCTTTCGCCGCTTTAAGCCACGCCCGGGGACGCCTTGAAGATGAATTTAACACCAAAAAACAAGAGCTGGAAGCCGAGATCATAAATGAACGGGCGATCTTGGCTGAAAAAAGCCAAACCGCCGAGGCCGAAGCCCAAGAGCGAGGCTACCGGGAAGGCCATGAAAAAGGCTTAAGCGAAGGTCGGGCCACCGGCCACAATGAGGCCCAAAGCGCTTTTCAGCAAAAAATCGAGCCCCTTCTCCATTCTTTGGAGCAAGTCGAGGCTTTATACCAAGACCTTTGGGCGGCCAACGGCCCCATGATGATTAAGTTGGCCATTGAGGCCGCAGAACAAATCCTCCATAAAGAACTCAATGACGCAAACGATTTGGCTACAAAAGCTTTTGAAGCTTGCATTGATTTTCTCTCGCAAGCTCACCGAGTTGTCTTTACGGTGCGTTCCCAAGATTTAGCTCAACTGGAAGAAGCCCGAGCCGACCAGCGAGAACGCTTGGGGGCCCTCTTGAAAGTCAGCTTCAAAACTGACGACACTTTAGGCCCCGGCGATTTGATTATGGAATCTGACATCGGTCGCTTAGATGCCACTGTCAAGCACCGCACCAACCAAGTCTTAAGTGTGTTGCGCCAAGCTTTCGAAAGCCAACACGGTGATTTAGGAGCTTCGCCGCCTCCCCTTAATACAGAGGCAGAAACCGCCACAGAGACCACTATCAAGACCGGTGCGGAGTCAAACATCGAGCCGAACATCGAACCAAACATCACCTCGGATCCAACTCCGGAAACTGTCCCGGAGATTCTTCCGAACCCGGCTTCAGTGGCAGAAGAAGCCAGCACCGCTCCAGCTCCGCCAAATGATGAGCCCACCAAAAAAATTTCGGCCAAAGAAACAACAAAGTTGCCCCGACTAACGGCCTTAGAAGCCGACGACGTAAACCCAGGGACAAATGCGGTTCCGCCGGAAACTTTGGCTGAAGAAAATCCTTCAGACCTTCCCACAGATACTGATTTTACAACAACTTCCACTACAGGTTCAGCTTTAAACACGGTAAAAAGTGACGAATAAAAAGCCTCAAAATTTTGCCCCCTTTCTCAGTCTCCTTCAAGGCACCCAGCCCCTCTCATTGGAAGGGCGGGTGACGAAAGTCGTGGGCTTGGTCATTGAAGGCGACGGCCCGGCGGCGGCCGTGGGCGAAATTTGCCAAATTTATCCCAATAATGATATGCCCCCGGTGGAAGCTGAGGTGGTGGGATTTCGGGAGGGGATTATTCAACTGATGCCCGTGGGGATCATGAGCGGCCTAACCCCCGGTAACCGCATTGTGGCCACCGGCCGCCCGGCCATGGTGGAGGTGGGCCCCCAGCTTTTGGGCCGTGTTTTAGATGGCCTCGGGCGCCTCATTGACGGCAAAGGCCCCATTGAAGTGGAAGGCCGCTATCCCGTTCAAGCTCGCCCCGGAAACCCACTGGAACGAGACCGCATTACCAAGCCGCTAGACGTGGGCCTTAAGGCTATTAACGGGCTTCTAACTGTAGGTCAAGGCCAAAGGGTGGGGATTTTTGCCGGTTCCGGCGTGGGAAAAAGCACCCTTTTGGGCATGATGGCCCGTCAGATGGAAACTGAGGTCAATGTTATTGCTATGATTGGGGAGCGCGGACGTGAAGTGCTCGATTTCATTGAGAAAGACCTGGGCCCGGAAGGGATGGCTCGCAGCGTAATTGTGGCTGCCACCTCTGAACAACCGGCTTTGGTGCGGATGCGCGGAGCCTATGTGGGCACAGCCATTGCCGAATATTTTCGCGATTTAGGTTATAACGTCGTCTTAATGATGGATTCCGCCACCCGCTACGCCTTTGCCGCCCGTGAAGTTGGGCTCTCCATTGGGGAACCGGCCACTACCCGCGGCTACACTCCTTCGGTTTTCGCCCAACTCCCCTTACTTTTAGAACGGGCCGGAGCATGGCCCCATGGGAGTATCACCGGCCTCTACACCGTTTTAGTCGACGGCGACGATATGAACGAACCGGTAGCCGACGCCATGCGTTCCATTCTTGACGGCCACATCGTTTTGCGGCGTGATTTGGCGGCCAAAAATCACTACCCCGCCATTGACGTGCTCTCCAGCATCAGCCGCCTGATGACCGAACTAGTCGACCGGGAGCAACTGACTGCCGCCGGTCGTTTCAAAGACGTTTTAGCTGTCTATAGCAAAAATGAAGACATGATTAACTTAGGGGCCTACCAAAGGGGAGCAAACCCCGAAATCGACCGAGCCATCGAGCTCTACCCCAGCTTCATGAACTTTTTGAAGCAACCCTTCTCCGAAGGCATAAGCTTGGCCCAGTCGCGGGAAATGCTCCTGCGCCTGACGAGTAGCGTCAGCGAAAATCCCGGCGGCGGCGGCGGCGGTGCCCCCGGACGAAGGCGTTAGTTTTGGCTTTCTGGAGGGAAGCTATTTTGAGGCGGATTGTAAAATGAAAGTTATCAAATAAGGCTTAAAAAAAACTTAAAAAAAGCTCCACATAACAACTTAATATAATTGACTTTTAAACTTTTCCAAACTCAGGGCCAAAACCGAAATCTCGTCTAAAGGGCGCACGGCCAAACGAATATGGCCCTTTTCCAAACCAGCGAAGTTACTGGCATCACGGGCTAACACGCCATCTTGGAAAAGAAAATCCAAAAGGTCATCGCAATCGAACTCCGGGCCCAGCTCCATAAGCAAGAAATTACTTTCCGTGGGGAAAACTCGGCCAATGTTTAAAGTGGTCAGAGTCTGAAGGAGGTGCCGCCGAAAAATTTTCAAAGCCTTGTGAGTTTGGCTCTTCCAATTATTAAGGGCCAAACAGTGGAAACCAGCCGCCAAAGCCGGGCTGGAAAGAGGCCACGGTTCAACCAGCCCTTTAAGAGAGCCAATGGTCTGGCGATGGGCTGCCATATAGGCCAAGCGCAAGCCCGGAATGGCAAAAATCTTCGTGAGCGACCGCAAAACAATGAGCTTTTCATTTTTGCGGACTAAGGGCAAGAGAGTGCGCCCATTTTCCGTGAAATCAATGAAGGCCTCATCGGCAATGAGCCATACTTGGCGCTTGTGACATTCTTCGGCCAATTCCAGAAATAAATCGCTGGGCACAAGACGACCGGTGGGGTTGGCCGGTTGGGCAATGAAAACGGCATCTGGTTTATAACGCCACAGGCGATTGAGAGTATCTTGGGTGACGAGCCAATTATCCCGAGCTCTGGTTAAGACGTATTCAGCCTTAAGTTTTGCGCAAACCAAAGCAGCTTCATATTCGGCAAATGCCGGGCCCACAATAGCAGGCCGAGTCAAACCCAATGAGCGGGCCAAAAAATAAAGCTGAGGAGTCGTTCCGGCCCCGATTAAGAAGTTACCGTGATTGAGCCCCGTAAGTTCAGCCAAGCGGGCCGAAAAGCTCTCTGCCCCGGCTTCCGGATAGTGAAGGGACAACTCAAAATCTTTAAAAATAGCTTCTTTCAAACCTTTTGGTTGGCCGATGGGGTTAATATTGGCGGAAAAATCTATCACCTCATGCCAGTTGAGGCCAAGGGCTCGAGCCGCTTCGAAAATGCGGCCCCCATGCTGTTTATCTTTCATCAAAACCACCCCCAACCGAGACAAAAAACAGTAATAAGCGTAAATAACAAAGCCAAGAGAGCCGCTTTCGTAACCAAGCTGATCGCCTCTTTTATACTCCGGTCATCTGTTTCGGCTCCACCTTCATTGATGGAAGGCTTGGGCACCAACTGACCGCTATAATAATTAGGCCCCCCCAACCAAAGACCCAAAGCCCCGGCCATGGCCGCCTCGGGGTGCCCGGCATTGGGGCTGGAGTGAAGAGTGGCATCGCGGCGCCAAATGCGCATGGCTTCCCGCCAGTTGGCCTTTTGCCATGCGGCCGCCATCACTAAAAGCAGGGCCGCCAAGCGCGCCGGAATATAATTAGCCACATCATCAACTTTAGCGGCCACTCGCCCTAAATTCAAGTATTTTTCATTTTTATAACCCAACATGGAATCCATGGTGTTAATGGCCTTATAACCCCAGGCAAAGATGGGGCCACCCAACGCCAAATAGAACAAGGGCGCAATAAGGCCGTCAGCCAAGTTTTCAGCCAGAGTTTCCACCACCGCCCGCCTTATGCCCGCCTTATCGAGCTTAGCTGTTTCCCGGCCCACTATCCACGATAAAAAGTGACGGGCCGCCTCCAAATCTCCTTGACGCAAGGCGTCTTCCACCCGCCAAGTTTGAAAGCTGAGATCTTTGAGGCACAAAGCGCTATAGACGGCATAAATAGCCATAAAAAAATAAAGTGGCGGCCACAGGATATAGCTTATAAGTAAAAGAAGCAAGGTGACGGCCATGGTCGTCAAAACAACGCCTAAGACAATAAAAGCCCCGGCCCGCCGCAGACGCTCATCTAGCAATGAAGTGTCAGCTGAGCTTGCCCAAGTACGCGCCCGCCTTTCGCCAAACTCAATGAGTCGACCAATAAAACGAGTGGGATGGGGCCAGTTATGGGGGTCTCCCAGGAGACTATCCAGCCAAAAGGCAATTAAGGTGATGAGAGCCGACATTTTAACATCCTGATGGCGTTACGTAAAAAATTACAAACTCGGTTGATAAATATATTTGAGGGAGAAGCCGGGTTTTAAAGTCGGGGGCAGCTCCAGTTGTAAATTTCCGGCTTTGCTGCTCATGGCCACTTGCCACCACGGCTCACGCCCATCTTCAATAATCAAAGTCGGGCGTTCGGAATCATCAAGCCCACCCATCTTGGCCGCCCGTCGAAGGGCATCTTCAAAACCGCCAAGCTCGTCAATGAGACCGAGTTCTAAGGCTTCGGCCCCACTGAAAATGCGGCCGTCAGCTATTTTACGTAAAACGGCGGCGTCCATCTTACTGCGTCCGGCAATTAAATCGTCCACAAATTGCTCGTAAACTTCCATGACCATGCTATCTAAGATTTGCCGCTCTTCCTCTTTCATTGCCCGAAAGGGGGAGCCCAAATCTTTATAGGGGCCGCTTTTGATGGTGACGCTCTTCAGGCCAACTTTCTCAAAGGTTTCGGCCACTTCGATACTCTGCATAATAACGCCGATGGAGCCGGTTATGGTGCCTGGGTTTGCTAAAACCAAATCGCCACCAGCCGCCACATAAAGCCCACCCGAGGCCGCCACCGAACCCATAGAAATTACAACAGGCTTATTAAAAGAGCGCAAGGCGTGGTAAATCTCCTGACAAGGAGCCACCGAGCCCCCGGGGGAATTTATCCTGACGACTACGCTTTTGATGTTGTCGTCTTTTTGGAACTCATCTAAAGTAGTTGTTGTCCAGACCGAGCCTAAGATCTCATTTTCCAAAACCAAAACCCCCACGCTTGGTTCAGAAGTATCTGCGGCGACTAAAAGGCTCTCAAAAACATGAGTAAAAGCATAGCAAATGCCGCCAATTATCGCCAAACCCAACAACAGAAAGGCCATGGGCCAGCTGAGACGTGAACTTTTCGCTTGGGGCGGCACTTGATAATAAGGGCTATGGGCACGCGGGTGAGTTGAACTTTGAGGTTGCGCCGCATCCGGGGCAGGCTCTTGAGCTTGGTAGCTGTCCCAATCTTCCTGTTTCATTTCAACTCCTTTGATAATGGTAAGTTTGTAGTATTTGTGAAAAGCTACGGCTTAGGCCAAGGGTTAAGCTTTTAAGGAAACGTTAAACAATCCGCGCTCCTTAAATTTTCACCGCTCACCTTGGGGGTACTTCTCCAAACGATTCCTTATTTAAACTCCTTCGGCTTCGCTTCACTTTGGCTTACGCCTTCGTTTCGCTCATTAGGCG
>CAYJAF010000053.1:0-18369 GCA_964368195.1 uncultured Thermodesulfobacteriota bacterium
AGTTGGCAATTTTGCCAACTTCGCAAGGAAACGCTAATTAATCAGCATTTCCTAAAAAATCGTCCTTGGCTTCGTCCCATCCTGCGGCCCAATGAGGCCATCTCGCTCCATGTCTTCCATAATACGAGCCGCACGATTATAGCCGATCCGAAGGTGACGCTGAATGTGGGAAGTCGTGGCCCGCTGAGTGCGCCGCACCAGTTCCACAGCCTCACTGTATTTTTCATCACGTTCACCCTCTCCACCCGGCTCGCCCTCAGCCTCGGGGGTTGAGAGGTCTTCAATGTAATCCGGCGGCCCCCAGTTGCGAGTAAAATCTGTAATATTTTCAATTTCTTGGTCTGATACGTAAGCACCGTGAAGTCTCTGAATCTTACCAATTCCCGGTGGAATGAACAACATATCACCTTTGCCCAGGAGTTTTTCTGCGCCCTTTTGGTCAAGGATAGTGCGGGAATCGTTGGCTTGAATAACTTTAAAAGCTATACGGGTGGGGAGATTCGCCTTAATCACGCCGGTTAGCACGTCAACGGTGGGCCGCTGGGTAGCCAAAATGAGGTGGATACCGGCGGCGCGGGCCTTGGCGGCCAATCGGTTGATATAGGTTTCCACCTCTTTGGCGGCGGTGACCATGAGGTCGGCTAACTCATCGATAATAATGACTAAAAATGGCAATTCACTCACGGGGTTATCAGGGTCTTGCGGCTTTCCCTCAGTCCGGATTTTAGCGTTATAAGCGGCGATGTTGCGTACGGAGTTCTCAGCCAGAAGCTTATAGCGCATTTCCATCTCAGCCACGGCCCACTTAAGAGCCAAGGTGGCCTCAGAGGGGTCAGAGAGAACCGGATAGATTAAGTGAGGAATATCCTTATAAAAAGCAAACTCAACAACCTTGGGGTCAATCATTAAAAAGCGCACCTGGCTCGGGGTGGCTTTGCACAAAATTGAAGTGATCATACAGTTGAGCCCAACCGATTTCCCGGCTCCGGTGGCCCCGGCTACTAAGAGGTGGGGCATACTGGCCAAATCGTCCACCACGGGTTTCCCCATGATGTCCACGCCTAAAACCATGGTCAGAAGGGATTTGGCCTCGCGAAATTCAGGGCTTTCCACAATTTGCCGAAAAGGAACAACTCCGCGGCTGGGGTTGGGTATTTCCAGACCAATGGCGGCCTTTCCGGGCAAAGGAGCCACCACCCGAATGGAGGAAACCCGCATGGCCATGGTCAAATCATCAGCTAAACTAACAACTTTGGAGATTTTGATGCCGGGGGCCAACTGATATTCATACATGGTAATAACCGGCCCGCTGGAGACATCGACCACCCGCCCTTCCACACCAAAATCACGCAATTTGGCTTCCAAAAGGCGGGCTCCGGCGGTCAACTCTTCGGCTGTGAAACCGGAGACAACAACGTTTTTTGGGATTTCGGCCAATAAACTCGTGGGAGGTAAAGTGTAGGGCTTTTTTCGAATTGGCGAAAATTTTTTGACCTTTTGTTCTACGGAAAGTGCTTGAACTTCCGCCTCCAGGTTATCATCGGCGCTTAGAGCCTCGACACTGAGAACATGGTCTTCAAAATCATCGTCGAGATCACTATCAATATCATCTTCAATATCATCATAAACATCATTTGCCGAATCATTGCGGCACTCCTCTAAAATGTCGGCAGCATCTTCTGAATTTTCGCTTTCCTTACCATTTAAAGCGGCGAAAAAGGTCTCAGCCACATCTTCGGCTTTAGCAGAAGCAAACTCAGACTTGGCCACGGGGTCTTCAGCCAAACCCAAATTCGGAGCCGAAGAACGAGGGCTAAAGGCCTCTTCTTTCGCTGCCCAAGGCGATTCCGAATCAGCTGTCGGGTCTTGGGTCAGGCCCAAATCACGGCCGGAAGCGGACTGGGGGAAGCTTTCTTTTTCTTCAAAACGTTCTCTGCCAAAGCCTTCATCCCCAAAATGTCCTCCTTTGGGCTCAGAAGAGCTGTTTCGCCAAGGGAAAGAGACAGATACCGCCGAACGCAACCTGGCCCATGCCCCGGGGAAAGCAATGAAAAAACCGACTAAAATCAGGATAGGTAAAACTAGGGCCGCCAAAACAGAGCCACCAAGGGTTGTGGCACCTTGAGCCAAGGCCCGACCAAAACTACCACCGGCATGGCCGCTAGGGGCGGAAAAAAGAGCTAAAAAAGCTGAAGACGAAAAAAAGCAGAGGAGTCCCCCGGCAAAAGGCAGAGAAAAGGCTCCGGCAGACAGTGGCTTTTTCTGCCACCAATGCCAAGCCAAAAAGAAAAAAAGCAAAATGGGCCACGGGGCCAAAAGCCCGAAAAAGTTCTTGAGGTGAGCAACACACCAATTAGCAAAGGCACTGAAATAGCCCAAGAAAGATTGGGAACCGGCCGAAGCATTCGGTTCGTAAGCCCAAAAAGCCGCCGCCAAAAAAAGGGCCAAAACAAAACTTAGCCCAGCGGCCCAAGGGCGAAAGGCTAAGGAATCTGAAGAGGTTTTGCCCTCCTTTTTATGGGGTCTTTGCTTTGCTTTCAAGAAATCACCTCAATAAGCGTTGATTTTTTCTGCCCGGAGAATGAATCAACGAAGGCTCGCCGCCTTACATGAACCCTTTTGGGGACGGAAATCCACAAGCTTTCCTCTCACTTCGGCGGCGGTAAAGTAAGCAAACCGCTTACTTTGTAAGGAAAGGCTAATAAATCAGCTTTTATCTCAATTCGCCTTCCGACCAAGAGCCGGTTGGTAGGCGGGGTCACTATCTAGAGCTTGTTGAAAATAGCGTTTAGCCTCTTGTTGCTTATCGGCTTTTTCAGCTAAAAGCCCTAAGTGATAATAGACCTCAGGGGCAGAGCTTCCATATTCCAAAGCCATGGTCAAATGGTGTTCAGCTCCGCTGAAATCCTCCAAAGTGTAAAGGAGGCGGCCCAAGCGTTGGCGGTAGAGGCTATTGGTTGGGTCAATTTCCACACTCTTTTGAAACAAGCTCCGAGCAGGCTCTAAATCGTTGGCCAAATCAACAAATAAAGCGCCCAAAGCCGACAGGGCGTAAGCATCGTTAGGAGCAATTTTAACTGCTTTTTTAAAGGCGGCCAGAGCTCCTTGGTGGTCGTGGGCCAAAAGAAGGGCTTCCCCCAAAAGACGATAGACCACCGGACGGCTGTCGCTGAGCTCTCCTGCCCGTCGCAAAGCCTTGAGAGCTTGGTCTAAGTGGCCGAGTTCCAAGGAAGTTTTTCCCAAGTGAAAGAGAGTTTCGAAGTTATCGGGGTCGATTTGCGAAGCTTTTTGCAAGGCCTCTTCCGCTTCGTTTAAGCGCCCGGCCAAAAGATGAGTATAACCCAAGTTGTAAAAGGCCATGAGGTTAGCCGGGTCTAGCTCAATGATGCGGGTGAAGGTTGCTAAAGATTCCTCCGAGCGGCCCAGGCGCCCTTGGCAAACGCCCAAACTATTGAGCAAATTCACATGGTTGGGATCCAAGCTCAAGCCCCGTTCATATTCTCTGACCGCACCGCTAATGTCGCCGCCTTCATAAAGACGATCGCCACTGACGTAAAGAGCCAAAGGCCCAAAAACAGCCACATGACCCGGCCCATAAAAATCAGCCTCCGCCAAAGCTTTAAGGGCATCTTCCACCAAAGAAGCAGGCTCAACAGCTTTTTCATTAAAAACAAGGCCCATGGATAAAAGCCCAACTTCTTTGAGCTCGGCAATTAAATTGTGAGCCAAAGGCATTAACTGAGCTTGTTCTGCCTCCGGCCAGACAAGAGTTAAAATATGCGGTCGCCAAAGGGTGGATAGTTCGGTGGCCGGCAAGGTTTTACAGGCCCGTTCGAAAACGAAATTGGTCAGGCGTTCGGCCTCTTCTTTCCCTAAGAGCGAGACTTTCTGCTCAAAGGAATCCAGCCTGATAGCCATTAATGCCATGGGCTTATCCATAATAGCGGCCACACGCTGCAAAAACTCTTCTCGGCCGGGCAATTGGGCCAAAAAGCCCTGCTGGGGTTTAGAGCCTTTAAGGGCGGTTGAGTCAGGCTCAAGGCGGGAAAAGCGCAAACGATCTCCGGCCACAAAGCGCATGGCCAATTTCAAGCCGGTGATGTGGGCGAGAGCATAATTTTCCGCAGTTTCATAAACTGTTAATTCACCTTTGAATTCAAGCTGGGAGCCATTTTGAGTATCGGCGGCGTAAGCCAAGAAGACTTGACCGGGAGCAGCCCCGGCCTCACGCCCTAAATTGATGACAACCCGATCTAAGGGAAGGAGCTGGACTATTTGGCCGTAATTCTCCAAAATATCACCATAGGCTACAGCACCAACAGCTCCCCGGCTTTGCCGCGCCTGAAAGAGAGCAGTGCGCACCTTTGTCTCCCAGCGTCGCAAATGGCGCTGTTGGGGAGTCACTCCTTCATCCCAAGTTCCGTCATCATTCCCGGCTTCCCGCAAGGAAGCCCAGGCCGCCACCGGACGAGCCAGTGGGTCGTCGGAAGAGCTCACCTGCTCCAGCAAAATATTTTCCAAAGCGAGACGTAAATCCTCCGGCCGCTCGTGAACTAAAAAAGCCAATTCGTGGCCGCTTATTCGCCCACCAAACTGCGGGCGCAAAGGAGAGGCTTCCAGAGAGGACAAGAAGGCATCCAAAGTGGTATCGCCCATTTCAGCGGCCCACGGGAGCTCAACCACAACCCAAAACAGCTCTTTGGCCGCCTCACCGTCAACCGTGAGGCTGCGCGGAGCAACCCCTTGGCCTCGCTGATTTTTCAGGGCTCGCAAAAGTCGCCGATAAAAATAATCGCGGCTGAAAAGGCCACTATCCCTATCAGTAGTCAAAGATTTACGCAAACGAAAATTTTCCAGAAGCTGGCTTAAATATTGCGAATAAGGCTCTAAAATTTCCACCGGAAACTCAACGTCGGGAAAAGGGGTTATGAGCAAATAACCAAGCTCCCAACGACCGTTGACCAAAGGTAAATAAACGCAAGCATTCCCCGGCTTTTCGTCAGCCTCCCCCAAGGGGACGAAGCTATAATTAGCCTCTGGCCAAAAAGCCCGGCAACTGGCAATGAGCTGAGGCTCAAAACGCCGCAAATCGGCCAAAGTCAAACGGGTGCTGTTCCGTGTTCTCATCATGCTTATATCACTTTCACTATAGTAGTCACCGCTTTAATAAATAAAATGCCCAGCTAATTGTGGACTTAAACACAACCCTCTGGCTTGGCCAAACCGGCCATCTTGCAAGCACCCTTCCCCGGGCCCGAAGGGAATAGCTCATAAATATATTTCAATTTAAAACCCGTAACCTCAGCCAAAATTTTGACTTTAGGAGCCAAACCGTGTTCACGGTAATAATCTTGCAATAAATTAATAACTTCCCAATGGTCTTCCGTTATTTCGTCAATATCTTCTTGAACCCGAACATAATCCACCCACACGGGGCCCCAAAGGGTCATGTCGGCAAGAAAACCGTTTTCGTCCACGGGAAAAGTTTGGCCTTGATATTCTATTGTTAGCATAAAATAAACCCCATATATTAATCACTTTGAGTAATATTTTACAAAATAACCTTTTAATTATGCTAAATTATCTACAATTTGTCAAGAGTTCAACTTGAGACGACCCAGGGCTGACGCGTCTTATTAATGTTGCTGTAAGAAGGTAATAGTCTAATATCATTTCAATATTTTGTGCCCATGTGAAATGTCAGGGCGACGTAGGAGAACTTTTCAGGAATTGAAAGCCATAGCCCTACTGTTTGAGTGAGCGTTAGCGAACGAGTTGTAGGGCTAACGTGCGTCAATTACGGAAAAGTTACTCCGTAGGAGCCGGGAAAATTGTAAATTAGATTAAAATTATCACGAATCCTTTAGCCTTGAAAGGTCTTCATCTAAAGTTTTTTCTTGTTTTATAAGCCGGATTAAAATAAAATAGATGGCATGAGCTTACTATCAGTAAGTTATTCGGCGAGGAGTGCTGCGGGGAAAGGATTTTCCTTCCTGAGGCTCGCCCATCTAAACGGCACTCGTTACTTTTACGCTAGCTTTTCTTTCGTTTTATAAGGAAGCACTGATTAATTAGATTTTTTTGTCCTCTGCCGAGGAAAATTCACTTTATGAAGACCTTGCAGTATAAACTGGCACAAGGGTTTCATAAAGTGAGCCTAGCAAAGAGACAATCAATCGGTGTTCCCAGAACGTTTGGATGCTAGCTTTCAATTTAAGGAGTGTTTCTGATGGATTACAAAATTGCCGACCTGAATTTAGCCTCTTGGGGCCGCAAGGAAATTCAAATTGCCGAAAGCGAAATGCCCGGACTCATGGCCCTGCGCGAAAAATACGGTAAAGAAAAGCCTTTGGCCGGGGCCCGCATTGCCGGGTCTCTCCACATGACCATTCAAACGGCCGTGCTCATGGAAACTTTAGTCGCCTTGGGTGCCGAGCTCCGCTGGGCCTCATGTAACATTTTCTCCACCCAAGACCACGCCGCCGCCGCCATGGTTGAAGCCGGCTACCCCACCTTTGCCTACAAAGGTGAATCCCTTGAAGATTATTGGGAATATTGCCACTGCATTCTAACTTGGCCCGCTGATAAACCGGCCAACATGATTTTAGATGATGGCGGCGACGCCACCCTTTTGCTGATTTTAGGAGCCCAAGCCGAAAAAGACTTAAGCGTCTTAGATAACCCCGACAGCGAAGAGGCCACCGTGCTTTTTGCCTCAATCAAAAAGACTTTGGCCCAAAATCCCACCTGGTATTCCGACCGCTTAGCCCACATTAAAGGTGTGACCGAAGAAACTACCACGGGTGTCCACCGCCTTTACCGCATGGAAGCTGATGGCGTTTTGCCCTTCCCAGCCATTAACGTCAACGATTCCGTCACTAAAAGCAAATTCGACAACCTCTATGGTTGCCGCGAGAGCTTGGTCGACGGCCTCAAACGGGCTACCGACGTGATGATTGCCGGTAAAATCGCCGTTGTTCTCGGCTATGGTGACGTGGGCAAAGGTTGTGCTCAGAGTTTGCGCAGCTTAGGAGCTACCGTGTGGGTGACGGAAATTGACCCCATTTGTGCGCTCCAAGCCTCCATGGAGGGTTACCGAGTGGTTGAAATGGACGAAGTGGCCTCTTTGGCCGACATTTTCGTCACGGCCACCGGCAACATCAACGTCATTAATCACGAGCACATGAAACAGATGCGCAATCAGGCTATTGTCTGTAATATCGGCCACTTTGACAGTGAAATTGAAGTGGCGGCCCTTAAGCAATACCAATGGGAAAACATCAAACCCCAAGTCGACCACATTATTTTCCCCGATGGCAAACGCATCATCTTATTGGCTGAAGGCCGCTTAGTCAACCTTGGTTGCGCCACCGGCCACCCCAGCTTTGTCATGAGCAACAGCTTCACCAACCAAGTGCTGGCCCAAATTGAGCTCTTCCAAAAGGGAGCCCAATATGAGAAAAAAGTTTACGTCTTACCCAAACATTTGGACGAAATGGTGGCCCGCCTCCATTTAGATCGCTTGGGCGCTAAACTTACCACCCTGACGGCCAAACAAGCCGAATATATTGGCGTGAAGCAAGAAGGCCCCTTTAAAGCCAATCATTACCGCTATTAATACACTTTAGCGAAAATAAAACCCCGGCCCATTAAAAAGCGGCCGGGGTTTTATAATCTCTCTCTTTGAGAAATAAACCCTTCAGCCAACCGGAGAGATATTAAGGATTTCCATGTTTGATTTAGCCATCATTGGCTTGGGGCCGGCGGGCTCAAGCTTGGCCATGCACCTTGGCGGCAACTTGAAAGTAATTGCCATTGATCGCAAGCACCTAGACGGAAGCCCCGGAGGTTTTACCAAACCATGTGGCGGCTTACTTGCTCCCAGCGCCCAAAAAATATTGGCTGAAATGGGCTTGAATCTGCCCCACTCGCTTTTAGTCGGCCCCCAGAGTTTTGCTGTAAAAACAACGGATTTGCCCCTAAACTATACACGTTACTATCAACGTCACTATCTCAATATCAACCGCCATCTCTTTGATTTATGGCTGGCCAGTTTAATTCCGCCTTCGGTTGAAATCATAGACCAAAGCTCGGCCATATCCATCGTAGACACCTGCGATCATTACGAAATTACTATCCGTCAAAAAAATAAAGAGCGCAAAATTCTAGCCCGCCAAGTCGTTGGAGCAGATGGCTCAAATTCCATAGTTCGCCGCAAATTTTTCCCGACTCCAATTCGCCGCTATATCTGTATTCAAGAGCATTTCTCGGCCCTAACTGATGAGCCATACACCTGTTTTTTTGATCCCCAAATCACCGATTCTTACGGCTGGTTGTGCCGCAAAGATGATCAGCTCATTTTAGGTGCGGCCCTTTTGCCCTACAAGCCTAAAGAAAACTGGCAAGAATTTAAAAAAATATTGAAATCTTTTTATAATTTCAATGGAATTTGCGTTAAAAAAGAAGCGGCCTTAGTTTCTTCTCCCCGGTCTTTGAAGGAAATTGCCACCCACCACCACAGAGCTTTTCTGGTGGGGGAAGCGGCCGGTTTAGTGAGCCCCAGCTCTCTGGAGGGCATCAGTTTTGCCCTTAAAAGCGGGCTAATTCTCGCTCATATTTTAAAGCAAAACCTTGCCAACCCGGGGGCAACTTACGCCAAAGCACTTTGGCCCCTTAAATTTAAAATAGCCGGGCGGCTTTTAAAAGCACCGTTTATGTATCAACCCGTTTTACGCAAACTGGTGATGCGCTCGGGAGTCACGGCTTTAAAAAAGCGCAACTAAGCATGCGTTTACTAAAATAAACAATTGGCCTGTTTCTCAATCAAGCCGCTAGGAGCCAAGCATGGGTGAATTTTTTAATATAAATAAGATGTTGGTCATGGTAATCCCCCTTTTGTTGGCTATTACCGCACGTGCTTACGCCCAAGGACTCATGGCCGAACGCCTCGGCGACCCCACCCCCAGGCAAGCCGAACGCCTGACCTTCAACCCCATACCGCACTTGGATATTTTTGGCACCATAATGATTTTCCTCATTGGTTTCGGCTGGGGGAAGCCTATGCCCATTGAGCCGCGAAATTTTAAAAACCCAGCCAAAGGAACCATTCAAGTGGCCTTGATCGGATCGCTGGCCAACTTTGGCTTAGCTTTTTTAATTGCGATTCTCTATAATTTAGCCATTCAGTTCCAGCTTTTAGATCTAGCCTCAACTAATGTCACCAAAATAATTTTTTTCAGCATTGTGCTCAACTTTGCTTTGGGAGTTTTCAACCTTCTCCCTATTCCGCCGCTGGATGGCTTCCAAATCATCTCTTATTTCTTACCTTTACGCATGGTCATCACCATCCAACGCTACCAAACAGCATCCTTCATTGTGCTGATGGTTCTAGCAGGGACAGGAATATTGGGCATGATAATCCAACCAACCGTAACTTTTTTGCTCCACTTAGCCCTGTAAACAATCGGCGTTTCCATGGCAGAACCTTGGCTGAAACTCCAAATCTACGAAGGCCCCTTGGATCTCTTAATCCACCTCATCAAAAAAAACGAGGTGGATTTGAGCGAAATCCCCCTCGCTTTAATTACGAGCCAATATTTGGCTTATTTGGATATGTTGGAATCACTTCAAATTGAAGTTGCCACTGATTTCTTACTCATGGCTGCAACTTTAATTCAAGTAAAGTCGGGCCTACTTTTACCTAAAGAAGCTGAAGAGGAAGTCGCCGAGCTCATTGAGTCTTTAATCGCCGCCCAAGAAGAGCAGCCGGCAGTCTTTAATTACACGGCCAAAGCTTTAAGTAAGCGCTTTATTTTGGGCAAAGATGTCTTTACGCGCCAAGTTCCCTTCCAAAGCGTTCTCAATGAAGAAAGCCCTGAATTATTAATAAAATCAGTAACACTGTGGGATTTAGTTTCGGCTTTTCAGCGGGTAAAAGAGCGAGAAAAACAAGAGCCCATTTTAACATTTACCCCGGAAACTAAAACCTTAGAACAAAGGCTAGAGGAAGTTGTGGCTTTTTGCCAAAAACACCACCGAAGCACTTTTAGTGAACTTTGCGCCTCGGCCGGTGAAAGTGGCTCAGAAGTCACCTTGAGCTTTTTAGCGATTTTGGAATTAGCCCGCTTAAAAAAATTGAAACTTTACCAAAACTTAAGCCAATCGCCTGAAATACAAATATCTTTCAAAATAAGCTGATTAATCTTGAAATTTTTTGGCATAGTCAGCCAAAGGCTCGGCCTCACAAAAACTTAAGGGCACCTTTTAAGTTTCCCCAAGGCGCCCTTTTTAGCTATTTCAAAACACTTGCAACTTTTCTCTTTTCTTTTTCAGCTTGGATGTAAAGAGCCAGCTTTTTATCATCATGACGAATGTGCGAAATCAGCCGGGTTGCCGCCGCATTCAAAGTGTTGACAAGCCTGAGCGATGGACCTTCCCGCTGGAGCTCAACCAACTTCGCTTTCAATTTTGTCTTATACATATTGTGAAAGGTCTTGTGCTCTTTAAAGTGGGGGTAGGCATAAGTAAGCTGCAACTTTTCTTCATCACCAAAGTGCTTTTCAACATAGCGATTTAAGAAATTAGCAGCTTGAGGGATCTTAGCTTGACCGTGGCCACTGGCACAGGCCTCAAACAATTCATTTAGAATTGTAATCAATTGACGATGTTGGGAATCAATCATCGGGTTTCCGGTCAGAAGATCATCGGTGAATTCATACCTCATGAGATATAATCCTTTAATAAGGGGGCAGGGGTTATTTCAAAGTTACCTTTTAAGAAAACGCTGATTAATCAGTGTTTCCTTAAAATTATTAAAGGAAATTTAAGAGAAAGTCAAGAAATTTAACCAAGGTTGACGCAAGGAAAGGAGAGAATCCCTCACTCTTCATCTAATAAAGACAGGCCATCTTCAGCCACCAAGCTTTGGGTTTCGGCCCCCACCCTTTTCTTACGGCTCTTTATTTTAGCCACCGGGCCGCCGTTGGTATAGGCAAATTCTCTCGTATCAAAAAAGAGGACTCCCGATTCCAAAGGGGCCATGTCGTATGTTGTTTTTACTTCCTTTTCGTAAGCGGCGATGAGCCCCAAATCCCGAAAGCTGAAATAATCGCCGTGTTTACCGATAATTATGTGATCTAAAACTCGCATTTCGGCTAAGCTGGCCAAATGGACTAATCGGCGAGTCAGTTTTTGGTCGCTTTCTGAAGGCTCAACTCTGCCGCTGGGATGATTGTGAGCACAAATGAGGCAGGTGGCATTTAAACCCACGGCTTGATCTAAAATAGAGCGTAAGGAAACTCCGGCCGAGGAGACACTCCCCCGGGAGAGATCAACCACGTGCAAAACTACTCCGGCGTGATCAAGGTAAATGAGTTTGAAGATTTCCACCGTCAAACTCTCCATATTGTAACGAAGATAATTTTGAATTTCAGCGGAACTCGAGAGCACAGTTCGGCCAATTAATCGTTTTTCCAAATATTTTCCGGAAACTTCATGAATAAATTTAATAGCCACAATATTGGCCGGCCCGGCGCCAGGAATGGTTGCCAAAATTTCCGGTGAGGCTTCAAAAACGTCTCTGATGGTGCCGAATTTCTCAAGCATACTACGGGCCGTTTGCTTACAATCGCGGCGTGGAGTGCCAAAGCTGAGTAAGAGCTCCAAGACTTCGGCATCGGTGAGTTTAGCCAAGCCATACTCCAGAAATTTACTTCTAAGCCTTTGGCGATGGCCTTCTTGCGTATTTTTGCTCCGCTCAGACACCTTTAAACACACCCCGTCTTTTCAAGGAAGCGCTGATTTAGTCAACATTTTCTCCAAAATTTTTCTCTATTCTAAAATAGCACCCTTTGCTCCGGAGGAAACGCAACGGGCATAACGGGCGGCGTAGCCTGTTTTAATCTTTGGTTCAAATGGAACCAAGCTTTGCCGCCTGGTTTCCATCTCTTCTTCTGAGACTTGAAAGTTTAAACTGCGATTGGGGATGTTAATTTCAATAAGGTCACCTTCACGCAAAAGAGCCAAGGGCCCACCATCGGCTGCCTCGGGGCTGGCATGGCCAATGACGGCGCCGCGAGAGCCACCGGAGAAGCGTCCGTCGGTGACCATGGCCACAGATTCGCCTAAGCCCATGCCCATTATGGCTGAAGTTGGGGTGAGCATTTCCTGCATGCCGGGCCCACCCCTGGGGCCTTCATAGCGCACCACCACCACATCGCCGGGCTTAATTTGCGAGCTCAAAATAGCTTCCGTAGCCGCTTCTTCACTGTCGAAAACGCGTGCCGGGCCGGTGTGTTTCATCATGCTTTCCAACACGGCCGATTGCTTCACCACCGCTCCTTGAGGAGCTAAGTTACCGTAAAGCACAGCCAGGCCACCCTCTTTGTGCCAGGGCTTTGCCACTTGCCGCAACACTTCACCATCGGCATCCGGGGCGGCTCTCAAACTTTCAGCCAAAGGACGCCCGGTGACGGTTAAGGCCAAAGTATCAATCAATGAAGCGCGCGCCAACTCTTTCATAACGGCCATGACACCACCCACGGCGTTTAATTCATCTAAGTGATGGGAACCTCCGGGGGAAAGGCTGACCAAGTGGGGCACTCGCCTGCTCAAATCATTAATGGAACTGAGGTCAAAAGGCACTCCGGCCTCGTAGGCCAAAGCCGGCACATGAAGCGCCGTATTAGTTGAGCAACCCAAAGCCAAATCAACGGCCAGAGCATTTTGAAAAGCTGTAGGAGTGGCGATATTGCGTGGGCAGATGTTTTTTTCAACTAGGTTCATCACAGCTTCCCCGCTCTGTTTGGCCAAGCGAATGCGGTTGGCACTAATGGCAGGAATAGTGCCGTTGCCCGGCAGAGCCAAGCCCAAAGCTTCGCTGAGGCAGTTCATACTATTGGCCGTAAACATACCGGCACAAGAACCGGCCCCCGGACAAGCACAGCGCGAAAGCTCCTCAAGCTCACCTTCTGAAACCTTGCCCGCAGCATGAGCTCCGACGCCTTCAAAAATATTGATCAAATCAACTGACCGCCCCTGAAATTTGCCGGGCAACATAGGGCCGCCACTGACAATTATGGCCGGAATGTTCAAGCGCAAAGCCCCCATGAGCATACCGGGAGTTATTTTGTCACAATTAGTCACCAAGACCAAGCCGTCAAAGGGATGAGCCGTGGCCATGACCTCTACGGAATCGGCAATAAGTTCGCGGCTCATCAAAGAGTATTTCATGCCGCGATGGTTCATGGCCAAGCCATCGCAAACGCCTATGGCCCCGAAACGAAATGGGACTCCGCCGGCCCCTCGAATGCCTGCGCAAGCGGCTTCAGCCAATTTATCAAGATGAATGTGACCGGGGATTATCTCGTTCCAAGCGGTGGCCACCCCAATTAAAGGGAGCTCCATTTCCCGCGGAGTCAAACCCAAAGCTGAAAGCAAGCCACGATGAGGTGCTCTGGCAGCACCTTTGGTCATTAAATCACTTCTCATTTGAAAATCCCCTTTAATGAAAGATATTAAGTTAAGTATATTTTTATATATTAAATGATAACCAGTTTTGAAAAAGAGAGCAAGTTTTTTTTACGCAAACATTAGAGCGTGTTCACAGAAAATTTATTTTTGAGTGAACAAGCTTAATAAAAAACCCGCAAGGACAATGTGTTTGCTTGCGGGTCGAAATAACGGACTGTCTGCCAATTAAGGAAACGCTGATTAATTAGCGTTTCCTTAAGTAAAGAAATCAATCTTCGTTGTAATTTTCATCTTCAATGGTGTCACGCAACTCTTCTTGTTCCACAAAAACCGGCTCATAACTTTTAAGGTTATCTCGGGTGATGTGGCCCGAGGCGATTTCCCTTAAAGACAAAACAACTTCTTTGTTATTTCGGTCATTTAGCGGCAAAGCACCCTTTTTTAATTGCCGAGCCCTTTCTGCTGCTAAATGAACTAAAACAAAACGATTTTCCACCTGTTCTAAACAGTCTTCCACCGTAACTCTGGCCATTTGGGCTCCTAATTTTACTTTCCTTTGCGAAAGCTGAAAAGGGAGACAAAGGTAAAACCTTTGCTCCCGTGTGGTAAGAAAACGGTAATTAATGTTTCCTTACAAAGTAGGCTAATTGCTTACTTTATCGCAAACCATTGAGAGAGAAAAAATTTTCATCCCGCAAGGGCTCATGGAAGGCGATGTGCCTTCGCTGATTTATTCAGTATAGAACAAATCAGCGTTTCTTTGAAATCTGAAAAAATTAATTAACGGCGTCTTTTAAAGCCTTGGCTGTTTTAAATTTAATGGCGTTGGAGGCCGGAATGTCCATGGGAGCCATGGTCTTGGGGTTATGCCCTTTGCGGGCTTCCCGGCGAACGACCGAAAAGCTACCTAAACCGGCCAAAGTCATGTTGCCACTGTTTTTAATTTCAGCTGTTACAACGCTAACTAAAGTGTTAAAAACTTTATCGGCTTGGGTTTTGGTAATGCCAGCATCTTCAGCGATTTTGGCTACGAGTTCTGCTTTCGTCATAATTGAATCCTTCCTTGTTAAGCTTGATCAAGTGGGCCTTTGAAGCCCTAGTGTTTGTAGTGAGGCCCTTGCCTTAGGGGCCTTTAATATATCAGTATAAGCTAGCGAAACCGCCATTTAAATTAACAAATTTAATTTTCACAGAAACAGAAGCTATATTGCCTATTTTTCCCCATTTGGTCAAGCATTATCTTTCTAAAATTATTGTTTAAATATTTTTTTCACTAAGCAAGGCGTGAAGAAGATTTTTTTTCGAATTAAAAACAGAAACTTACTGCAAAAAAAGCAAATAAGCCAAAACTTGGATTAAAATACATTTTTCACTAAAATTAATAAAAATTCCTTCTATTTTAAAGTGCTTGGTTAAAACGTGGGTCAAGCTCATCTTTCAAGCGACGCGTCAAAAGGTCAACCATCGCCCGTTGCGGATTTTTGTTTTCGTAAAGGACACGATAAACCTCACGAGCCATGGGCATATCAACTTGATATTCTTGGGCCATATTATAAACAGAGCGAGCATTACGGATGCCTTCTGCCACTTCTCGGCTGGCTCCCATAATATCTTCCAAGCTCTCTCCTTTACCCAAGCGCAAACCGACATTACGATTTCGCGACAAATTACCAGTAGCCGTTAAGATCAAGTCTCCCATACCTGAAAGCCCCATAAGGGTCATAGGGTTTGCACCAACAGCCATGGCCATGCGGCTCATTTCACTCAAAGCCCTCGGGAGCATTGCCGCCCGAGCATTTAAACCAAGGGAGAAGCCATCACAAATACCGGTGGCAATGGCATAGATATTTTTCAAAGCTCCGCCAAGTTCTACGCCCATCAAATCAAGGGTGGTGTATATGCGGAAAGTCGGAGCCGACAAAAGAGATTGAAGCGCTTTCGCCCAAGGCTGAGAGCGCATGGCCAAAGTGACAGCCGTGGGCAAACCTTGAGCTACTTCAAGGGCAAAGCTGGGCCCGGAAAGTGCGCCGAGCTCCAAACCTTGGTGGGGCAGTTCCTCTTCAAGAATCTGCACCATGGTGGCACTTGTTTCATCTTCAATTCCCTTTGAAGCACTGATCACCACAGAATCTGCCGCTAGTAAAGGAGCCATTTGAGCCGCAATGGTGCGCATAACGTGGCTGGGAACTACCATAATAATAATGCGCCGTCCCTTTAAAACTTCAGCCATATCACTTGAGGCGACAATCCCTTGGGGCAAAGGGACTCCCGGCAAAAAAGCTGGATTTTCTCCGCCGTTAATTTGCTCTGCCACCTCCGGCGAACGAGCCCAAAGCTTAACAGCCAAACCTTGCCGAGCAGCATGAACTGCCAAAGCCGTCCCCCAAGAGCCGGCCCCAATAACGGCCACCTCCGGTGGTAATTTGGGAATATTCATAAAAACCTCTTTAAAATTATAAGGAAACGCTGATTTATTAACGTTTCCTTGCCAAGTAGGCAAATTTGCCTACTTGGCCGCCGCCGAAATAAGAGGAAAACCCATGGTTTTCCGTCCCGAAAGGCTTATGTGAGGCGTGCGTGCCTTGCTGATTAATTTTATAAGCAGAATTAATCAGCTTCTCCATAAAAGAAAGAACTTGAACTAAAAATGTCAAAACCTAATCATAACCTATTATATGCAAGCGGGCTCTGATGAAAAGCTTTTTTTCTAAATTGACAGTAAATTATAGACTTGACCAAACAGTCTTCACAGGTTACAATAGTGAAAATTCATAGAATAAGGAAACTATGAAAGTGGTTTCATATTTATGTATAATTAGTTCCAATTTTATGTAAAATACTGTATATTACGCTAGAGACTTGTACGTCTTAAATATAGTTGGAAAACACATAGGCAATTAAACGTTTGAGACGTTTTTGTATAATTTACTTTGAACGATAGGTGACTTTAATGATCAGCATCAGCCTTGATTACACAATGCTAATTCAGTTGGCAAACTTCCTGCTTTTACTATTGGCTTTAAATTACCTTCTTTACAAACCTATTTTAAAAATTTTACAAGAGCGAAATGAACTCTTTGACCGCTTAAAAAGCAAAGCCGACAAGGCTAAAGCTGAAATGGAAAGCGGGGAAGCGGAAAAACTCAGAATTAATGCTGAATCTTTAAGGCAAGCACTGCAGCTGAAAAATGCCCTCACAGCCAAAGGCCAAGAGGAAGAAAAAAGCATTTTAGCCGCCGCAGAAGAGCAAGCCACCCGCCAAATCAGTGAAAACAAAGCCAAGCTCCAACAATCTTTGTCAGCGGCCCGCACAACTCTTGCCACCGAGACACAGACCATCGCCCGGGAAATGGCTGAAAAAATCTTAGGGAGACCGCTATGAACCACCGCATTTTAATCAGCACACTGACTTTTGCAGCCTTTATGTTGGCAAGCACCAGCCTTTGGGCGGCAGCCGGCGAGGGATACAGCGATTCCCAATGGAAAGATTTGGGTTACCGTTTCATGAACTTTGCTGTTTTCTTTGGCGTTTTGTTTTACTTCCTCAGGAAACCGCTGCCAAAGTTCTTTCGCGATCGCCGTGAAAACATTGCCCAGAACTTGGAGTTTTTAGAAAGCCAAGCCCGCAGTTATGAGGAATTGAGCGAGACCTTGAACAAGCAAATTGCCGATATTGCTGCTGAAAGAGAAGCTATCTTAGCTCAATACGAACGCATGGGGCAAGACGAGGCCAACCGCCTTATTGCCGAAGCGAAAAAAACAGCGGAAATCATTGTTCAACGCACAGAAGCGGCCATGGAACAAGAAATTAAAATGGCTCGCCAAACTCTTTTAAAAGACGTGGTTGAATTGGCTGCCCAAAGTGCTGCTGATTTAGTGAAATCCAATATAAATGAAGATGACCAAAAACGCCTGACTTACGAATTCAAAGAACAAGTTGAAAAATTGAAAAAGGCCAGCTGAGGAGATTATGAAAAATCAAACCTTAAGTAAACGCTACGCCCGTGCGCTCATGGAGTTGGGCAAACAAGACGGTCAATATCTCCAATACGGCCAAGAGCTAACGAGCTTAGCCGGTGCCCTTTGCGATGCCGGCATCGAAGCTAAAGCCATCACCTCCCCGGCCTACCCGGAAGGTATCCGCCGGAAAATGCTCACCGCTGTTTTGACTAAAGCCCAACCAAGCGCTTTGGTTAATAACTTCGTCCAGCTTTTGATGGATAAAGGCCGCTTAGGAGATTTAGCCGCAATTAGTGAAGCTTACAACACTTTAGCCGATGACGAGCAAGGTGTGGTTCGCGCTAAAATCACCTCGGCTGCTCCCTTGGCCGAAGCTGACGTCACCGCTATTTGCGATTCTCTCTTCAAGTTTGCCAACCGCAAAGTCGAAGTCACAGTCGACCACGATGCCTCTTTAATCGGTGGCTTAATCGCTCAAGTCGGCGATTTGACCATCGATGGAAGTGTGCGGACGCAACTTAATAAAATGTCAGAGCTTTTAGGTTAATCCCAGAAGCTTTTTAGGAAATTCGTCTTGAGCTGATAAGCTCACAGATCTTTTATAATAAACTCCCCGATTACTGGCGATAGCCGGGGTAGAAGACTTCATCCGCCAAGGAGACAGCATGGCCATTAGAGCTGAAGAAATTTCGGAAATCATTAAATCGCAGATTAGCGAATACGGACGTCAAGTGGAATTGGCGGAAACCGGCACTGTGGTTTCAGTCGGTGACGGTGTGGCGAAAGTGTATGGCGTGGAAAAAGCCATGGCCATGGAGCTTTTGGAATTCCCCCACGGCATTTTAGGCATGGTGCTTAACCTCGAAGAGGACAGCGTCGGCGTGGCCGTTTTAGGTGACGTGGAACACATCAAAGAAGGTGACCCCGTCAAAAGAACGG